>JAWXBX010000297.1:0-14318 GCA_034440415.1 Gemmatimonadota bacterium | reverse complement strand
GAGCTTCTGAGATGATGATGCCCGCGGTGAAGAAACGGGTGGACCAGTTCCTCGGTGAGCTGGACCGGGTGTGGCCGGCAGGATATGCGGCAGTGCTGTTCGGATCGGCGGCGCGAGGGCAGCATATCCCCGGCTGGTCCGATATCAACATCCTGCTGGTCCTGCCGGCGATCACGCCGGGGTTATTGCGCGCGGCCGGCCCGGCGTTCCGCCGGTGGCGGGAGGAGGCCGGCGGAGTGCCGCTGATCTTCACCGTGGCGGAGTGGGGTCGTTCCGCGGATGCCTATCCCCTCGAGCTCGCGGAGATGCACACCTGCTACGACGTATTGCGGGGTATCGATCCGCTCCTCGGACTGGTGGTGCGGCCTCATGATCTCCGGCTGGCGGTGGAGCGGGAGCTGCGCGGCAAGCTGATGCGCCTCAGACAGGCATGGGCGGTGGCCGGCGACGACATCGACCAGATGAGCGAGCTGCTGCGGCGGAGTGCGGGATCCATCATGCTGCTGTGTCGTGGCGTCGTGCTACTGGTGGGAGAGAATCCCCCGCTGGAGCCGACCGCGCTGATCGCCGCTGCGGCACGGGTCACCGGCTTTCCCGCTGATGCGATCGGGCGGGTGGTGAGCAATCGCGGGGACAGTGCGTGGCGGTGTACGCCAGAGCAGTGGCAGGATTATCTTGCGGCCGTCGAATCGGCGGCGCGCTTTGTGGATCACTATCAGCACGGAGAACGGGCATGATGCGGTCATTTCGTCTCTGGTTCGTCGTCGCCCTTGCCGTCATGGCCAGCGGCTGCGGCTACAACCAGATCCAGTCGCTGGATGAGCAGGTCAACAAGGCCCAGGGGCAGATCGCGGCCCAGCTGCAGCGGCGGGCAGACCTGATTCCCAATCTGGTCGAGACCGTCAAGGGTTACGCCAAGCAGGAATCGACGATCTTCATCGAGGTCGCCGAGGCACGGGCCAAGCTCGCCGGTTCGGTGCAGAGCGGTAACCTTGAGGACATGGCCACGGCGAATCAGGCGCTCAACGCCCCGCTCGGCCGACTGCTGGCGATCTCGGAGAACTACCCGCAGCTCAAGTCGGACGCCAACTTCCGCGCCCTGCAGGATGAGCTGACCGGCACCGAGAACAGGATTGCCACGGCGCGACAGGACTACAACGAGGCGGTCAATCAGTTCAACGCCTATATCCGAACCTTTCCGCAGAACCTGACCGCCAAGATGTTCGGCCATGGAACACCGCGGGTGTACTTCCAGGCCAAGGACGGGACGGATGCGCCGCCGGCGGTGAAGTTCAACTGAGCTGGTAACCGGCAGGTGGCAGTGAGCAGGTGGCAGAACTGCGAGAAACCCCGAGAGGTGATTGCCTCACGGGGTTTCCTGTTTTCCTGCTGGCTGTCACCTGCCACCTGCTAGTCCACCACCGCATCCGGCAGCACATACCGCAGCGGATCGACCGGCTTGCCGTTGACGTGCACTTCGTAGTGCAGGTGCGGGCCAGTGGCGAGGCCGGTATTGCCCACCTGAGCGATCACCTCGCCCCGGGCGACCTGCTGGCCGGTGTGTGCGAGCAGCTTGGAGCAGTGGGCAAACTTGGTCTCGAGCCCGAAGCCGTGACTGATCACGATCACATTGCCATAGCCCGATTCCCATCCGGTCTTGACGACGCGACCCGCGGCGGGCGACTGGATCGGTGTGCCCATCGGCGCGGAGACATCGATCCCCTCGTGCGGTCGCGCGATATGCAGGACGGGGTGTTCGCGCATCGCGCTGAAGGCGCTGGAGAGCCAGCCGGTAGTGGGCAGGATGGACGGTGTTGCGGCCATGCGGTCACGGTGATGCTCGAGGCTGTCGTGGGCCTCGCTGAACGAGGCGGCGAGCAGATTGGCGCGCCGGATCAGCGCACCGAGGTCAACCCGGATCTCTTCACTGCGCCGGCCGAGGATGCTGGCCAGGACGGGCGACCGCCTGGGTGCCACCGGACCGCCGATTCCGGCCTGCAATACTGTCGGATCGGTCGGCTCAAGATTGGCGAGGAGCCGGATGCGCGAATCGCGGACGGCGATCGTCTGGAGGGTATCGGTCAGCAGTGACAGCTCGCCATGGAGTCGGCCCAGCTCTTCGGCCAGGCGCACATTCTCCTGCTCGACCGCGGCGGCGTGATGCAGATTCACAGTGCGAGAGACGGTCCCATAGCCAAGCAGCAGCGCACCCAGTCCCAGAACGGCGATAATCCCCGCCGAGGCCTTGAGCACACGCTGGGACACCTCGACTGCTTTCGAGGCGCCGGAGCCTGGTGGTACAACGACGAGGGTCCATTTCCGTTCGGGCATTCCGGCGCCTCACGAGGATCGTTGGCCATTCCTGAAGGAAGAGCCGTGCCCGGCGGCTTCCACGACCTCGTGGCATCTCCGGGCGGCTAAGGTGGGGCCCGGTCCCGATGATGTCAAGTGAGTTCAATCACATCCAAGTTGTTTACTGTTAAGGATTTGGTGGCTCTGGCTTGGGGAAGAGCCCTACCGGTTTCCTGACCTGTAGCCCGGATGCCTCAGGAGTCTCGGCGGAGGCCCACGATGCCGGGACCAGCGCATCCTGCCCGAGGTGTTGCCGGAGTTCGGCTGATTTTCGGGGAAGGAATGGCCCGGAGAGTACGCTCAGGCGGAGGAGGCAGCGGGTCAGAGCCGCGAGTGCGGCGTCCAGCGCCTCATCGTGGCCCTGTTTGGCCAGGGCCCAGGGAGCTACCTGCACGATGTACTGGTTGGCTGCGGTCACGAGGGCCCAAGTCGCATCGGCACCGCCGCGGAGGTCGAGGTGGTCCATCGCCGCGGCGTAGTCACGCAGGCTCCCGCGGCCAGTGTTGTCCAGCGGCGTGTCCGGGCCGGCCGGGACGGTACCGCCGCGGTACTTCTCGACCATCGCGAGGGTCCGTGACGCAAGATTGCCCAGCCCGTCGGCGAGATCGGAGGTGTAGCGCTCGTCGAAGCGTTCCCAGGTGAAATTGCCGTCGTTGGCGAATCCGACCTCACGGAGGAGAAAGTAGCGCAGCGCGTCTCCCCCGTGCCGTGCGATCGCCTCCTGCAGGTCGAGTTGCACCCCAGCGCTCTTGGAGAAGCGGTCTCCGCCATAGTAGATGAAGCCGTGCGCCCACACCCGCTCCGGGAGCGGGAGGCCCGCCGCTTCGAGCATGGCCGGCCAGATCACGCAGTGAAACCGGGTGATGTCCTTTCCGATCACGTGCAGCTGGGCGGGCCAGGCGGCGCGACTGTCGGGACAGAGTGTCGCGGTCCAGTAGTTGGGGAGCGCATCAAACCAGACGTAGGTGGTCTGCGCCTCGCCGCTGCTGATCGGGCGGGGGAAGGGAATGCCCCAGGTCACCCGGCTGCGGCTGGCGGAAACATCGTCCAGGCCCTGGCGCAGCAGGCCGAGGATTTCGTTGCGGCGGATGTCGGGCTGCAGGAAATCGGGGCGCTGCGTGAACAGCTGCTCGAGAAACTTCTGGTAGCGGGAGAGGCGGAAGAACCAGTTGCGCTCCTCCACCCATTGCAGCGTGCGGGTCGGGTGCAGCGCACAGTGGCCATCCACGATCTCCGCCTCGTTCTTGAACGCTTCGCACCCGACACAGTACTGGCCGGTATAGGCCTTCTCGTAGAAGTCATCCGGGTTGCGGGCGAAGATCCGCTCGATCAGATCCGCGACACCGGCCTTGTGTGGTGCTGCGGTGGTGCGGATGAACTGATCGTTGGAGATGTCGAGTTGCGCCCAGGTGCGCTGGAAGGTGGCGGCGACCTCGTCGGTCAGGGCCTGCGGCGAGACGCCGCGGTCGGCGGCGGTCTGGGCGACCTTCTGGCCGTGCTCGTCCATGCCGATGAGGAACCAGACCTCGTCACCCCGGAGCCGCCGGTACCGGGCGATGCAGTCGGCGCCAACCTTTTCAAAGGCATGCCCCAGGTGCGGATCGCCATTGGCGTAGTCGATGGCGGTCGTGATGAAAAAGCGGGCCATCTATGCCTCGGGTGCAGGCGACGCGGGGGCGGAGCCTTCGCCGCCACCCCGGCCACCCCGGCGGCCCCGGCGCCGTCGGCGGGGACGACGGGGCTCCGTCGCGTCGCCGGCCGGTGCCGGCGTGGCCGGCGTGGGCGGTGCTGCAGGAGGTGGCGGCGCTGCTGCGGCCGGCGGTGGCGCCTGCCTGGCGCTCTGACGCGGCGGAGGGGACGTGGCCGGCCGGGTGTTGGGCGGCTCCGGGCTCCGTCGCGTCGTCGGCTCGGGTGGCCGGCGCGCCGACCGCTCCGCAGGCTGGCGACTCGGCGGCCGGCTCGGCTCCCGGTTCTCGACCGGCCCCGGGCCCGAAGCTCCGCGCTCGATCTCCTGCTGCAACTCGATCAGCGGGATGATCCGGCTCCCATCGGCGCCGCGGAGGAAGACGCGCTCGCGGAAGATGTCGACCGCGACCACTTTTTCCTCGCCCTGTGCGGTCTGCAGCATCTTGCCTTCGCGCGGGAAGCGCTTGCGGGCCGCGACGTAGAACTCATGCTCGTACCGCAGACAGCAGAGCAGGCGGCCACAGCCGCCGGAGATCTGCGCCGGGTTGAGCGAGAGGTGCTGATCCTTCGCGAGGGAGAGGCTGACGGGAGAGAGCTCGCCCAGCCAGGTGCTGCAGCAATACTCCCTGCCGCAGCGGCCCACTCCCTTGAGGCGCGCCGCTTCATCCCGGACGCCGATTTGCCGGAGATCGATGCGGGCGCGGAAGACGTTGGCGAGGTCGCGCACCAGAGTGCGGAAATCGACTCGCTTCTCCGCCGTGAAAAAGACGGTGAGCTTGGTGCGATCCCACTGCCACTCGGTGTCGCTCACCTTCATGTCGAGCTTGTGGTGGCGCACCTTCTCGATCACCTGGCGGCGGGCATCCTCCTCCGCGCGGCGCAGGTCGTTGGCCTGGCGGATCTCATCCTGGGAGGCGCGACGGACAATCGTCCGGCGTCCTGAAGGCGCGGCGGACGGCGGGCTGGTCGCGTCGGCGGGCGGATCCACCGCCGTTCCGCCGGCCCGGCTCTCGGCGATACCCTCGCCCACTCCGCAGCTGGTGCAGCTGTTGCATTTCTTTTCCGCAACAGCTCCGGCGGACTGCACCCGGCCGAAATCGAACCCGCGCTCCGCTTCCACCACCACCGATTCGGAGAGGTGGAGCGGCTCACGGTCATCGGGCCAGTGGAAGAAATCGCGGCGGGTGCCCTTGAATCGGACTTCGACGGTCTGCGGCATCAGGCCTCGGTGAACGCGCCCATCGCGGCGTACTTCTCGGCGCGTCGGCGCACCAGCTTTTCGGGGCGGACCTTCCGCAACTCCGTGACGTGACGGATCAGCGCTTCGCGCAGTGCTTCGCCGGTGGCGTCGGGGTCGAGGTGCGCCCCCCCCATCGGTTCCTCGATAATCTCGTCGATCAGCTTGAACTTGAGCAGGTCCTGCGCGGTCAGTCGCAGGGCATCGGCGGCCCGCTCGCGCTGGCTGGCGTCCTTCCAGAGAATGGCGGCGCAGCCTTCGGGGGAGATTACGGAATAGACCGAATTCTCGAACATCAGTACCCGGTCGGCCACTCCCAGCGCCAGTGCACCGCCGGAGCCGCCGACACCGATCACGGTGCTGATGATCGGTGTGGGCAAGGCCGCCATTTCGAGGATATTCCGGGCCAGCGCTTCCGACTGCCCCCGTTCCTCGGCGCCCAGTCCGGGGTAGGCGCCGTCGGTGTCGATCAGGGTGATGACGGGAGCACTGAACTTGGCCGCAAGCTTCATCAGGCGCAGCGCCTTCCGGTACCCTTCCGGGTGCGCCATACCGAAGTTCCGCCTGAGATTCTCCTTGGTGTCGCGCCCCTTCTGGTGGCCGATCACCATGACGGACACTCCCGCCAGGCGGGCCCAGCCACCGACGATCGCCGGATCGTCGCGGAACAGCCGGTCGCCATGCAGCTCGATGAAATCGGTGAAGATCGTGCTGAGGTAGTCCAGGGTGTACGGCCGGCGCGGATGCCGCGCGACCTGGACCCGCTGGATGGGGGCCAGGTTACCGTAGATCTCCGCTCGGAGGGTGTTGAGTCGCACCTGCAGCAGGCGGGCCTCCTCCGCCACGTCGATACCCTGGTCCTCGCCCATCTTCTGCAGGTCCTCGATCTGCCGCTCGAGTTCCTGCAGCGGCTTCTCGAAGTCGAGCGCGTAGTTCGTGGCCATGTCATCCCGCCTTTACGAAAGCGACCGCCTCCGGCCCCAGAAGTCGCCGGAGGTCTTGGACCAGTGCGTCATCTGGGGAGATACGGACGCGACGGGCCCGGGCGCGGAGCCGCTCGCCGTTGCCGTCGCTCCATTCAATATAGAGCGGAGCGGGGCCCGGGTGCGCAACCAGGAGCGCCACCGCCTGGCTGAGGCTGTCCAGTGCTGGTGCCCCGGCCAGCGTCCACCGCAGTGCCAGCCCGAGGGCACCCGAGGTCCTGAGCTCCTCCAGCGGCCGGGCGCCTTCGACCACGAACGGTGCCCGCTCCTCTCCCTCATCCCGTTTGCTGTAGCCACCGTGCAGCAGCACCGAGAGGTCATCCCGGATGGTCGTGTTGAGTTTGGCCCAGGCGTCGGGGAAGATGATGGCCTCGGCCGTGCCGTGAAAGTCCTCGAGAATGATCCGGGCGTATTCCTTTCCGGTCTTCTTGGAGATCTGGCGTTTC
Source organism: Gemmatimonadota bacterium (assembly GCA_034440415.1). Lineage (GTDB taxonomy): Bacteria > Gemmatimonadota > Gemmatimonadetes > Gemmatimonadales > GWC2-71-9 > JADJOM01. Next base: position 7,614 of record JAWXBX010000297.1, on the reverse strand, counting down.
ACCTGGGTGATGACCGCCGCGATCGTCACCGGATGCTCGCTCCACTGGCCGAGTGTGGCAGTGGTCCGAGTGCCGAATAGTTCCGTTTCCGCGCGGAATCGCTCCAGCGGGTGGCCAGAGATGAAGAAGCCGATGACTTCCTTCTCTTTCGTCAGGCGCTCCTGCTCCGACCAGGCGGGCACATCCACCAGCGTCGTGCCGGAAGGATGCGTCGGGGTCGCCTCCTCGCCGAACAGCGACACCTGGCCGGCCTCCAGTTCCTGCGCCAGCAGCTGCGCCTCGCGCAGCGCCTCCTCGGTACCCTGCACCAGCTGGGCGCGGTGTCCCTCGAGGCCATCCAGGGCCCCGGCCGCGATCAGTGAGTCCAGCACCCGCTTGTTGCAGAGCCTGAGGTCGATCCGGCGGGCAAGATCGTCGAGCGTCGCGTAGGCGCTCTGCTGCCGGCCCTGAATAATCGACTCGATCGCGCCACGACCAACATTGCGAACGGCGCCGAGCCCGAAGCGGATGCGCCGGTCGCCGGTCACGGTGAACTTGAACCCGGACTCATTCACGTCCGGCGGCAGCACCTCGAGGCCCAGTTCACGCGCCTCATTGATGTACTGCACCACCTTGTCGGTGCTGCCGATTTCCGAACTGAGCAGCGCGGCCATGAATTCGGCGGGATAGTAGGTCTTGAGCCATGCGGTGTGGTAGCTCAGGACCGAGTAGGCCACCGAGTGCGACTTGTTGAAACCGTAGCGGCCGAAGGTCTCGATCTGCGTGGCGAGCTCGTCGGCCAGCTTCTTCGGGTGACCGAGCGCGACCGCGCGCTCCACGAACCGGCCCAGCTCGCCGCGGATGAGGTCCGCATCCTTCTTGCCGACAGCCTTGCGCAGCACGTCGGCTTCGGCGAGCGAGAAGCCGGCGAGGATATTCGCGATGCGCATCACCTGTTCCTGGTAGGTGATGACGCCGTACGTCGGCTCCAGCACTTCGCGCAGCGACGGGTGCGGATACGTCACCGCCTCCTGGCCCAGTTTGCGCTTGATGAACACGAGGTGCATCCCGGTATCCAGCGGACCCGGGCGGAGCAGCGCGTTCGCGGCGACCAGGTCGTCAAAGCGGTCGCACTTCATGTTGCGCAGTGTTTCGGTCGCCAGTGCCGATTCGAACTGGAAGATGCCGGCGGTGCGGCCGGCGCGGAGCAGCTGGTAGACCCTGGGGTCTTCCAGGTCCAGCGCATCCATGTCCACCTGGCGGCCGTGCCGCGCCTGGATCATCTGCACCGCATCGTGGATGACGGTGAGCGTCTTGAGGCCGAGCATGTCCATCTTGAGCATGCCGACCTTTTCCAGCGGCCCCATCTCGTACTGCGTGATGATGGAGTCCTCGCCATCGGCCGACTGGCCCGCCCCCTTGTTGGGAGCGGTGCAGACCGGGATGTACTCGCTCAGCGGGCCCGGTGCGATCACCACGCCGGCGGCATGCACCGAGGCATGGCGGCTGATGCCCTCGATTCGGCTGGCCAGCTGCACGCACCGCTGGTACTGCGGGCTGGTGGCCACCAGCTCGCGGAATTCCTTCACCTTCTTCATCGCTTCGTCCAGCGTCATCGAGAAGCCGGGCGCGGAGGGGATGAGTTTGGTGAGCTTGTCGGCCTCGCCGGGCGGGATGCGGAGCAGACGGGCGACGTCCTTCAGCGCCGCACGCGCCTTCAGTGTCCCGAAGGTGATGATCTGTCCCACGCTGTTCCGGCCATAGCGCTGGCGGACGTATTCGATGACCTCACCCCGGCGCTCGAAGCAGAAGTCGATGTCGATGTCGGGCATCGACACCCGCTCCGGGTTGAGGAACCGCTCGAACAGCAGGTCGAATTTGAGCGGGTCGACATTGGTGATCTTGAGCGCATAGGCGACGATCGAGCCGGCCGCCGAGCCGCGGCCCGGGCCCACCGGGATGCCGCGTTCCCTGGCGGCGGCGATGAAGTCCTGGGTGATGAGGAAGTAACCGGCGTAGCCCGCCTTGTTGATGACCGACAGCTCGAACTCCAGCCGTTCGGCGACCGCGGCGGGGAGGGGCGTACCGTAACGCGCCTCGGCGCCGCGCCGGGCGAGCTCGTCCAGCAGCTCCGCTTCCGTCCCGATGCCGGCGGGTCGGGGGAACTCGGGCACGAAGTACTTCTTCTCAAAGCTGAATTCGCACGCATTGGCGACCAGCTGGGTGTTCGACAGGACCTCGGGGTGCTGCGGAAAGAGTCCGGCCATTTCGGCGGCGGACTTGACGTAGGACTCCTCGCCGGTGAAGCGAAAGCGCTTCGGGTCGTCCAGCTCGGCGCCCGTGCCGATCGCGAGCAGCACGTCGTGCGCTTCGGCATCCTCCCGCTTCAGGTAGTGCGCGTCGTTCGTCGCCACGACGCCGAGACCAAGCTCCTGCCCCAGACGGAACATCCCTTCGTTGACCTGAGTCTCTGCCGGGATGCCGTGACGCTGCACCTCGAGCCAGAAGTTGCCCGCGCCAAAGGTGCGGGCGAAATACTCCGCCGAGCGCTTCGCCTCCTCGTAGTTGCCCTGCCGCAGGTAGAGGGACACCTCGCCGGAGAGGCAGGCGGCCAGGCAGGTGATGCCCTCGGAATACTGGCTCAGGACTTCCTTGTCGATACGCGGGCGGCGGTAGAAGCCTTCGAGGTAGCCGATCGAGGAGAGCCGAATGAGGTTGCGGTACCCGGCCTGATTGCGCGCCAGCAGCACGAGGTGGCTGTACTGCGCGGGGGCGCTGGGGAGTTTCTGGATGCTGGTGCGGGAACCGAAGGCGAGATAGGCCTCGAAACCAAGGATCGGGCGGAGGCCCCGGGCCCTGGATTCGTCGTAGAAAGTGCGGGCGGCGTGCAGGTTGCCGTGGTCGGTGACGGCGAGGCTGTCCATGCCCAGCTTCAGGACGTGGTCAACCAGCTCCGGGATGCGGTTGGCGCCATCGAGGAGGGAGTACTCGGAGTGGGTGTGGAGATGGACGAATGACATGATTCAGCCGTCAGCTGTCAGCCATCAGCTGTCAGCCCTGAAGGCTGATGGCTGACGGCTCATGGCTGCTTATTTCTCCCGTGATTCCAGCGTGCGCAGAACGGCCTCGAACGGCACGCCCCGCGCCTGCAACAGCACCAACAGATGAAAGAGCAGATCCGCCAATTCCGCCGCCAGCCGGGCATCGTCCTCGGCGTGCGCCGCGACCAGGACCTCCACCGCTTCTTCACCCACTTTTTGCGAGACCTTCGCCAGACCGTGATCCAGCAGATGGACTGTATACGAGCCCGGGGTGCGGTCTGCCGCCCGCCGGGCGATCGTCGTGGCCAGCCGGGTCAGCAGGTGGCCCCCGGGATCGGCACCGGTCGCGGTGGTACCGTCGGCCTGCACCGTGGTAAAGAAGCAGGTCGGCTCGCCGGTGTGACAGGCCGGGCCGGTCTGGTCTACCCGGTACAGCACCGTGTCGGCATCGCAGTCGAGCCGGATCTCCGCCACGTGCTGGGTGTGGCCGGAGGACTCCCCCTTTTGCCAGAGGGCTTTTCGACTCCGACTCCAGTAGTGGGCGAGTCCGGTGGCCAGCGTCCGCGCCAGCGACTCACGGTCGGCCCAGGCCACCATGAGCAGGTCGCCGTTCCGCCGGTCCTGGGCCACCACTGGCACCAGCCCGTCGGGGCCAAAGCGTACCTGTTCCAACCAAGTTTCCTGGGTCACGGCCGCAAGGTATCGGCGGCTCCGATGATTGTCAAAAACCCTTGTGGCGCTTTATCTTGCCTCCACTCACCCGGCCTCATGACCAACTCCCCTTCCGCTCCTCGCCCCTGCGTCACAGGCACCCTTTTCCCGCTGCTGCTGGCGGTGCTTGGGTGCGGCAAGGGTGACACCAGCCCAACGACCACGATCGACTGCGACGGGGTCGCCCCGACCACACTGGCGGCGGGTGCGCAGGTCATCATCGATCCGGCCCTGACACAGGGCTGCCTCCGGCTCCCGGCGGCGGGCGCGCAGGGTGCCGAGCATCTGGTGGTCGCGCTCTCCGCCGCCGGGCAGGAAACACCAAATGGCGTGCAGAGCGACTTCATCCTGCAGGCGACGACCGACACCTTCTCGGTGCCGGCCCTGCGCCGGCCGGCCCTGGTCCAGGGGGCATCGGCGTCGGCCCAGACCGCATTCGACCTGATGCTGCGGGAGCGGGAACGGGTCTACGCCCGGGAGATTGGGATCCGGCGGGCGCCGTCGGTAAGGCCTTCGGTCCGGGTCCCGCCGGTGGTGGGCGACCAGCGCAGCTTCAAGGTGTGCAAGACGGCGACCTGCGCCAGCTTTGTTACGGTCGGGGCGACCGCGAAATTCGTCGGGGCACACGGCGCCATCTTCCTCGACGACACGGTGCCGGCCGGGGGCTATACCCAGACGGATATCGATTCGATCGGCGCGCTGTTCGAGCAGTATCTCTATCCGATCGACACGACGGCGTTCGGGCGCGAATCGGACATAGACGGCAACGGCGTCGTGATCGCGCTACTGACCGACCGGATCAATGCTCTCTCACCGAATTGCGCACAGACCGGGCAGTTTATCGCCGGCTATTTCTTCGGCCTGGACCTGCTCAACGATCCGAACTCGAATGGCGGCGAGGTGTTCTACGGACTCGTGCCGGATCCCGGTGTGCCGCTCTGTTTCGCCAAGGACCAGGTTCAGCGAAGACTGGGCGGGACGTTCATCCATGAATTCCAGCACATGATCAGCTACAACCGTCACGTGCTCCTCGGCGGCGGAGAAGCGGAGGAGACGTGGTTGAACGAAGGGCTGTCGCACTTTGCCGAAGAGCTCGGCGGCCGACTGGTGCCTGACGCGTTCTGCCCCACGACAAACTGCCTGACGCAGTACGTTCGGGATGACCTGTCGAATGCGCGGGACTACTTCAACAGCCCTGAATCCTACGCGCTGGTCGAGGCGGGAACGTCCAACGGGAGCCTGCCGGAGCGGGGCGCCAACTGGCTCTTCGTCCGCTGGCTCGCCGATCGGTCGCCGACGGATTCGGTACTCGGCACCGACATGACCAGGCGGCTGAATGGTGCCGGCAGTCCGGGAGGTCTCACCACAACCGGCGGCCAGAATGTCGTAGCGGCAGCCGCGCTGTTCCAGCCGGGCATCAGCTTCAGTACCCTGGTGGGCCAGTGGCATCTCGCCAATTTCGCCGAGAGCCGAGGCGGGTTCACCGAGCCGAGTGGGCGGCTGGGTTATCGGAGCTGGGACCTGGCGGCCGCGTTTGACGCGCTCTTTCCGGCGCCGACCTATCCGCTTCGACCCGATTCGACGGACGGGAGCGACTACGCCAGCGGCGGTATCTTGCGCGGTGGGTCTGGGGTGTATCTGCGAATTGTGCAGGGCACCAGTGGCGCGGCGGTCGCGCTCGGACTGGACATCCGCAACAGTGGCGCGGTGCAGCCCCGCTACGCGGTGGTGCGCCTGCGGTGAGGGCCAGCAACGAGGAGTCGGAGTGAGGCAGACCGGAGTGCGCAGGTCACAACTCATCGGGGCGACATCCCGGCGTGCCAGCGTGCTCCTGCTGTGTGCCGCTCCCCTGATGGCACAGCAGCCCCAGGTGTCACTCGCCCCGCTCATCCTCACTCTGCCGGTTTCGGTCCGGGCCGCCGGCCTCGGCGGGGCAGGGGTCGCGCTGGCGGGCGACGCCAGCGCCACCTTCATCAATCCGGCCGGCCTCGCCACCATCCGCAATATCGCGATCGAAGGCGCGGTGCAGCGCTATCCCGATGGCTCGGTCGAAACGATGGCCGCCGGTGGGTTGCGCCTGTTCCAGTTCAACCTGGGCGGCGGGATACACTATCTCCGCTTCAGCGATACCTCGGCGGTCAAGGACAACCTGCAGTGGACCGCCTCGGCGGTCTACCGCTTCGGGTTGTTCGCGCTCGGCAGCACGCTCAAGTATGTGTCGCTGGCGGATTCGAGCAGCGCGACCCGCCGCACCGCCGCGATGGATGCCGGCCTCGGCATCCATGTCTTTGATATCATGAATCTCGCCCTCTCGGTGCAGAACATCGGAAGCTGGCGGGTCGACGGCGGCCCGCTGCGATTGCCGGTCAGCAAGCATGCGGGGTTCGAGTTCAACTTCGTCGATCCGCAGTCCACCGCCCGCCTGTTGACGACGATGGAAGTGATCTGGACCGACCGGGCACCACGGCGCACGATCATCGGACTTGAGGGTGGTGCGGTATTGGGAAAGGTCGGCCTGGTGGCGCGCGCCGGCTATGGCGCTCCGCCCGAGGGCGCCGGCCAGAAGGAGTGGTCCCTTGGCGGCGGTATCGTCCTCAGCCGCTTCAATATCGATTATGCCTGGCAGCACCGGACCCGGCTGGGCAGCCAGATTCACCGGATGGGCCTCCGGTTCACCATCTGATGCAGCGACGGGGTTGCATGATCCTGCTGATTATTGCCGGAGCGCTGATCGCGGGGTACGGCACGGCCTACGTGGCGAGCGAGGACGTGCGGTACCTCACCCGTGCGGGTATCGAGCAGACCGTGATCCTCGAGGCCCGCAAGCCGATCGTGAAGATTCTCCAGGACCCCGCGACCACGCCGGCCACGCGACAGTCGCTCCAGCTGGTGCTGGATGCCAGGGATTTTGCCGCATCCCTCGGCTTCAAAGCGGCGAAGACCTACACGACCTATGCGGACGTCGGTCGGGATACCCTGCTGCTGGTCCTCTCCGCCAGTCCGCGGAACTGTCTCTGTCCCCACACCTGGAAGTACCCGATCGTCGGCCGCATCCCGTACAAGGGGTTCTTCGATCCGAAGATGGCGCGGAAGGAAGCCGCCCGCCTCGAGGCGCGCGGATACGATGTCTATCTCCGCCCGGCGGGTGCCTTCTCCACCCTCGGCTGGTTCAACGATCCGCTCTACTCGACCGCGATGAGCGAAGACTCGGTCGAGCTGGTGGCGACGGTCATGCATGAGATCTCGCATAACACGCTGTATGTGAAAAGTGCGACCCCATTCAACGAGAGTTTCGCCCAGCTGGCGGGATACCGTGCCGCGGAGCAGTTCTTCCGGCAGCGGGGGTCGGTGGAAGCGGCCGACCGCGCCGCGCGGCGGTGGCTGGACGAGGTGGTGCTGAGTGGGTACTACGCCGAGCTGTCGCGGCGGCTGGACAGCCTCTATGCGGCGGCGACGGATTCCGTGGCGGTCGATGCCGGGCGCTCGGAGATGGGGCGCTGGGCGCGGGAGCAGCTGCAGGGACCCATTGGCGCGGCGCTTGGTACCTACACCATCGGCCCAATGGCCGACCGGCCCATCAACAACGCCCGGCTGATCGCCTCGACGATCTACCGCACCCGGCTCGACCTGCTGGAGCGGTGGTATCAGGCGCACGGGGGAGATATCGCGACGTCGGTGCGCGCATTGTCCGATCTGATGCAGGGGGTGCCGGGGGACAGCGCGTACGCCCGGTTGGCCACGGCAGTCGGACCGTAGGGGCCGGGTCGTGGCCACGTGGTGGCCACGTGGTGGCCGCGTGGTGGCCGCGTGGTGGCCGCGTGGTGGCCGCGTGGTGGCCGCGTGGTGGCCGCGTGGTGGCCGCGTGGTGGCCGCGTGGTGGCCG
>JAWXBX010000296.1:0-3995 GCA_034440415.1 Gemmatimonadota bacterium | reverse complement strand
GCGGGTCTGGATGTCCGGTTGCGCCTCCCACACCGATTCGAGCAGCTGCGGCCTGGTCTGCACCCGGCCGCGCCGCTCCACCAGCGTCAGCAGCAGCTTGTACTCGGTCGCCGTCAGCTCGATCTCCTTGCCGTCCACCGAGACCCGATGCGCCGACCGATCGACGGTGATCGGCCCCGCGGCGAGGTTGGACCCGCTCGAGACCGCCGGCGCCGCGAGCCGACGCAGCAGCGCGTTGACCCGCAGTCCCAGCTCGGTGGGTGAGAACGGTTTGGTGAGGTAGTCGTCCGCGCCGAGGGAGAGGCCCCGGATACGATCAGGCTCCTCCCGGCGCGCCGTGAGGAGGATGACGCCGACGTCCCTGGTCTCCTCCCGCCGGCGCAGCTCCGCCAGCACATCGTACCCCGAGACGCCCGGCAGCATCACGTCAAGAATGACGAGATCGGGCCGCTCCTCGCGCGCCGCCTTGAGCGCGTCAGGTCCGTTGGCCGCGGTCGAGACACGATACCCGGCCTTGGCGAGATGGTAGGCGACCAGTGCCGTGATGTCCGGCTCATCATCCACGACCAGGATGCGGTGGGTCATATGGCCAAATCGCTTTCTAGGCGGTTACGGGCGTGGCGACGGCTGCGTACCAGGGCTTCGGCGCGTTCCAGCCCGAGGGCGGGGTCCTGCTGCGCCGCTTCCAGGACGGCGCCGAGCACCTTGCCCAGCGCAGTACCGGGGCGCCGCAGGCGGTACAGGACGAATTGCGCGATGGGTGTATCGCGGACCAGATCGGCCTCGCGCAAAATTTTGAGGTGTCGGGAGACGGTCGGCTGCGGTACATCGAGCAGGGCCTGCAGGTCCGAGACGAAGAGCGGCGCGGCCGCCAGGCAATTCACGATCCGCAACCGCGTCGGCTCACCGAGGGCGGTCAACAGCTCGAGGGGGGTGAGGGGGGGCGTCATATGCGGCTAAACGAATACAAGGCGGCGAAGCCGGACGCAAGGGCCGCGGCTCCGGCGGCCCGCCAGTGTGATCCGCCGCATTGCGCGACCGGTTCATTCCGCCGGATATTGCTCCATGCTCCTGCCACTACTCGCCGCACTCGTCCTCCCGCCCTCCGATACGGTCCGGGTGGTGCTCGTCGCCACGACCGACATCCATGGCTACGTCACCCACTGGGACTACCTCCAGAATGCGCCGTGGCCGGGTGGCCTCGCGCGGGCCGCGGCGGTGGTCGACAGCCTCCGATCGCGCTACCCCGGTCAGGTGGTGGTCGTGGATGCGGGCGACCTGCTGGAGGGCAGCCCCCTCGCCTCGTATTACGGCCGGGTGGCGCCCCGGGACCCGCATCCCGTCATCGACGCGATGAACCTGCTGGGGTACGATGCCGCCACACCCGGCAGCCATGATTTCGACTACGGGCTCGAATTGTTCAATCGCGCCGTCGGCGCGATGGCCTTTCCGTTCGTCAGCGCGAATCTCCGGGCGCTGCCCGCCGATACCCTGCTCTTTGCGCGCTACGTCGTGGTGCAGCGCAACGGCGTGCGGATCGCCATCTCGGGCGTGACGACTCCCGGCACGATGGTGTGGCACCGTGATCGGCTGAAGGGCCGGCTCCGGGTCGAACGGATCCAAGTCGCCGCGGCGGGACTGGTCAAGGAAATGCGGAAGGATGCCGACCTCACCATCATCCTCTCCCACAGCGGGCTCGGTGGCCCGTCGTCCTACGACACCACCGGGATCGGGCCGGAAGACGCCGCGGCCACCTTCGCCGCCGGCAGCGATCGGCCGGACATCGTCGTCGTGGGTCATTCCCACGGAGAACTGCGCGATTCCATTCTCGGCGGCGTCCACTTCGTCCAGCCCCAGCCGCAGGCGCAGAGCCTGGCGGTCGTGCATGTGTCACTGGTCCCGCGCGACGGTCACCTCGTGCCGGTCCGCATCCGCGGCGAGCGCATCTCGCTGCAGGGCATCATCCCGGCTGCCCGGCTCGTCCGTCGGCTCGACGAACCCCACCGCACGACCCTGAACTGGGTCGCAACGGTGATCGGCGAGAGCCCGCAGCGCACCACGCTCGCCAGCGCACGGGTCGAGGATACCCCGCTGATGCGACTGGTGCACACGGTTCAGCGCCGGACCACCCGCGCCGATCTCTCCGCCGCGCCTGCCTTCGACCTGCGCGCCGGCATCGGTCCGGGCGAGATCACGCTCGCCCAGGTGCTGCAGCTCTATCCCTTCGAGCACACACTCCGGGCGGTGAAGATCAGCGGTGCGCAGCTCCGCGCGGCACTGGAGCAGAGCGCGCGCTACTTCTTCGTCGATTCGACCGGCAAGGTGGCGACCAACCGCTACGTCCCGGGTTCGAGCTTCGACCTGATTGGCGGGGCGAGCTACACCCTGGATCTTTCGCGCCCGGCGGGTTCCCGGGTGGCGCGGCTCGAGGTCAACGGGAACGCGGTGACCCCCTCCGACAGCTTCACGCTGGCGCTGAGCGACTTTCGGCAGCAGGGCGGCGGCAACTTCCCGATGTTCGCCAACGCCCGTGTGGTTTACGACAAGGGCGAGAACATTCGGGACCTGATTGTCGCCGAGCTGGAGCGGCGCCGGGTCTTCCGGCCGGAAGACTTTGCGGGTAGCGACTGGGAGCTCGCGCCCGCCGACTACGCCCGCCGCGCCCGAGCGCTCTTTGTCCGCGACGTGGCACCGCGGCCGGTGACCGTGGAAGATGCGCCCCTCCAGCCGCTGCCGGCCTCCATCATTCCGGTCAAACCGACCCGGCAGGAGCTCGTCGCACGCGACTCCGTCGAGCGGGCCGCCCAGCGCCGCGATTCGATCGCCAATGCGTCGATTGCCATCCTGCGCCGGCCGATGTCCCCCGGGCCGGCGGGCAGCTTTGGCCGACTTGCCGCCGATGCCTATCGCACCGCCCTCCGGGCGGATGTCGCCGTCGCCGGCGGACCGGATCTCGACCCCGTGCTGCCGGCAGGTCCCATGACCGATGCCGCACTCGCCTCCGCCGTTCCGCGTGAGGCACGTCTGCTGACCGTTCGGTTGACAGGAGCGGCGGTTGCGAGACTGGTGGAGAATGTGCTCGCCGATTCCGCGCCCTGCTGCCAGCTTTCGGGTCTCGCGGTCGAGTATGACCCGCGCGCCAGGGCATACGACCGGGTGAAGCGGCTGCGGACGACCGGCGGCCTCGAGCTGGATCGCAAGAAGAGCTATACCGTGGCGCTCAGCACCAACTTGCTGGCAGGGGACGCACTGCCGCTGGCCGCAACCGACTGCCAGGCCGGCAAGGGCTGTCGCACGCCGGGCGCACTTGACGCGCTTGGCGTCGTCCGCAGCGACGTGACTGTCATCGACGCAGTCCGCGATTACCTCCGCCGGCTCCCGCAACCGGTCGTTCCCCCCGAGGATCTTCGTCTGGTACCCCGGCGCTGATGACCGACGACATCCGCATCTACCTCAATGAGCGCGGTGTGCTGCTGCCTCCCGGCACGACGGCACGCGATGCCCTGCGGCTCGGCGCGCCGGACGTGCTGCCCGCCGCGGAAGCCGGCACGGCGGTGGTCACCGACGGACGCGGCCTGCCGGTCTCGCTCGACACCGCGCTTCAGGCCGGTGCCATCCTGCGCGCGGTGCATTCGAGCCGGCGCATCGTCGATGCGGATGCCTGACGCCGACCCTGCGGCGTGACGCTCTTCCAGGTGGAGACCGCGGCCGGCCGGCTGGCCGCGCTGGAGCAGGGTTTACAGACTCCGCTTCCCGACCGCCTGCTCGGGCTGCTTGGCATCGCGGTCATTGTGGGTCTCGCAGTGCTTCTGTCTTCGGCGCGCGGACGGATTCGCTGGCGCCTGGTCGCCGCCGGCCTCGCGCTCCAGTTCGGCTTCGCCCTCCTGATCCTGAAGACCAGCGGCGGCCGGGCGACTTTCGTCGTCCTGGGCCATGGCTTCACCCGGCTGCTCGGTTTCCAGCAGGAGGGCGCCCGGTTCGTCTTCGGTAACCTG
>JAWXBX010000295.1:0-2514 GCA_034440415.1 Gemmatimonadota bacterium | reverse complement strand
GTTTGCGGCGCAGCCCGGCGAGCCACTCCACGCCGCGGGCCACGCGGTACTCGCCGTGGCGTTCGGGCTGTGGGCCCAGCGACTCCGGCAGCGCCCCCGCGTGAACGCGCTGGAGGCCGAGCTCGACGCGATGCAACTCGAGATGAACACGATGCGGCACGAGCTGGGCGAGGCGCAGGAGCGCCTGGACTTCGCCGAACGGATGCTGGCCCAGGCGCCGGGAGCGCGTCCGCTGGACCAGCCGCGGTAGGTGCCGCAGCACGGCCATCTCTCTTGCCGTAGCCGACCCGCAGTGACGTCAACCGATCTTCATCTGGAGTGACTGATGGCCGCTGAACCGCCGACTGCCCGGAGCAGCCAGGCCGTTGCGCACTGGATTCTCCCCATTGCTCTTGCCGCGCTGCCGGGTGCGGCCCAGGCGCAGCACCCTGCCCCCGGCCCGAGCTGGCCGGTGGCCACCGCCGCCCGCCTCGGGCTCAATCCTGCCGTGCTTGACTCGCTCCACGACGAGATCACCTCGGGCCGGTACGGCTATGTCGACCGGATGCTGGTCATCCGCCACGGCAAGATCGCCTTCGATAAATCGTACGTGCACGACTACGACGCCGCCTATGGCGATTCGGCCAAGGTGACCAACGCGCTCAACGCGCATGATCCCACCGGGCCGTTCAACTATTTCAACCCCTGGTGGCACCCCACCTATCGGCGGGGAACGCTGCACACGCTGCAATCGGTGACGAAGACGATCACTTCGGTCGTGATCGGCGTGGCGGTGACGCGGGGCGACTTCCCCAGCATCGACACCCCGGTGCTGCACTTCTTCGACACCACCAGGGTCGCCAATATCGATGATCGCAAACGGCGGATGACGGTGCGCCACCTGCTCACCATGACAGGCGGGATCTCCTGGGATGAGAACCTTCCCTATATCGATCCGAACAACTCGGCGAGCGCACTCGAAGAGAGCCCCGACTGGGTGAGCTTCACGATCAATCGGCCGATGATGCGCGAGCCGGGCACGCAGTTCAACTACAGCAGCGGCGAGAGTGTGCTCCTGGCGCACATCTTCCGCCAGGCGACCGGCCGGGACATCGAGGAATATGCCGCGACGCATCTCTTCGCCCCGCTGGGAATCAGGGAGTGGTTCTGGAAGCGCACTCCGGCCGGCACGGCGGACACCGAGGGCGGGCTCTACCTGGAAGCCCGCGATCTCGCGCGCATCTGGTACCTCTTTACCCAGGGTGGCATGTGGAATGGCACGCGGGTGGTCTCTGCCGAATGGGTGAAGAACTCCATCACGCCGTCGGTCAGCATCAGCGATGCCGCTGGTGCCCCGAAGTACGGGTTCCTCTGGTGGCTGTACCCGGATCCGCTTGATCCGACGAAGTTCGTCTGGAGCGGCTCGGGATTCGGCGGGCAGTGGCCGATGGCGTTCCCGGAGCTGGACATGGTCGTCGTCTTCAACAGCTGGAACATTCTGCCGGGGAGCAAAGGGCTTCCGCTGCGGGTCACGCGGGAACGGCTGGCGAGGGCCGTGGTGAGACGATAGCGCGAAGGGCCGCACATCGGCATCGCGACCACACAACAGTGAGGGTGATTCATGAGCTTCGAGCTGCCCGCGGTCCCCGCCGGGAGCGGGGCGCACCCCATCGCTCTCGTTGTTCTGTCGGCAAACGACCCCGCCGCATCGAGCGCGTTCTACTTCACGCTGTTCGGCTGGCAATTCCAGCCGCTGTCGCCGGAATTGACCGCCATCATCCCGCCAGGTGGACCGATGGCTGCGCTGCGCGCCAATGTCCCGGCTGGCACCCCGGGCATGGTGCCCTACATCAGCGTTCCGGACGTGGAGGCGATGCTGGCGCGGGTCGTAGCAGCCGGTGGCGCGATCGAACGGGCTCCATGGAGCGTATCGATGATCGGCAAACTCGCGCGATTCACGGATCTGGGCGGCACCATCTACGGGCTGACAGAGGCCGTTGCGCCCGCTGGCACGCAGCGCATTCCCATGCCGCTCGGCACCAACCCGAAGCCGGCGGCTGGCGGCATCTGCAGTCTCGAGATGTATGCCGCCGATGGCGCTGCCGCAGCCCGGTTCTTTGGCGGCCTGTTCAGCTGGGGCGCGCTGGCGACGATGCAGCACTACATGGCCTTCGACCCCGGTGTCGGCGTGGGTGGAGTGTTCCAGTCGCACACCCCGGCGATGCCGGCACTGGCCTATATCTATGCCCCCGATGTCGAGGCGAAGCTCACCGAGATCGATGCCACCGGTGGCAAGCGGAGAGGGGATGCGATGCGGATGCCCGGTGCCGGGTGCTTCGGCTACTTCACGGACCCCTCAGGCGCCAGCATGGGGTTGATCGGACCGTAGCCAATCGCAACCGGAGCCATGCCGTCGTCGGGCTCTGGATGAGCATCTGGAGTTCACCCGCTTTCGCGGAGAGGTGGCGTATTGGGGGTTCACGCCGCCTCTGACATGATCCGCTCGTAGTGCATGGGCGACCGGTTGCCCTGGGC
>JAWXBX010000294.1:0-29532 GCA_034440415.1 Gemmatimonadota bacterium | reverse complement strand
CCTTTCCCTGTTCCCCGTTCCCATTCCCCCACTCTCCAGTTGCGCATTGCACCAATCGGGGGAAACATTCGGCAGTGATCGGCGAGGGATGAAACGAGGAGGCCGGCTTCTGCGTCTTCCCTCCCGGCGCCGGGCTCGCGGCCCCGCGCTCCCATGCTTCCGGCAGTACAGATCCGCGTTCATCGCCATCCGATGCAGGTCCGACTTCCACGTTGGAACGCTCCATGACCGATCGCCGAGAATTCTTGAAAGTCGCCGGCCTCGCCGCCGGTGCGCTCGCCGCCGATCCGCGGCTCACCCAGGCCGTTGCGGCCGCCACGAAGCCCGGGCTGCCGAACGCCGGCCCGCCGATGGATGCCGCCGTCAGGGAACTGCTCATGGAGGCGCTGAACGCCGCGAAGCTGAGCGGCGCCGGCTATGCCGACGTGCGGGTCGGGCGCCAGCGGCGGAACTTCGTCTTCACCCGCGAGCACCAGATCCAGAATGTGGTGGATACCGACACGATGGGCTGTGGTGTGCGGGCGCTGGTGGACGGGACCTGGGGCTTTGCGGCGACACAGACGCTGACCAAAGCCGGCGTGGCCGGCGCGGCGCGGGAAGCGGTAGCGATCGCCAAGGCCAATCGTATCGCGCGGGACCGGGCGGTCGAACTGCTGCCAGTTCCGGTCTACAAGGACGTGAGCTGGCAGAGCGCCTTCACCGTCGATCCGTGGAGCATCTCGGTCGAGGAGAAGGCGGACCTGCTGCTCCGGGCCAACGCCGAGGCGCTCAAGGTCAAGAATGTGCGGTTCGTCAACAGCGCACTCTTCCTGGTCAAGGACGAGCGGAATTTTGCTTCGACGGATGGTTCGGTGATCGCGCAGGTCTTTGTCCGCAGCTACCCCACACTGACCGCGACCGCCGTCGCCCCCGACCGCTCCGACTTCCAGAACCGCGACGCGGACATCGCGCCGATGGGGCGGGGCTGGGAGTACGTGCTGTTGAGCGACCTGGTGGGTCGCGCCGGCGGGTGGGCCGAGCAGGCGGCCCAGAAGCTCAGCGCCAAGCCGGTCGAGGTGGGCCGCTACGACCTGGTGCTCCACCCGTCGCACCTCTGGCTCACGATTCACGAGTCGATCGGGCATCCCACCGAGCTCGACCGGGCCATGGGCTACGAGGCGAATTACGCCGGCACCAGCTTCATCGCGCCGCCGGAAAAGATGCTGGGCAAGCTCAAGTACGGGCCGGCGATGATGAACGTGCAGGGCGATCGCTCCCAGGAAGGCGCGCTCGCGACGATCGGCTACGATGACGAAGGGGTGAAGCCGGAGGACTTCCTCATCATCAAGGGCGGGATCTTCAACGACTACCAGACGACGCGGGAGCAGGCTGGCTGGCTCAGGTGGTGGTATGATCAGCAGAAGCGGCCGACCCGCTCGCATGGCTGTTCGTATTCCCAGGGCTGGAGCGACGTCCAGTTCCAGCGGATGCCCAATGTGTCGTTGCTGCCGGGCCCAAAGGAGCAGAGCTTTCAGGACCTGATCGCCGCCACCGACCGCGGCATCGCCATCGAGGGCGACGGCTCATTCTCGATCGACCAGCAGCGCTACAACGCCCAGTTCGGCGGCCAGGTCTTCCACGAGATCAGGGGGGGCAAGGTCGTCGGCATGCTCAAGGATGTGGCCTATCAGATCCGCACACCCGATTTCTGGAACAGCATGGACCTGATCGGCGGCAAGGCGAGCTACCAGCTCGGTGGCAGCTTCTTCGATGGCAAGGGCCAGCCGGGCCAGAGCAACGGCGTGAGTCACGGCTCGGTGCCCGCCCGCTTTCGTCAGGTCAATGTGATCAACACCGGCAGGAAGGCATGAGCGCCCCCATTCTCTCGCGCGAGGAAAGCCAGGCACTGCTCCAGCGGATCATCGGCTTCTCGAAGGCGGAGCGGATCCAGGTCGCGCTCAGCAGCAGCCATCAGGCGAACACCCGCTTCGCGGCCAACCAGCTCTCGACCTCCGGCAGCGTGGATGACACGAGCATCGTGGTGCAGAGCTGGTACGGCCCCAAGCACGCGGTTACCACGACCAACGACCTGTCGGAAGAGTCGTTGCGACGGGCGGTGAGCCAGTCGGAGGCGCTCGCCCGGCTCGCGCCCGACGATCCGGAGGACATGCCGCTGCTTGGTCCGCAGACCTATGACACCGTCGACGCCTGGTTCGACGGCACCGCGGAACTCTCACCGACCGATCGGGCGACCGCCGCCATGACCGCCCTTGGCGCGACGCGCGCGTCTGAGGACTTGCGTGCTGCCGGATTCATCACCACCGGCGCCTCCTCCACCGCCCTCGCCAACAGCGCCGGGCTCTTTGCCTTTCACCGGGCCACCAGCGCGAACTACACGGTGACCGTCCGGACCGCGGACGGCACCGGCTCCGGCTGGGCCGGCGCCGATCATCCCGACTGGTCCAAACTCGACTATCGCGCGGTGAGCGAGCGCGCCATCGCCAAGGCCAAGGCATCGCGCACGCCGGTCGCGATCGAGCCGGGTCGCTACACCGTGATCCTCGAGCCGCAGGCCACCGGCGACCTGGTGCAGCTGATGCTGTTCTACCTCGATGCCCGCCAGGCCGATGAAGGGCGCAGTCCGTTCGTGAAGGAGACCGGTGGCAGCAAAGTCGGCGAGAAGCTGCTCGATGCCCGGGTCGATTTCACCTCCGATCCGCGGGACCCCGACCTCCTGTCCCAGCCGTTCGATGGTCAGGGGCTTCCGGTGGGCCGCCAGGTCTGGTTCGAGAACGGTGTCCTCAAGCAGCTCCTGTACAGCCGCTACTGGGCCAAGAAGCAGGGCAAGGAGCCGACCAGCTTCCCCGGCTCCGTGAAGCTGGCTGGCGGGTCGGACTCGCTCGACCAGATCATCGCCTCGACCGAGCGCGGCGTCCTGCTCACCCGGCTCTGGTACCTGCGCGAAGTCGACCCGCGGACCATTCTCTATACCGGACTCACGCGGGATGGCACATTCCTCGTCGAGAATGGCAAGGTGAGCAAGGCGCTGCGAAACTTCCGCTTCAACGAATCGCCGCTGTTCATTCTCAACAACATCGAGGCGCTGGGTCGGGGCGAGCGGCTGGCCGGCACCGAAGCCGGCGGTGATGTCGTGATGCCGTCGATCAAGGTGCGGGACTTCAACTTCACCAGTCTTTCCGAGGCGGTCTGAGCGCGTGACTGCACAGGCGCCGGCGCCGGTCGCCGAACCGGGACTGCTCGCCGGAGTCGAGCGGCTGCGGACCGAGCTGTGTCGCCGGATCATCGGCCAGGATGCGGTCATCGATGAAGTCCTGATGGCGCTGCTGACCGGCGGACATGCCCTGCTGGTGGGGGTGCCCGGCCTGGCCAAGACGCTGCTGATCCGCTCGCTCGCAGAGACGATGGAGCTGGAGTTCCGTCGTATCCAGTTCACGCCGGACCTGGTGCCGAGCGATATCACGGGCACCGAGATCATGGAGGAGGAGGTGGGTTCGGGATCGCGGAGTTTCCGGTTTGTTCGCGGCCCGGTCTTCGCCAACATCCTGCTGGCCGATGAAATCAACCGCACACCGCCGCGCACCCAGGCCGCGCTGTTGGAGGCGATGCAGGAGCACCGCGTTACCGCGGCCGGCGTGTCGATGCAGCTGCCGGAGCCGTTCTTCGTGCTGGCGACCCAGAATCCGATCGAGCAGGAGGGGACGTATCCTCTCCCCGAGGCGCAGCTCGATCGTTTCCTCTTCGACATCCGGATCGGCTATCCAGGTGAGGAGGATGAAGTCACGATCCTCCGCGCCACCACGGGGGCGGATGCGGCGCCGCTCCGGCCGATGCTCAATGTCGCGCAGGTGATCGCGCTGCAGCACGTCACGCGGGCCGTACCCGCCGCCGATCCCGCCCTCCGATACGCCGCCGCCCTCGCCCGGGCGACGCGCCCCGGTCCGGATGCACTGCCGCTGGTCCAGCATGCGGTCCGCTGGGGCGCCGGGCCACGCGCCGGGCAGGCGCTCGTGCTGGGCGCCAAGGCCCATGCGTTGCTCCGCGGGCGCCCCACCGTCTCACCCGAGGACATCCGCCGAGTCGCGCTCCCCGTGCTGCGCCATCGCATCCTCCCCAATTTCACCGCCGAGGCCGAGGGGATCACCGCCGAGCGGATCATTGAGGAGGTGTTGACGGCCGTGGCGCCGCCGCGGGGCGAGATACGATTGTGAGCGGGCGATAGGCGGTAGGCGATAGGCGGAACGGGCTCGGAGTCACGAAACCGTCAGCGCCTAGCACATGCCGCCCATCGCCCATCGCCTATCGCCTTCTTGCAAGTCAACATGACGAGCTTCCCCTCCTACGGCCCTCTGCTCGACGCCCTCGCCGGTGTGACCTGGCCGGCACGGAGATCGTCAGGGACCGGTGCGGCGGGGAGCCATCCGTCGCGGTTGCGGGGACTCACCGCGGAATTCACCGAGTATCGCCCCTACCGCCAGGGCGATGATGCGCGGCGCCTCGACTGGAAACTGCTGGCGCGGACCGATCGCGCGTTTCTCCGCGTCACCGACGATCACGCGATCCGGCCCACGCTGCTCCTGCTCGATGCCTCGGCGTCACTCGCCTTTCCGGAATTGACGAACGCAAAGTGGGTCCAGGCCTGCCGCCTGGCGGTCGGTCTCGCTGCGGTGGCGCGGAGCGATGGCGATCCCGTCGGCCTCATCATCCCCGGGCCCGATGGCGTGCTGCGCCTCGCGCCTCGCGCCCATCGGCTCGCGATCGCTGAAATCGCTCGTGCGCTCAACGACACCTCGCCGGCGGGCTCGGCATCGCTGGTCGCAGGGATGGAAGGGCTGCGGCCCGGCTCACGCCTCGTGATCATCTCGGACTTTCTGGCGGAGGAAGAGGCGCTGCTCGCGCGGGCCCGCCAGCTGATCGTCACCGGCGTCGAGGTCTTTGCCCTGCACGTCGTCGCCGAGGAGGAGCGGGTTCCCCCTGATGTCACCCGGCTGGCGGTCGATCCCGAGTCTCCGCTCCGCCGGACATTGCACGACGAGGTGCGCGACCACTACATGACGACTTATGCCACGTGGCGGAGCGCGCTGGCCGATTCCTGGCGCCGGGCCGGCGCCGAGTACAGCGAAGTACGCGCGGAGGAGGACGCTGCGCCGGTCATCCGCCGGCTGGTACGGGGCACCACCGTTACGGAGAAGAGTTGGTGACCTTCGCGGCGCCCCTCTGGCTCGGTGGGGCGGCGGCGCTCTCGCTCCTGGTCGTCGCACTGCACCTGCTGGCGCGACGGCGCCCGCGGCCAATGGTCTATCCCACCGCCCGCTTCATCCCTGAGCGGGCGGCGAGTGCCCCCGCGGCCGCTCGGCGCCCCTCGGATCTCCTGCTGCTTCTGCTGCGTGTTGCGATCATCCTGCTGATCGGTGCCGCTTTCGCCCGGCCGCTCCGTTCCCCACCTCGTCGCACGGCGCATCTCGTCCTCGTCGACCGGTCCCGCGCGGCGTCGCGCATGCTCGACGACAGTTTCGGCGCGCTGCTCCGCCAGGCCAGCCTGGTCATCGCATTCGACAGCACGCCGCGGCCATGGAGGGAGGCCGCTGATGGGGGCGACTCCATCCGGTCGTCACCCCGGGGATCGCTCTCGGCAGCACTTCTCGCCGCGGTGCGCCGCGCCCCCGCATTGGCGGCCGAGGGCGATTCACTTGCTCTGCATGTGGTTTCTCCATTCGCCGTCGAGGAGTGGGACGAGGCGACGCTCGCCATCCGGGGGCTGTGGCCCGGGCAGATCGTGTTGCACGTCACGGCGCCAGTGGCGCCGACGATCCCGCCAGGTGGGGGCAGCGGCCTGAGGCGCGATGATCCTCTGGGGGCAACGTTAGGCCTGATCGGGCAGGAGGCGCAGGCTGGCGCACTTGTTGTGCGCAGCCGTCCGGTCGCGGCGGATTCGACCTGGGGCGCCGCTGGCGGTGCACTGGTGTACTGGCCGCACGAACCGGCGGAGGCGCCATGGACAGCGGTGCACCGCGACACCGTCGGCGGAATATTCAGCGGAGGTCATGTCGTCGTCGCGCCGTTCACACGGGCGGTGCGTCCCCCCGAGGGTGTGGTGATTGCCCGCTGGCCCGACGGTACAGCTGCCGCCACCGAACGGCCGCTCGGTGCCGGCTGCGAGCGCAACCTCGCGATTCCCACTGACATGTCCGGCGATGTCATGCTCCGACCGGGCATGCTGGCGCTCGCGCGCGCATTGACCGCCCCGTGCGGAGGGCGTCGCGAATTCCCGCGCGTGGCCGGCGTGCTGCTCGACAGCCTCCGCGGACCATCGGGGCTCGTCGCTGCCGATCAGCTGGCTCGGCCAGTGTCGGGGAAGGTGCCGGCCAACGGCTGGTATCTCGCCGCTGCGCTCCTGCTACTTGCCGGCGAGCCGCTGGTGCGGCGGGGAAGGAGGTAGCGCATGGCGGCACGGCCAAGGTTGCGGCGCGCCAGGGCCGTTCTGCTCGTCGGCGTGCTGCTGTCCGCCGCTGGATGGGGTATCGCCTGCGGCACCGCACTGCTGTTCCTGCTCGCCCTGCTTGACCTCGGCGTGGCCCTGCCGCTGTACGTGCGGCAGCTCGGGCTGGTGGCGAGTGCCGTTGTGGCCGGCGGCGCCTGTATCTTTGCGCTCTGGCGCAACCGCGATGTGCGTGTCCTCAGTGCCGTCGCCCTGTGGCTGGAGCACCGCGTGCCAGCGATGCGCTATGCTCTCGTGACGCTGATTGACGAACGATTCGCGTCCTCCGGGCCCGTCCTTGAGGCGGTTGTCGCGACCACGGAGTGGAGCGAACCGCTGCGCCGCGCGCTCGTCCGTGCCACCATCCCATTGCTGCTCGCCGCGCTGCTGGCTGCCTCGCTCCGCGTCGTGCCCGCCACGATCCTGCGCCGCATCATATCGCCGCGCCGCGGGGACATTCTCGATCGTGTCGTCACTGGGATCACGCCTGATCCACTGCGCCCGCTGATCGTCACGGTGACTCCCCCGGCGTACTCCGGGCTGGCGGTGATCACGCTGGAGGATCCGCCGACCGTCCAGGGACTGATGGGCAGCACCCTCCGGATCGAGGGCCCATCCGCTGGTGCGAGCGTGAGCGCCGTACTCAACGACCAGGCGCTATCCGTGACCAGCATGGCGGATCGCTGGCGCGTGTCGCTCTCCATGCCCGACACCGCGGCCCCGCTCTGGTTCACCGCCGGCGGGGAGCGGGTGCTGCTGGTGCTCGAGCCACGTATCGATTCCGTTCCCACGGTCGACCTGCTCACCCCGGAACGCGACACCGTGCAGCGGGGGCTGGGCGGCAGCCTCAGGCTGCAGGCCCGGCTGCGCGATGATTGCGGTCTGAACGATGGGTGGTTCGAATACATCGTCAGCTCCGGGGCCGGCGAGAACTTCACCTTTCGCGCGGGCGTCATCGGACGCCGCAGTCTGGCCCCGGCCCGGGCCGGCGGGCTGAGTGCGACGCTGCAGCTCGAGGCGCTGCATCTTGCCCCCGGCGACGTCGTGCACCTGCGGGCGGTGGCGCGCGACCGGAACATCGTCACGGGCCCCGGCTCGGGTGTCTCGGAGACCCGCACGATCCGCATCCCCCGCGCCGACGAAGGTGACTCGGTGCAGATCGACCCAGCCGCGCCGGCCCAGGGCGATTCTGCGCTGCTCTCCCAGCGCATGCTGATCATGCTCACCGAAGCGCTCGAGCGGCGCCGGCCGCGATTGCGCCGGGATACCGTCGTGGCCGAGTCGCGCGCGATGGCGCGCGATCAGGCGAGCCTCAGGCGACGCGTCGCCGACATTCTCTTCCTCCGCCTCAGCGGCGAGGCCTCGGCGGAAGAAGCGGGCGACACCGGCGGCACAGCCGGTCTTTCTCCCGAGGCACTGCTGCGCGCCGCGGAGCAGGCCACGGTGATCAACCGTGGCGAGGCGCTCGATTTCGCTGAGGATGAAACGCCGGTCGTCGCGCTGAACAAGCCGTTGCTCGAGGCCTACAATGCGATGTGGGATGCCGGCCGGGCGCTGGAGATCGGGGAGCCGGGCCGCGCCCTCCCGCCGATGCGACTCGCGCTCGCCGCCATCCAACGGGCGCGTCAGGCTGAACGCCTGTACCTCCGCGGCCGCTCCGCACCGATCACCGTCGACCTTGCCCGGGTGCGCCTGACAGGCAAGCGCGCCGACATCTTTCCCGCGGCCGCCATCGGGCGGCCGCTCGATCCGCGATCTGCCGAGGTGCTGCTGGCCCGCTTCACTCAGGCGGTGGAGCACTTGCCCGCTCAGGCAGGCGTCGATTCGCTGCTCCTGCTTCGGGTGACGGCGCTGGAGGCGGCGCCCGCATTCGCCGCCGCGCTGGACGAGCCGCTGGTGGCGCTCCGGGCAGGGCGGGATGCCACGCAGCTGCTGCGTCGTGCCCGTGGCCTGCTGCTCCCGTCGCCGGCCTCGGTTCCCGAGCTCGCCCCGTGGGGGCTGCTGCCATGAGTGAATTCGTCTTCGCCACCGCCGAGTACGCCTCGGGCGACTGGGAATCGGCGCCACTGGTCCCCGCCAACCTGATCGACTCGCTGGTGCGGTATACCTCGCTCTCCGTTGCTCCGCAGGGCGTGGTTGTCTCGCTCGGCTCGGCCGAACTGCTCCGCTATCCCTTGGTATATCTCACCGGGCACCTGCCGGTGCGATTCACGGCGGCGGAGCGTGCGATGGTCCGGACGTTTGTCGAGCGCGGGGGCATGCTCTTCGTCGATGATCACAACCACGATATCGACGGTGTGTTTCACCGCTCCGCCACCGAGGAGATTGCCCGAGCCGCTGGTGTGCTTCATGATCTGCCGAATGACCATGCGCTCTATTCGGCGTTCTTCAACTTTCCCGATGGACCGCCAACCACGAGCCAGGAGCTGAACGGCTGGGGCGACAACCTGGTCCACACGCATCTGCTCGCCGTCGAGCGGGCCGGGCGGATTGCGGTGCTCTACAGCAGCAAGGACTACAGCTCGGAGTGGAACTATCATCCCGAGACCAAGCGCTTCTATGCGGTCGACAACACCCGCTTCGGCGTCAATATCGTGGTCTATGCGCTCACCCGTTGACCGGCCCCGGCTGGAGCTGCTGCTCCGGTGCATGGCACTGGGTGCGCTGCTGTGGCTCACCGTGGAGGCGTTGTCCCGGAGGTCGGCCAGGACCAGCGTGGAGCTGACGGAAGCGCTCACGGAAGCGGTGCTCGCCCGCTGGTCGACTACTCCCCCGGCCGATACGCTGAGCCTGTCGCTGCGTGCCGCCCCCGCTCCCCTGATCCGGGACTGGCTCGTCGCGCTGCGGCGGGCGGACATCGGAGTCCGCTGGTCGGACGACGGGATTGTTCCGCTCATGATCGAAGCGGAACGTCGCCCCGATCCCGCGGGGGTGGTCACCCTCCGCGTCACTGGGCCCGTCGGTGCGGCGGTGCTGCTGAGCGATGATCTCGGTCCGCTCGACAGTCTCACCCTTGGTGTGCTCGGGGCGTCGGTGCGACTGGCGGCGGTCGCCGGCACAGTGCGCGCGACAATCGGCAGCGGGGACCGTCGAGTCATGGCGAGTGCCACTCCTCCGCCAATTGTGAATCGCCGGCACCTGGTGCTGCTCGGCGCGGCGGGGTGGGAGTCGAAGTTCGTGGCGGCGGCGCTGGAGGAGCGGGGCTGGGCGGTCGATTCTCGTCTGGCCGTCGCGCCGGGCATTGCCGTGATCCAGGGAAAGCCGTTTCCCCTCGACACAGCACGCCATGCGGCGGTCATCGCGCTCGACTCCACCGCGGCCGCCTATGCCGGCGCGATCGTGAACTTTGGTCGTCAGGGCGGCGGTGTCGTGCTTGGCCCCGATGGAGCCAGCGGCGCCGCATCACTTCGGGCGCTGGCGCCCGGCAGGGGTGGAGTGAGGGTGCACCCCGCGCCCCTGTCGGGGAGACCGGCATCGCGGGAGCGCCTCGGGTTGCACGATCTGGCGCCGTTGGTCGCCGATGCGATACCGCTCGAACGTCGTGGCGATCACGTCGCCGTGGCCGTGCGTCGCGCAGGCGCGGGGCGTGTCGCACAGGTCGGCTACCTCGAGACCTGGCGCTGGCGGATGGAAGGCGGCACCGACGGCGTCGCAGCCCATCGCACCTGGTGGGCCGCCCTGGTGGCTTCGGTGGCCTACGGCAGTGAGTCTGACGCTGGCGGGACAGGTGGGGATCCCGCTCCCCGTGCCGCGCTGATCAGCGCGCTGGGTGATCCAGTGCCACCTGCCTCCCGTTCACCGCGTACACTGTTCCCGTTCGCACTTGCGGTGCTGGGCTTCGGGATGTTCGGGGAGTGGCTCTCGCGGCGGTTACGGGGAGTAAGGTGAGGATGAAAGCCAGCTGGCGCTGCTGCCTCACGCCGATCGCCTGCCGCCCAGCGCCGGTTACTCGAATTCCTGTGCCAGCTTCTTTGGCGCAGAGAACCGCCAGGAATCCTCGAGCAGTGCGCCGAGCTGGGCGTGCCTGACTTTCGAGAGACGGACCAGCACGGCGGGATAGCCGCGACAATGATCCGTGATGAAGTAGACGTCCGGATGCGCCGTGAGCATGGCGTCGCGGCTGTCGAAGTTCACCTTCAGCACCAGCGTCTCGCCGTCCTCCCAGAGGCGGGCGAATACCTTTCACCCGGACCGCAGCTCGCTGCCAGCGGCGGTGTCGAGCTTCCGGAAGAGCGGATGCAGCGCCATCGGGAGCCAGACATTGTTCCGCCGGTGGAAGACCTCCCACGCGGCGGTGATGCTGCCCAGTCGGACCACCTGCAAGAACTCCTCGCCCATCGCAAAGGAGTACTCGACTCCAGCCGGACAACGGACCTTGATGCGCGCCATGACTGCCACCTGGGTGACGGGGTCGCCGGTACAGCAAGGCAACTCCCGAGCCCGGCGGCCAAGCTGTTGGCCTGCAAGGCGCTCAGCGGTCTGTCACCAATCAACATCCGGCGCCGATGGCTCGTTCTGCTGGATCGGAACGGTACAGAGGCAGTTTCGGGCTGCTCGGGGGAGCCGGGTGATCGTGAGGCCGCAGCCCGCGACGATGTGGGCTGGATCACAAGCCATCCGGTTTGCGCACGGAACTACTTGAAGAGCAGCGAGACCGAATAGATGATCAGACCGGCCAGCCCACCGACCAGGGTACCGTTCAGCCGAATGAACTGCAGGTCTCGCCCGACGGCGAGCTCCAGTCGCTGGGCCGCTGCCTCCGGGTCCCACTGGCGCACGGTGTCGGCGATCAGGTCGCCCACTTCCTGCCGGTGCCGTTCCAGCAACGAGGCGAGGAAGGTCGTCAGAAACTCATCCAGCTCCGCCCGTCGCCCCGCATCGGCGGCGAGCGATGAGCCAACCGCGTTGATGCCGCGCGCCAGCGGCGCGAGCGTCGGCTGATCCGCGTCGCCGGTAAACTGTTCCGCTGCCGATCGCGCCCGATTCCACAGTGTCGAGGCGAACTCCTCCACCGCCGGATGATCCAGCAGGTTGCCCTTGAGCGTTTCGGCGCGCGCCGCGATCTCCGGTGAGTTTCTCAGCCGGTCGATGAAGTCGCGGAACTTGGCATCGAAACGGAGCCGGAGCGGGTGCTGGGGATTCGCCTGGACTTCGTCGACGAGGCGCTGCGTGGCGGCCTCCAGCTTCCGCTGGAAGGCATGATCCACCGCGCCCGGCACCCACCACGGGCTCTCTTCGTGGATCTTCCGGCGCAGCTCGTCCCGGTTCTGCTCCAGCGAATCGCGCATCAGCTTCAGCGCCTCGTCCAGCAGCACCTGATGCCGGTCGTCCGCCGCGACCACCGAGAGCAGGTTGCCTACCATCGGGGCGAGGGGCACTGCCTGCAGCCGGCTCACCGCGGTGTCGCGAATCAGGGTGCGGATTTCCGCCTCGGGCAGGGCCTGCACCGCCTGGGCGACACCGGCCGCGAGGTGCCGAGCGAGGCGGGCGCTTTCCTCCGGGTCGCTGAGCCAGCGCGTGACCCGCTCGGAGAGGCGCATGGACGTAATCCGGGCGGCCAGCACATCGTGGGAGAGAAAGTGGTTCTGGACAAAGCTGCCAAGCACCCGGCCGATCCGCTCCTTCTGGGTCTGGATGATCGCGGTGTGCGGAATGGGGATGCCGAGCGGATGGCGAAACAGCGCCGTGACGGCGAACCAGTCGGCGAGACCGCCGACCAGCGATGCCTCGGCGGTGGCCCGCACGAAGCCCAGCCAGGGGTGGGCCGGCTCGAGCATCCGGGCGACGACGAGAACAAGGAATGCGACGCCGAGCAGGCCGGTCGCCATCCGCTTCATCGCCGCGAGTTCGGCGCGGCGGGTAGCCTCATCCCGGATCGGCGGGGCGGAGGCCGGCCGGGGCGCCGGAGCCGTGGGAGCGACGGGGGGTGCGGGCGGAGTGGTCATCGAGTCGGGGCGACTACGCTCGGGCGTCGCGGGAGATTCGCGGCATGGCGGTGAAGGTAACCGCATCCCGGCCGTTCCTGGATGGTCGCCGCGGGCGCGGGCGACGCCGCTATCTTCGGGGGCTTCAGCTGCCCTCACTCCCGCCGGTACCGCCGTGGCGATCTCTGCAACGATCTACAATTTCAATATCGAACTGGCCGACGTCGATCGCGGGGTCTATGAGTCCCTCGCCCTCCGGGTGGCCTGCCATCCGTCCGAAGCGCAGGATTACCTGTGCACCCGGGTGCTGGCCTACTGCCTGGAGTTTGCGGAGGGCATCAGCTTCGGCAAGGGTCTGGCGGAGCCGGACGAGCCGGCGCTCACGGTGCGGGATCTTACCGGCGCGCTCAAGCTCTGGGTGGAGGTCGGCTGGCCCGACGCGGCGAGGCTGCACAAGGCGAGCAAGGCGGCGCCTCGCCTGGCGATCTACACCCACAAGGACCCGGCGCAGCTGGTACGGACCCTTGCGGGCGAGCGCATCCACCGCGCCGAGGCGGTCGAGCTGTATGCGGTGGATCGAGAGCTGCTGGCGGAACTGGTAGCGCGGCTGGAGCGGAGGATGACGTTCAGTCTCTCGGTCATTGAGCGGCACCTCTTCATCACGATCGGAGCGGAGACGCTGTCGGGTGGAGTGGAGCGGTATCCGCTGGCGTGATTGCCCTACCTCCCCGTCACGACACTCAGCCGGTCGATCGCGGCGATCACCTGGTGCGGCTGCTCTTCTTCGATGAACCGGCCGGCGCCGGCCACGCTGTCGATGGCAAAGTCGGGTAGCTGCTCCTGCAGGAGCGCGATCTCATCGGGCTTGATCCCGCTGGGATGCTCGACCATGCCCAGCAGCAGCCGGACCGGGATGTGGATCTCATTCAGCCGGTCCCGCAGTGACTCCGGCTCCTTCGACTTGGACATCCGGCGCAGCGCGTCGATCGATCCGTTCACGTCCGTTGACTGGCCGACGGTGTACTCGTCCACCACCGGTCCCGTGACCC
This sequence comes from Gemmatimonadota bacterium, assembly GCA_034440415.1. Taxonomy (GTDB): domain Bacteria; phylum Gemmatimonadota; class Gemmatimonadetes; order Gemmatimonadales; family GWC2-71-9; genus JADJOM01. The sequence goes on along the minus strand of JAWXBX010000294.1, from coordinate 16,084 downwards.
AGGTCGTGTCGCCCGAATTCTCCACCAGGTCATGCCACACCTTCTTGCGGATGGTGCCGGGCCCGACGAAGAGCTTGGTGAGGAAGCCGCCGAAGCGCAGCGCATGCTTGAGTCCGGGCGTCGCCGCCGTCTCCGCCGGCCCCCCGTTGATCGACAGCAGCCCGCGCACCAGTTCCGGCCGGCGATACGCCAGCCGATAGGCCATCGCGGCCCCGCCGGCCTGTGCCACGACCAGCGCCTCACGGATGCCAAGGCTGTCGAGCACGCTGCCGATCCGATCGGCCTGGGCGGCGAAGGAGTAGTCCGCCTTGCCGGGATGGGCCGAGGAGCCGAACGCCAGCGGCTCGATGACGATGCAGCGGAATCCCTGCTCGACCAGCGCGATCGTCACGTGGCGGAAGCTGTAGGCACCGCCAAAGATCCCCGGGATGAACACCACCGGCGCGCCCGAACCCATGCTGGTGGTACGCAGGATCTCCAGGGGCGCCACCGTCACGTCCCGGACGACGGTGGAATCGTGGAAGGTCAATAGCGCGAGCAGGGCAGGCAGCACGAGAACTCCCTTGAATGCGACTGGCGGCCATCCGCGCAGCACGCCGCGCATTGGGATGGGAAGAATAGTCCGGTGGACCGGCAGTGGCGACACGCCGTCCCACCGTCAGTCGTCAGTCGTCAGCCGTCAACTGAGATCAGTTGCTCGCCGCCAGGAGCTGTCTGCTCAGCACGTAGTAGTTCGGGTCCACCTTGAAGTCCTCGGGGGTTCGCAGCGTGAGCGGCGCGGTCTGCCACGCCGCCGACGGCCGGATCTCGCGGTAGCCCGCATCCGTCAGTGTCACGCGGATGGGGAGGGTGAAGCCCGGCACCACGTCGACCCAGCGATAGGCGAGTGTGGCGCCATCGATCCGGTACTCCAGGGTCGGGATCGTCACCGTGGTGAGGTACTGCCGAAACACCGAGCTGAAGTCGATGCCGGACCGCCGGCTGATGTAATCCGCCACCTGCGCACCGGTGACGATCTGATGGCGGAAGTCGGTGTTGAGCCCCCGCAGGATGGCACGCCACTTCGCGTCGTCGCCGATCACCTGCCGGATGGTGTGCAGCATGTTTCCGCCCTTCGGGTACATGTCGCCCGACCCCTCGCGGTTGAGCCCGAAGGCCGGCACGATCGGCGCGGTGTTGCGGATGCCGCGGCGAGTGCCGATCACATACGCCGATCCCGCTTGCGCATCGCGCAGGCATTCGACATACAGCCCCTCGGCGTAATTCGCGAAACTCTCATGCACCCACATGTCGGCCAGGTCGGCGGTCGTGAGATTGTTACCCCACCATTCGTGCGCGCTCTCGTGCACGATGATGAAGTCCCAGTCCAGCCCCTGGCCGGTGCCGGAGAGGTCACGGCCGAGGTAGCCGTTCTGGTACCGGTTGCCGTAGGCGATCGCGCTCTGGTGCTCCATGCCCAGGTGCGGTGTCTCGACCAGCTGGTAGCCGTCGGCGTACCAGGGGTAGGGCCCGAACCACTTCTCGAAGCAGCTGAGCATCGACTTGACCTGGAGGAACTGCCGCTCCGCGATCTCCGAGTGATAACGCAGCGGCCAGTAGTTGAGGGTGAGCCGGCCGCCCTCGCCGTCATAGGCATCGGTCAGGTGCTGATACATCCCGGCGTTCACCGCGACATTGTAATTGTTGATCGGCTGGGTGACGAACCATTCGAAGGTCGTGGTGCCGTCGCGGTTCGGCGTGACCGAACGGAGCCGGCCGTTGGAGACATTGGTGAGCGGGTCGGGAACGGTGATCGCCACGCGCTGGCTGTCCGGCTCGTCGGCCTGAGTGTCCTTGGTCGGCCACCAGACGCTCGCGCCGGTCCCCTGGCAGGCGGTGGCGATCCAGGTATTGCCCAGGCTGTCGCTGCGCCAGACGAATCCGCCGTCCCACGGGGCGTTGAGCGCCGCCCGTGGATGTCCATAGTAGTAGACAGAGAGGACTTGCTGCTCCCCTGCGCGCTGGGGAGCGATCAGATGCACGAAGAAGGCGTTGCCATCCCGGCGGTAGTCCAGCCGGTGCCCATGCTGGACGAAGCTGTCCACCTGCAATGGCCGCTGCAGATCCACCTGCAGCTCGGCGGCTGGCTGCAGCACGCGGTAGCGGATGTGATTGACTCCGCGGATGGTGCTGTCGGCCGGCCGAACCGACACCTGCAGGTCGTAGAAGGCGACATCCCACCAGGCGCGCTGGGGAGTGATCGCGCCTCGCAGACTGTCGGCGTGCAGCACTGCCGCCGAGTCCTGGGCCTGGCTCGTCGCGAACGGAGCGGTGAGAAGCGCGGTGAGCCAGAGTGTCTTCCGCATGCCGGGCATGATCCGTTGGGGTGAGCAGCGAAGTTACTCGCCTGGGGGTGGACGGCAAATTCTCGCTGCCGGGCGGGCAATCACGTTGTTCCGGATCCGTACCCCGCCGTAGCGCAGCGGGCGCCCATCGCCTATACTTGTCGCAGTTCTGGATCGGGAGAGACAACCCGCCCAGCCTTGTCGCGCGGAGCGTGATCCGCGAGCCGAAGGCGTGTATCAGCCATCCCATGGGGATGCTGGTCGCGCCTTTTGTGTTTCCCGATGTACCTTCCCTGCACGCCGGAGGTTGTATGCGTCCCCTGGTCCTTATAGGCATCATCGTCGCCATCATTGGTGGCATCGTGTTCTACAACGGCGGCAACTTCACAACGCGCGAGAAGCTGGTCCAGATCGGCGATGTGTCGATCACCGGTCCCGAGGAGCACGCCATCCCGAAGTGGGCCGCCGGCGTTGCCATACTCGCGGGCCTCGGCCTCGTCGTTGTCGGTTCACAGCGGCGCGGCTCGGCCTGAGCCGAGCCTGTTCGCCGCTCAATGTGTGAGGATAACCTGCATTGTGAGAGGGAGACGTCACATGCCGCTGAAGAGCATCAGGAACTTCGAGGAGCGGTGGGTCTCGCTCCGCAAGCTGCTGGCCGCCCAGCTCAAGGACTTGAAGGCCGATCAGAAGACGATCGCCAAGCAGGTCCGGCAATACAAGGTGATGAAAGACGCCGCGCGCCTGCGCGGCGCCATCGCCCACTCGAGGCAGGTCGAGCGCGCGCTGGCGGCCACCTCCCGTTTCATCGCCACCAAGGACCGGCTGGTGAAGGAAGCCGCCAGGCGGGGCAAGCTGCTGAAGCGCGCCCTGCGCTGAACGCCGACTGGCGCCGTCCTCCGGTCTGGCGTTGGGCCGGGGGGCGCGGTCCATCCCTGTCGCCGCGATCGGCATGACCGTTCCGCTGCCCGGCACGATTCGCCGCTGCGTTCCCGCCGAGGCCGCGGTGCTCGCTGCGCTCGGTGCGCGCCTCTTCCGGGAGGCGTACGCCGACACCCATCCCGAGCCCGATCTCACCCCCTACCTTGGGCAGACCTTCGACCCCGAGCGCCTCGCTGATGCACTGGCGCAGCCGGGGGTCTTCGTCTTTTTCGCCGAGGATCCGGCCGGCCTGCCCATCGGGTACGGTTATCTGCGGGCATCGGGCGCGGAACGGCCGGCGGGCGTGCCGGGCCTTCGGCCATGGGAAGTCCTGCGGTTCTACGTCGATGGGCGCTGGCATGGCCGAGGAGTAGCTGCCGCGCTCTTTGCGGCCTGCACCGATGAGGCGCGGCGGAAGGGAGCCGATGCGCTCTGGCTCGCGGTCTGGCAGGAGGCCCGGCGTCCGCAGGCCTTCTACCGTCGCATGGGGCTCGAAAATGTCGGGACGGCGGTGTTTCACTTCGGGCAACGGCGGGATGCCGATTTCGTGATGGCGGCGGCGCTTCCGGTACTGCGCGAGGGGTGACGCTCGGCGACGCCCCCGCCCATTCGGGTGATACCTCCGCCGCACCACTCACGGCACCTTCCCCTCCAGTTCGCACGCCATCATCCGGAGGAACTCATGTCCGACACTCTGCTTGCCCTCTCTGACGCTCTCGCCAGCGCCGTGGATCGCGCCGCGCTGGCCAGTGTCTCCGTCCACGCGCGCCCGCGACTCCCCTCGACCGGGGTTCACTGGCGCGACGGCCTGATCGTCACTACCGACGGCACCATCCGCCGAACCGAAGGGATCACCATCACCCTGCCTGATGGCCGCTCGATTCCCGCCACGCTGAAGGGCCGCGACCCCGGCACCGACCTCGCGGTCCTGGCCATTCCACCCGGTCTGCTCCCGGTCGCCACGCTGGCCACGACCCGGCTCCGGCCGGGTCACCTCGTGCTGGCCATCGGTCGGGTGGATGAGAGCGGCCCCTGGACCAGCTTCGGCGCGGTGAGCACGACCGGTGGGACCTGGCGCACCTGGAAGGGCGGGGAGGTGGATTGGCGGCTCCAGTCGGGGCTGACGATCTATCCCGGCATGGGAGGCGGCCCGCTGATCGATCCGGCGGGGCAGGTGCATGGGATCAATTCGGGCGGGTTCAGTCGCCCGCTGGCGACGACGATTCCGGTGCAGACCGTGGATCGGGTGCTCAACGCACTGCTCAGCAGCGGCTACGTCGCCCGCGGCTACGTCGGCGCCGCGCTGCAGGCGGTGCGCTTCTCCGATGCGGCCCGAGCTCGCATGAACCTGACGCGGGACGGTGGGCTCGTCATGCTCGAGGTGGATGCCGACGGACCAGCCGGCGCCGCCGGGTTGCTGCTCGGCGACATCCTCCTGACCGCGAATGATGTCGTGCTGGAGACGCCGGACGACCTGCTGAATCTGTTGGGACCAACGATGGTGGGCCGCACCATTCGACTGGAGATCGTGCGTGGCGGCAGCCCGACCACAGCGGAGTTGCTGGTGGGGGAACGCCCGCGGAAGCGCGCCTGATCGCGGATGGCACCGCTTCGTGTCCTGATCGTCGCCACCACGCCACGGGCGCTGGCCAATGATCGCGCCCTGCTCGCGGCCGACCCCGAGGTCGTGCTGGTCACCGATGCCGACGACGCCGAAGTGACGCTGCTCGATCTCACCGAGGCGGTGGCCAACGAATTGCCCGCCGGCGCCGGCGACCTGGGCCGCACCCTCCTCCTGTTGGCCGATGCCGGCCAGGACCGCCTGATGAACGCCGCCCGGGCGCGCGGCGCCAGCGTCGTGACCGACGATGTCTCCCGGACGCAGCTGCTGCTTGCGCTACGCACCGTGGCGAGCGGCCTGCGCGTCCAGATGGCACGGCCGGTACCCCGGGGCAGTGAGTCACGGTCCCGGTCCGGCGCCGCTGTCCCGACCGACGATCTCACGCCGCGGGAACGCGAGATCCTGCGGCTGCTCGCCGAGGGGCTGGCCAATCGGGAAATCGCAGCCCTGCTCGGTCTGTCCGATCACACGGTGAAGTTCCACCTGCGCGCCGTCTTCACCAAACTCGGGGCCCACTCCCGGACTGAAGCCGTCAGTATGGCCGTGCGCCGCGGGTTGTTGATGCTCTGAGCCCGCCGACGCGCCCGTCAGAAATGATCGGTCGCCGCATCACGCGGCGACGTGATGCGGCGTCCGACAGGTTGAAGCGATCAACCGGCGACGTTCAGCTGCGTGCCAGTGGTCGGTGCGGCGCTGCTGGCGTAGCTGAAGCTCACGCTGACGTAGGTGAACGTCATCGAGATGCTCATCCCGGGCTGCGGCATCACGTCCGCGCTGACGTCGGCGTTCTCACGCGCCTCACGCGCCGAGCGGATCATCTGGAGGTGCTCCTGCAGCACGCCGAAGGCGGCCTTGGCATTCTCCACGTCGCCGGCATCCAGTGCAGTGCCGATCGCGCTGAAGTCATTCCGCAGGGTGGCCGTGGCGCCTGGCTCACTCTGGAACCGGCGGAACATCCGACCGCCACTCAGTTCCTTGAGGCGCTGGTACGCCTGTTTCGCGCCATCCAGGTCGCCTGCCGCAAGCGACTTCTCCAGTTTTTCGCGCGCGTCCCGTCGCGCATGCCCGCCGCCGCCCACGGCGCTCGGCTGAGTCTGTCCCGCAGTGCAGGACGTGCATGACATTGACATGACCAGGTCCTTCTGGTTCTGGTGTGAGGTGAACCGCTGTCCGTCAACCATCGGTCGCGGTGCACCAGGACTTGAGCCGGTCGGAGGCGGTCAGGGGGATGGGGTTAGATTGGGGCCGTCAGTCGTCAGTCGTCAGCCGTCAGCCGTCAGCCGTCAGCCGTGAGCCGTCAGCCGTGAGCCGTCAGCCGTGAGCCGTCAGCCGTCAGCTCATGGCCGTTAGCCAGTGGACTCCAATTCAAGCATCTTCTCCGCTGTCACCTGTCACCTGTCACCTGCCACCTGTCACCTGCCACCTGCTCCCTACTCCCATGCCCCCCACCGACGCCGAATCGATTCTCACCATTGCCATGCTCGCCGCGGTCGCCGATGGCGCGGCCAGTCCCGATGAACTCGCCCGCCTCAAGCAGGCGGTCACCCGCCTGGGTGTCACCTCGCTGGAATCGGTGGCCGGTCAGGTCGCGGCCGGCCGGCTGACGGTGGCGGAGGTGGCGGCGCGGCTGTCGGATGTGGATGCGCGTCGGCTCGCCTACGAGACCGCGCTCCTGGTCTGTCACGCCGACGGCGCGGCCGACCCGCGGGAGACGGCGTTTCTCGTGGAGCTCCGTACGGCCCTCGGCCTCGCCCCGGCCGCCGTGCAGGCGGTCGAGCAGGAGGTCAGTGTCGCCGCCACGACCTCGGTGGCGACTGCCGGTCCGCCCGCCGCGGCTGCCGAACTGGACCAGCTCATCCTGCAGCAGGCGATGATCAGCGGTGCGCTGGAACTGCTGCCTGACCGGCTGGCCAACATGGTGATCATCCCGCTGCAGCTTCGGCTGGTGTACCGGATCGGGCAGGCCCATGGTCAGCAGCTCGACAGCAAGCAGGTCAGGGATCTGGCCGGCACCCTCGGGATCGGCGCGGCGTCGCAAGTGCTGGAGAGCGTCGTGCGAGGTGTGCTTGGCGGGATCGGCAAGGGGCTGCTCGGTGGGCTGCTCGGCGGGGCCACTGGCGTCGCCGCAGGGAGCGCCGTGTCGTTCGCCTCAACCTACGCGCTGGGGCACGCGGCGGAGCGGTACTATGCGCAAGGCCGCCATCTGAGCGCCGCTGACCTGCGGGCGCTCTTCGCAAGGTTCCAGGAGGAAGCCCGGGCGCTCTTTCCGAAGGTGCAGGACCAGATCCAGGCCCAATCGACGAGCCTCAACCTGCAGCAGCTCCTGACTTCGCTGAGCGGTCGCTGATGACGACGGCCCCCTCCAGCGGAGGGTCCGTCAGTCGTGCGCTGGGTCAGCGAGGGCCTATTGGAAACTTGGATTCCCGGGATTGACCCCGCACTGCCCGCCTGCGTCGACGACCGTCCCCTGACCATTCCAGTAGAAGGTGGCCTGTCCGGGAACGACCAGGTCGCTCTGGAGGTTCAGCGTCTGGTGGCTGCTGAAGCCGCGGGCGATCGCCGCTGTGGTGTCGCGGGTGAGCAGAATCGTGACCCGGTCATCCGCCGGCACGGTGTCGCTGCCGGTGCCGATGATCTGGTTCAGGTCCACATCCTTCCAGTCGGTCTCGCCCGCCCGATAGATGTCTCCGGGATATTCGGTGCCGGCCACGCAGTTGCCGAAGCTGGTGTCGGGGACGACCCTGATGACATCGGACATCTTGATGGCGACGCACTGATACGCCCCGTCGGCCGGCGACCCGGTGAACAAGATCGGATTCGCCACGAAATCCTTGTCCGATGCCGTCGCCCCATAGTCCTGAACCAGGACGGGGGAGGAACAGTCGGCGTTGGGGCTGATGTACATCGCATACACCCCGATGCGCAGCGAAGCCGGGTCGCCGGTGCCTGCCACGCTGGCCCGGAAGGGAACGGGTGGTGCGCCGGCGGAACCATGCACGGTGAACAGCGTGGACGGGCTGTCGGTGCCTGCGGTACAGGCGGCGAGGCTGCCGAGGACGGCAACAGCGGAGAGGGCCCGGCGCATGGAGGTGTACCTGTCGTGAAGGAGAACAGCGCTGCCTGCCTCCGTCATCGGCTGGAACGGGGGGGAACTGTAGGCAGCCATCAGCCATCAGCCATCAGCCGTCAGCCGTCAGCGTTCAGCCACGCGCTACACCGATGCCGCAGTAGAAGAACGGCCCCGACTTGCGCCGGAGCCGCTCGTTGCAATCAACTTCTACCGCCTACCGCCTACCGCCTACTACCTGCCACCTGCCCCCTGCCACCTGCCAGCTTACTGTACCACCGCCACAAACACCCGCCCGTTGCTCTGGACCGCAGTGCCGGTGATCGGTGTCGCCGTTGCGATCACGGAATCGCGACCCAGGCTGGCGCCGAGGGTCCAGCCGCCAACCGTGGCGCGCCCCAAGGCGTCGGTCACCTGAACCGCTCCGGTGATCGTACCCTGGCTCCCGGCCGACACGCTGAATGTGACCGTGACGCCAGCGATCGGCTTCAGGGTTGGCGTAAGCAGCGTTACCCGGGGCAGGCTACCAGCGGGCACCGAGCTGCCTGGGGTCCCACTGATCGTGTTCATGGTGCTACCGTCCAGGATGGTCAGCGTGTCCACCGCGCCGAAGGGGCTGAAGCTCTTGGTCTTCCCACCCAGGCAGCAGGTGCCCAGTATCGTGGCGTAGGCGGGACGCGGAAGGAACAGGTCCCGCACCAGCGGACCGGCCCAGTGCCAGCCGCGCTGCGCGTAGCCGCGCAATCCGGTGTAATCTGGCGCCATGCCGATCAGTCCGGTGCAGTCGAGGAACGGCGCGGTCTGGCGATCAAGCAGCACCGCCGCCGTACCGACGTTATGCGCCAGCTTCAGTCGCCCGAAATCCGGCGGAGTGAAATCCTGGACCTGGCAGGCGCCCACCAGCAGGTCCTGGGTGAAGGCGACCGGAGGCGAGGCGGTGAACTCATAGAATGCTGGATACTGATCCAGTGGCGTCAGCAGCGGGCCAGGGAAGTCCGGGAGCCGCTGCACCGAGATGACCGTCAGGCTGGGCGCCGCAGCTGCGGGCACATTCAGGCCGGCGAACTTGGTCGTCGTCACGAGGGTCGTCGCTGGTGAAGTCGGCCCCACCACTCCGACCACGCCGTCATCGCCCAACGACGGCACGGTGATGGTCGGCGCTGGCAGCCCGACCTGGCAATAGAGGATGTTGGCCAGATTCACCACCCGGCCGGCAGAGGTGGTGTTCTTCCCGCCGATGGTGCCGCCAGCGTAATAGAGGTTCAATGTCGTCTTCAGCAGCAGGATGGCGCTGTTTTGTGCCGCCGTAATGCTGCCCTTGGGCTTCAGCTGGTCTTGCAAGATCGCGTAGGCCGCCAGTGCGCTCGTCAGCCCGGGACCGACTGGAAAGAGCGACTTGATCGCGCCCTGGGCATCCTGCGGGCCGGGGCAGGTCGCATTGGCTTGCGGGCCGGTAAAGGGGGCGGTCGGGAGGTTGCCGTTGGTCGCCGGCTGATCGCATGAAGCGAGGAGCAGCGCGCCCAGGGTGAGGGCGAGGATCTTTCGACGCATGGGGGCCTTCCAGTGGCCTTGGGGTCTGACGGATGTCCGGCCTGAGCCGGAATCGAGAGTAGACTACTTATCCGTGCAGGTTCGGTGCGAGCAGGAGCGATCAGCTAACCGCCAGTCTGGCAATGCGATAGCCAATTGGTACTGGTCCAGAAACGGTCGACCGTTGTGGGGTGGACGCCACAACTGGCCCCGGACTCACTCCCCTGAGCCCACCACTCGCAGGAAGCCGGGATCCCGCTGCAAGTCCGCGAACCACCAGCCGTTGGGATCGGCGAGGGTGGCGCGGCTGTTCGGATTGGCCGCCACGAACACCTTGAGTTGCTGGATCGCTGCGGCCTTGTCACCCAGCATGGTATAGACGAACGCGGCATCGAGCGGCAGCTCCCGAGGCGGGTCGATTTCCGGTGTGCCAAGGGAGCGGGCGACGAGGTGGCGGGCGCTGTCCGCCAGCTGCGGAGAGTTACCCGCGATGCTGGCGCGGGCCAGCGCGGCGGCGACCAGGAGGTTCGCCTGCAATCGCTGAAACGGTCGTCCGTCTTCCGGGGTCAGCGTGACCAGCGTATCGGCGAGGCGCCATGCCAGCGCCGGGTCCGGTTTCGCCCCCTTGATACTCAGCAGGTACAGCCGGCATTCCGTGAAGCGCGGGTTGGTGGGGAATCGACGCATCCCCTCCCCGCACCGCTGCTCCGCTTTGGAGAAGCTGCTGATATCGTAGAGCGAACTGAACAGCCGGTAGAGGATGAGGTCGGCGTTCCCGAGAAAGGCGTCGGCCGCGAGGGCGCGATTCGCGGCGTCGATGACGTCGATTGCGTTGGAGGAATTGCCCGCTGTGGTCTTCCGGCTGTAGAGATGTGACAGCGACGCCCAGGCCCCGGCTTGCGCCGGATTCAGGTTGGTGGCTCTGACGAAGTCGGATTCGGCTGACGCGATCAGCTGTCGCTGTCGAGTCGGATCGGCGCCGAGTTCGAGCAGGAAGCTGTAGTATCGCAGATTCCCCCGCAGTTCGAGTGCGTCGGGGTTGTCAGGCTGCACCGCCAGCGCCCGCTCGATGTGTCCCAGCCCGGTTGTGATCCACGGCCTGGCCAGACTCGGCTCATCGTTGACCAGCCGGGAACGCCGGTACGCCAGCAGCGCACGCAGGACGATCGGATCGGGCCATTTGGGGTCGAGCGGCTCGGCCACCGCCAGCAGCGAATCCGCGGTCGCGAACGTCCGCGCGAGCGTGAGGCTGTCACCGGTCTCGGCCGCTGCTTCGCCTTCCTTGTGCAGCTGCGCGGCGCGCTGCAGCAGCGACCAGGCGGCCAGCACCTTGGTACCCTGCCGCTGACTGCGGAGCTGCAGTTCTCCGCCGATCACCTTGCGAATCAGCTGGACCGCACGGTCGGGCACCGAGTCGCGCAGCACCAGCAGGTCGTTTGACTTCGCCTCGAGACTGGTCCGCTGGCCGAATTCCTCGCCGCTGTTGCCGTCCACCAGTTTGAGGTTGAGTCGGACCTTGTCGCCGTCGGTTTCGATCTGCCCGACGACAATCGTGCCGGCGTTGAGCGCGCGGCCGATACTGTCGCCGCGGATGTTCGGATCCCGGAACGGCTCCACGCCGTTCTGGGAGATCACCGACAGACCCTGCACCTGGCCGAGTCCGGTGATGAGCGCCTGGGTAAGACCGTCGGCGACAGCCGTCAATTTGTGGTCGGGGCTGAGATCCTGGATATAGCGCACCGCCACCCGCGTGAAATCGAGGCCGGCCCCGTCGCCGCTGGCCCCAGTCGCGGTCACCCCGCGCCGGCCGTACCAGACCGCGGCCGCGATCAGCCCGACCAGGACCAGCGACCCCGCAATCCCTGCCGTGAACAGCGAACGCTTCCCGACCGTCACGGTGACGGCATTCGGCGGCGTGTTGGCCGCGATGCGACTGGCGGTGCGCCGCGTCGCCGTCATCCGTGAAGCGGTATACCGGCTGGCGGTCATGCCGGGCGGTGCCCCCAGCATCTCGGCGAACTGCGACGCCGTCTGGGGCCGGTCGGCCGCGACCTTGCTCAGTGTCGCGAAGATCGCGTCCTCGACCTCATCCGGCACGGTATCACGCACCACCTGCAGACTCGGCACCTGCTCCATGGCGTGACGGGCCATGATCTGCCGCGCGTTGCTGCCGGTAAATGGCGGCTGGCCGGCGAGCATTTCGTAGAGCACGCAGGCCAGACTGTAGAGGTCGCTGGTCGGGCCCGCCGTGTCGCCCACCGCCTGCTCTGGGCTCAAGTAGAGCGGCGTGCCGATGGCCATGCCGGTCTCGGTCAGTTTGGCGCTGCCGCCCGCCTCCGACAGCGCGCGCGCGATGCCGAAATCCGCCACCAGCGCATGCCCGCCGGAGATCATGATGTTCTCCGGCTTGATGTCGCGGTGAATGATGCCAAGCATGTGGGCGTAGCCGAGCGCGTCGGCGACCTCGAGCGCGACCTTCAGGGCAAAGTCGACCGGCAGAAGGCCATCCCGGTGCAGCCGCTCGCGCAGCGATTCCCCGTAAACGAACGGCATGACATAGTAGAGCAGGCCGTCGGCCTCTCCCGAGTCGTACAGCGCCAGAATGTTGGGGTGCTGCAGCTTGGCGGCGAACTTGATTTCGCGGTCGAACCGCTCGGGGCCGAGGTTCGCGGACAGCTCGGGGTGGAGCACCTTGATCGCGACCTCGCGATCGTGCTTCAAGTCGGTGGCCAGGTAGACGGTGGCCATGCCGCCACGACCCAGCTCGCGCTGGATGCCGTAGCGATCGGTAAGAGCCGTCTGGAGTCTGGTGAGGGTGTCGGCCACGTCTGAACGGAAAGGGACGAACTGCCTGGGGGGCGGCGATAAGCGTGTAAGTATACGCTGCTACAGGGAGTTGGCCAGCGGCCAGCCGGGGAGCCTCGGCCACGACCTCTGCCCCCCCCGGTGCTGCGCCCCCCATCGGATCATCACGGCTTCGTGCGACTGGCGCGGGCTAGGTATCTTGTGCCACCCCATGCCCCTGCCAACACGCTGTGCCCATGCCGATTGGAGTGTTCAGCCCGCCAAGCGCTGGATGGCGGTGGCAACCCGCGATGCCGCGGGCCAGTACACCGCCGGAGCACCCACCCCGGTCGGCGAACCCCGCGATCTCATCGCTCGCCTGCGGGATGGGATGCCGGCCACCGACGTCCTCCTGCTCGGCGTCGATTTCCCGATCGGGTTGCCGGTGGCCTACGGCGACCGGGCCGGGTTCCGGGAGTTTCGCGAGGCGCTGGGGGTGCTGGGGCAGGGACGATGGGCGCGGTGGTACGAGCCGGCGACGGAGACGGACGAGATCAGTCTGGCGCGCCCCTTCTATCCCGCGACCGGGGGTGAAAAAGGCAGCAGAAAACTTGCCCAGCTGTTGACCGGACTCGCCCTTCCTGGTGCGACTATCGCCCCTCTGCTGCGTGGGTGCGAACGGGCCACCGCCACCCGGCCGGATGCCGCCCCCCTCTTCTGGACCATGGGTGCCAAGCAGGTCGGCAAGGCCGCGATCAGCGGCTGGCGGGAACTGATTGCGCCGCTGCAGGAGCGGATCCGGCTGTGGCCTTTCGACGGCACCTTCGCTGGGCTCACCAGGACAGGGGGGACGGTGCTGGTCGAGACGTATCCTGCCGATGTCTACGCCAGGCTGGGGGTGACTTGGCCGCGCGACGCCGCTGGTGCCGCTGCCGACGAGGGGAGCGGGAAGGGCAGTCAGGCCGCACGCCATCGCAACGCCACCGCCATCCGCAGCTGGGCCACGGGACACCATATCCGGTGCTCCAGCGAACTCACCGCGCAGTTGCAGGATGGCTTCGGCGCCGACCGAAGTGGGGAAGATCGCTTCGATGCGGTGGTTGGCCTGCTCGGACTCCTCGATACGATCCTGGCCGACGGACCGGCAGAGCCGAACGATCCGGTGGTCCGCCGGCTGGAAGGATGGATCTTCGGACTGCCCTGGCCAGGGCGCTGATGCCGACAATCCCACACCCGCTCGCCGTGCGCTTCGACGGCCTCACTCACCTGATCGGCAACCCGCCGCTGCTCGTCATCGAATGCGAGTTCCGCGGTCGTCCGCGAGTCGTGTGTGCCAAGGCTGAGCAGCTGAACCTGACCGGCAGCATCAAGGACTGGATGGCGCTCCACATCCTGCGGCAGGGGTATGTCCGTGGTACGCTCGCGCCAGGCGATCTGGTCATCGAGGCGACCAGCGGCAACACCGGGATCGCCTTCGCAGCGCTGGGGCGCGCGCTCGGTCACCCCGTTTCCATTTTCATGCCTGACTGGATGAGCGAGGAACGGAAGAACCTGATCCGTTTCTTCGGTGCCGACATCCATCTCGTGAGTGCCGCCGACGGCGGGTTTCTCGGCAGTATCGAGCAGGCCGAGTCGCTCGCCGCGGAGCGCGGCCACGCCTTCCTGCCCCGGCAGTTCAGCAACGAGGACAACTGCGCGGCGCATGAGCTGACGACGGGGCCGGAAATCTGGAGTCAGCTCGCCCGTGCGGGCTTGCGGCCGGACGCGCTGGTGGCTGGGGTTGGTACCGGCGGGACGATCATGGGGACGGGCCGCTACCTGCGCGCCCGGCATGCCGGCATCCGGCTGCACCCGCTCGAGCCGGCCGGCAGTCCGAGGCTGACCGCCGGCCACAAGATCGGCAAGCACCGGATCCAGGGAATCTCGGATGAGTGCATTCCCCAGATCGTGGACCTGGGCTATCTCGATCAGATCGTGGCGGTGGATGATGGCGACGCGATCCTGATGGCGCAGAAGCTGGCTCGCGTCCTCGATCTGGCGGTGGGTATCTCCGCCGGCGCCAATTTCCTCGGGGCGCTCAAGGTGCAGGAGGTGCTGGGCGACGAGGCCGTGGTTGTCACCTTCTTCTGCGATGACAACAAGAAGTACCTCTCAACCGATCTGGTCCGGGAGGAGCCGGTGAGACCGGATCAGCTGTCCGGCGCCGTTACCCTGCGCGGGTTCCGCACGCTGCCACGGTCCTGCAGCCGCTGCGACCTGGCGCCATGGCGGTAGCGACTACGCGAAGAGCCACCGCACCACATACACCGCGAAGATCATCGCCGAAATGTCCGCGATCAGGCCGGCGGGAATGGCGTGCCGCGTCTTCCGGATGTTGACCGCCCCGAAATACACCGCGATCACGTAGAACGTTGTTTCCGTCGAGCCGAACATCGTGGCCGCCGTCTTCACGATGATCGAATCCTCGCCGTAGCGGCTGATGAGATCGAGCATGATCCCCGCCGAACCCGAGCCCGTCAGGGGCCTCGTGATCACCATCGGCAGCACCTCCGGCGGCCAGCCGAGCGGGGCCAGCAGGGGGCGCAGTCCTTCGACGAAGAAATCCATCGCGCCCGAGGCGCGGAACATCGCCACGGCGAAGAGAATCGCGACGAGATAGGGGATGATGTTCACTGCGACCTGGAACCCCTCTTTCGCGCCGACCACGAATTCCTCGTAGACCGGGACCCGCTTCCACAGGCCGTAGAGCGGGAAGCCGATGATGATCAGCGGAATGATGAAGACCGAGAGCAGGTCGAGGGTGGAGCGCAGGGCGGGCATGGTCGGTGCTCCTCAGGTGGTGGGGCTGGAGGGCACGGCATCCCGCATCGGATCGCTTTCGCGATAGACCCGGAGCCGGCCGAGCAGCTTGGCGGACACGATGCCGACGATCAGCGACAGGCCGGTGCAGATCAGGATCGAGAAGAAGAGCTGGTTGACCTGGAGGCCCATGATCGCCACCAGCAGGACCGGCGGGACGATCTGGACGCTGGCGGTATTGATCGCGAGCAGCATCACCATCGAGTTGGTCGCCGTGTCCTTTCGCGGGTTCAGCTCCTGCAGCGCCTCCATCGCCTTGATGCCCATCGGCGTGGCGGCGTTTCCCAGGCCGAGGATGTTGGCGGAGAGGTTCAGGACGATCAGGCCCAGGGCAGGGTGCCCCCTGGGGATCTCGGGGAAGAGCGGCCGGATGACCGGCTCCGTCACCCGGACGATGATCGTGATCAGTCCCGATTTGTCCGCGATCCGCAGCATCCCCAGCCACAGCGCGATCACGCCGACCAGGCCAAGCGCCAGCGTCACCGCCGTCTTGGCCGTG
The DNA here is from genome assembly GCA_034440415.1 of Gemmatimonadota bacterium. Taxonomy (GTDB): domain Bacteria; phylum Gemmatimonadota; class Gemmatimonadetes; order Gemmatimonadales; family GWC2-71-9; genus JADJOM01. Next base: position 482 of record JAWXBX010000294.1, on the reverse strand, counting down.
TCGATCGCGGCGCGGGTGATGGCGGTCAGCTTCACGAACCGCACCGGAGCGAAGGTGATCGTCGCCGCGCCGAGGGTGTCCCCGCGGCTGGCGCGTACCGTGGCCCGGCCACGCAGGTCGTTGTCCCGTTCCGAGGTCATGGCGCGCTGAGTCTGAAGCGGCTCCGGCAGAATGGCGTCCTTGCCGAACCGCAGCTCCTTTCCATCCTGATTCTGCAGCAGGTCGCCGGCGAGCGCTCCGCCCAGGACGACGCTCTGCCCGTAGTGGGTCGAGAGCGTCGCACTGTCGCCGCGTATCATCACCGGTTGATGCCGGGCCTCGGGATCGTAGCCGCTGGGGAATGCCACGGTGAGCGGCACGCCGCGGTCATTGCGGTAGGTATCGCGCCGCAGATCGCCGACATCGAGAACCAGCGCGAAAACGAGGCTCAGGATGATGAGCCCGGCCCAGATGTAGTTGAGCATGGGGAGGCGGGGTGGAGG
>JAWXBX010000293.1:0-3979 GCA_034440415.1 Gemmatimonadota bacterium | reverse complement strand
GGGCGAGCGGCCGCAGCTGGGCTTCCCGCCAAAGCCGCATTGGGAACTGGGGCAGGCGCTCGGGCTCTTCGATCTGCCGAGGGGGGCCAAGATCACCGGTTCGGGTTTCCCGCTGTTCACTGGCGCGGGGGCACGGCTGGTGAGGGCGCTGCAGAATTTCCTGCTCGATCTCCACACCGTCGAGCATGGCTACACCGAGATCGCGCCGCCCTTCCTGGTGAATCGGGCGACGATGACCGGCACGGGGCAGTTGCCCAAGTTCGAGGACGAGCTCTACCAGGCCACGGCGGATGATCTGTTCCTCATCCCGACCGCCGAAGTCCCGCTCACCAACATGTACCGCGACGAGATTCTCGACGGCGCCGCGCTGCCGCTCACCTTCGTCGCCTATACCCCCTGTTTCCGTCGCGAGGCCGGCGCGCACGGCAAGGACACCCGCGGCCTCATCCGGGTGCATCAGTTCGACAAGGTGGAGCTGGTGCGCCTCTGCCGGCCGGAGGAGAGCGGCGCCGAGCATGAGCGGATCACCCGTCACGCCGAGACCGTGCTCGAGCGACTGGAGATCCCGTATCGGCGGCTGGCGCTCGCGGCGGGCGACACCGGATTCGGCAGCGCCTGCACCCACGACCTCGAGGTCTGGGCCGCCGGGGTAGGGACGTGGCTCGAAGCGTCGAGCGCCAGCACCTTCACCGATTTCCAGGCCCGCCGCGCCAACATCCGCTTCCGCCGTGACCCTGGATCGAAGCCGGAGTTCGTCCATACGCTGAATGCGTCGGGGGTCGCCTTCCCCCGCACGATCATCGCTCTGCTGGAGAACAACCAGCAGGCCGACGGCTCGGTCAAGGTCCCTGCAGCGCTCGCGCCGTATTTCGGCACCGACCGGCTCGTGCCACGTGCCTAGGCGGGGCATGCGCCGGTTTGCGCCGGTGCTGGTCGTGCTGCTGGTGCTGGTGCTCGCGGGGCTGTCCGCCGGGTCCAGCTGGATCGTGATCCGGCACTTTCGCAGTGATGCCGCCTCCATCAGCCGATTGTATGCCGGAGTTTTCGCCGGGCTGAACGATGACCGGCCCGGGGCGGCCCAGAGTTCGTTGCTCACGCTGGGGGAGCAGGTACGGCGCGAGGGCATTCCGCTCGTGGTCACCGATACGGCGGGGCGGGTCTCGGCGGCGGCCAACCTGCCGTTCTCTGCTCCGCTGGATGATCCCCGCGTGCTGGCCTATGCGGCGGTGCTCGACCGGGAGAATCGCCCGATCACCGACCCGCTGCTGGGGACGCTGCACTTCGGCCCGGTGCCAGCCAAGCGGCAACTGGTGGCGCTTGCGGTGCTGCAGGGCCTCATCCTGCTCACGATCATCGGGGTTGGAGTGGCGGGCTATCGCAACGCCATGGCGGCGCAGCGGGACCGGCTCTGGGTCGCCATGGCGCGGGAGGCGGCCCACCAGATGGGCACTCCACTGATGAGCCTGCAGGGCTGGATCGAGCAGGTCCGCTCCCGTGCGACCCCGCCGCCGCACCTGGCGGACCATCTCGCCGCGGACGCGGAGCGGCTGGAGCGGGTCGCCCATCGGTTCGAGCGGATCGGGCATGCCAACCGGCGCGAACCGGTCGGCGCCGGGGCGCTCGCCAAAAAGGTGGCGGACTACTTCAGCCCGCGGCTGCCGCACCGGGTCAACCGCATCACCATCGACGTCGACACGGCAGGCGACGGGCCGGTGATTCTCGGCGACCCGATCCTGCTGGAGTGGGCCCTCGAGTCGCTGGTCAAGAACGCGATCGATGCGCTGACCGGGCGCGCGGGACGGATCACGCTGCGGGTGGGGCAGGAGGCCGACACCGCCGTGATCCGCGTCGTGGACAACGGGCCCGGCATTCCGGGCGAGATCCGCCGCACGCTGTTCGAGCCGGGCATCACCACCAAGTCCAGCGGGTGGGGCATCGGCCTCGCGCTGGCACGTCGCGTCGTGGAGGACTCCCACGGCGGCGAATTGATGCTGGAGCCGGCCGAGGCCGGCGCCACGTTCCTGATCCGGATCCCCATGCATGACGACTGAGCGCGCCCCGCTGATCGGCCTGGATGGCCTCAATCCCGCCCAGCGGGAGGCGGTGGAGCACGTCCACGGTCCGCTGCTCGTTGTGGCCGGCGCAGGCTCCGGCAAGACCCGGGTGCTGACGATGCGCATCGCCCGCCTGATCGACCAGGCCGGCGTATCGCCGAAGCGCATTTTCGCGGTCACCTTCACCAACAAAGCCGCTGGCGAGATGAAGGAGCGGGTGGGCCGGCTCCTGGGACAGGATCCCGCCGGCCTGTGGATCGGCACCTTTCACTCCCTCTCCGCCCGGCTGCTGCGGCGGGAAGCGGAGGCGCTCGGCTTCTCCCGCCAGTTCACCATCTACGACGAGGATGACCGGCTGTCGCTGATCCGTCGGCTGATGGACCAGCTGGGACATTCCACCAAGCTGTTTCCCCCCAAGGTGATCCAGGCGCTCATCTCGGCGGCGAAGAACCGGATGGTGCCGCCGGAGGAGCTGGCCACCGGATCGCCATTCGACCGGGTGTCGCAGGTCGCCGCCGACGTGTATCGTGCGCTCGGCCCCGCACTCAAGTCGGCGAATGCGATGGATTTCGACGACCTGATGCTGCACCCGCTGACGCTGTTCCGCGAGCGGCCCGACCGGCTGCGCGACTATCAGGAGCGCTTCGCCTTCCTCCTGGTCGACGAATTCCAGGATACCAACTCGGCGCAGTATCAGCTCATACGCCTGTTAGGCGCGCACGGCAACGTCTGTGCGGTCGGCGACGACGACCAGTCGATCTACGGCTGGCGTGGTGCGGATGTGCGCAACATGCAGTCGTTCCTGCGGGATTTCCCCGGCACCGCGACGGTACGGCTGGAGGACAACTATCGCTCGACCCGGGTGGTCCTCGATGCCGCCAACGGGGTGATCGCCGAGAACACCGGCCGGATCGGCAAGACGCTGCGCACCCGGCGGCAGGGCGGAGAGCCGGTGACGATCGTGACGGCTGCCGATGAGCGGGATGAAGCGGAGTGGCTGGTCAAGGAGTTCCGGGCCAGGAGCGCCAAGGGCGACTGGCACTACACCGAGATGGCCATCCTGTACCGCACCAACTCGCAGTCCCGCGCGCTGGAAGAGGCATTCCGGCGCGCCGGTGTCCCGTATCGCATCGTCGGCGCCATCAGCTTCTATGACCGGCGCGAGGTGAAGGATCTGCTGGCCTACGTGCGCCTGGTGGCCAATCCGGCGGACGACGAGGCGTTCATCCGCGCCATCGGTGTGCCCAAGCGCGGCGTGGGCGACTCGGCCCTCGGCACCCTGCAGGAAGCCGCGACGCAGTGGGGCAAGCCGCTGTTGAGCGCGGCCGCGGGCGGAGAGATGATCCACGGTCTCCGGCCCAACGTGCGCGAGGCACTACGGAAGTTCGCCGACCTGATCCGGTCGGTCGCTGAGGAGGGGGCCCATTGGCCGCCGGCACAGGTCCTGGAGCAGATCATCCTGCGCATCGACTACGAGAAGGTGCTGCTGGACGAGGGGCCGGAAGGCGCGGATCGGTGGGACAACGTGCGTGAACTGGTCGCGAGCGCGGCGGACTGGTCGGAGGTCGTCGTCGCCGACGACGAGGAGCCGTCGACCCCGCTCGAACGCTTTCTCGCCGAGGCCGCGCTGCTGTCAGGGCATGACAAGACGGCGGGGGCGGAGGCGGGGGTAACGCTCATGACGCTGCACACCGCCAAGGGACTCGAGTGGCCCGTCGTCGCCATCGCGGGGATGGAGGATGGCCTCTTCCCGTCCGGTCGCGCCCTCGAGCAGCCGGACGGGGTGGAGGAGGAGCGCCGCCTCTGCTATGTCGGGATCACCCGGGCCAAGGACAAGCTGTACCTTTCGTGGGCCCGGGCACGGCGGCGCGGCGGGGCCTTGCTGCCGGGCCGCCCCTCGCGTTTCCTGCAGGCGCTGCCGCCCG
>JAWXBX010000292.1:0-2544 GCA_034440415.1 Gemmatimonadota bacterium | reverse complement strand
GGCGTAGTCCAGCGCGCCAGCCACTTCCGTCGCGATCCGCACCGCGTCGGCGATCGGTAACTGCTTCTCGCGATTCAGCCGGTCGCGGAGCGATTCTCCTTCGACGAACGGCATCACGTAGTAGGCGGTGCCATTCACTTCGCCGGAATCGATGAGGCCCAGGATGTGGGAATGCTGCAGCGTGGCGATGGTCTTGATCTCGCGCAGGAACCGCTCGGCACCGATCACGGCGGCGAGTTCGGGCCGCAGCACCTTGATGGCCACGCTGCGCTGGTGCTTGATGTCGTGCGCGAGGTAGACGGTGGCCATGCCGCCCTGGCCCAGCTCCCGCTCGAGGCGGTAGCGGTCGGCGAGGGCCGAGATGAGGGCGGCGGGGGGTTCGGTCATCGCTGTTCCAGCTCCGCCACCCAGATGTCGCTCTCGTGCGCCCCCATGGTGAAGTAGAAGGTCCGGCCATCGGTGGCGAGGCCGTAGCGGGAGTGCTGCCGGGTAGGATCGTCGAACCGGACCAGCAGTCGGGAGGGACCGCCCGTGACCGGCACCGCCCGGATCGAGGAGCCCTGCGGACTGAGCGCAACGTAGTAAACGGTCTTCCCGTCGGGCGACCAGGCGGCGTAGTAGGCCTCCCCGTCCGCCGGCGAGTTCGCCACCAGCAGGCGCGACGCTCCCGCTGGGGTCGTTAGCCGCAGGCCATCGGGGGCATGGAACGCGATCAGGTCATCCGACGGCGACCAGTGGGGGAAGTCGCCGAGCACCGGGACGGTCCGCGTGGCGCCGCCGTCCAGCGGCACGATGTGGAAAGGAGACCACCCCTCCGCCCCTCCTGGCATGACGTCGGTCGAGAGAAAGGTCGCCACCAGCGCCTTCCCGTCACTCGACCAGCCCACATCGAGCTCCTCCGACGGTGTGCTGGTCCGCTGGACCAGCCCGGAGCCGTCCCCGTCCATCGTGTAGAGGTCCCGATTGCCGGTTCGCAGGGAGTGAAACGCGATCTGGCGTCCATCCGGCGACCAGGCGGGAGAGTAATCGCTGACGGAGTCGGTGGTGAGCTGGGTCGGTTCGCCTCCTCCGACGGGCATGGTGTAGATGTCCGCGTTGCCATTGCGGTCCGAGTCAAATGCCAGCCGGCGGCCGTCCGGGGAGAGGGAGATGGTTTCGATCGTCTGGTCACCGGTTGTCACCGGCCGAGCCCCGGCGATCGACACCGGCCGGCCGGTCGGTACCGGGATGGACCAGATGTTGGAGAAGGTGCGGAACCGGGCATACGCCAGCCGGCGGCCATCGGCCGAGAGGCTGATGGTATGGGCGTCGGCACCGGTGGTGAGCCGCTCCGCCTGACCGGCGGCCACTCCCTTTTTGTCGAGGCGAACGCGGTAGATGTCGCGGCTCCCCCCACGATCCGAGACCCAGAACAGGTGCCGCCCGTCCGGGGACCATTGGGGGCTCATGTTCAGATGCTGGTTGTCGGTCACCCGGGTCGCGGCGCTCCCATCGAGTGGAATGGTCCAGATCGCGGATGGCCCTTCGTTGCCCAGATAGGCGCCGCCAAACATGAACGCGGCGTTGCCTGTCACTCCTGCGAGGCGCTTGCCATCGGGAGACCAGGCCAGCGAGTGCACGTCGCGGATCCCGGTCAGGCTGATGGGAGCCCCGCCATCGATCGGAACCACCATGATCTCGCCGCTGGAGGTGCAATAGGCGAAGCGACGCCCATCGGGGGACCAGGCGAATCCCATGATCCGGGTGAACGCGGTCGTGATCGATCCCGCCGCCTGCGGCGCGAGCCGCACCACCAGCCTTGGTTGTCCCCCTAGCGCCGGGACTACCGCGATGCCGGCATTGCCCTGATACGCGATCTGCGATCCATCGGGCGACCACCGGGGCCAGCGATAGCCCTGGGTGGAGTCGGAGGTGAGCGCGATGGTACGGCCGCCGCCCACCTGTCGCACGAAGATCTGGGTGCGGGCGGCCTGCCCGGCAGCATAGGCCACCAGGCTGCCATCGGGCGAGAGCGCGGGATCGATCTCGAGTCCGGGGTCGCGAGTGACCTGCATCGTCTGCCCGATGGCGAGCGGGGAGTCGCCGCGGCCGACGCGCCGCACGAGCAGTACGGCCGCCGCGAGGACGCCGAGGACGACCAGGGCCGCGATCAGCTTCTGGCGCGGGGAGAATCCCGGACTCGCGGGAACGCCGGCGGCCTGCGGGGCCGACAGCGCCTCGGCGAATTGCCCCACCGGGCTGAACCGGTCGGCGGGGTTCTTGGCCAGGGCCCGCTCCAGCGCCGCGGCAATCGTGGCGGACACCGCCGGCCGGAGCTGGGTGATCGGCGGCGGCGGCGCGGTGAGATGCTGGCGCACGATGCTCTCGACCGTGGGCCCGGAGAAGGGCGGCTGGCCCGCCAGCATCTCGTACAGGACGCAGCCCAGGGCGTAGAGATCGCTCCGGCCGTCGATGTCCCGTTCCCCCGCCGCCTGTTCCGGGCTCATGTACGCCGGTGTCCCCACCGCGAGGCCGGTATCGGTGAGTCGCTCGGCGCCGGCGCCG
>JAWXBX010000291.1:0-8387 GCA_034440415.1 Gemmatimonadota bacterium | reverse complement strand
GGGAAACGGCATCGAAGGGATATTGCGTTCCGTCACGGGCATCCCGGCAACGACTGCCTCCCCCATGTTTGACAGGACTACACCCGTCTCAGCCGCTAACTGGGCGGGGTCAGCAGCCATGTCGACCGGGGGTACCGACATGTGAGCCGGGCCCCCACCCAATCCCCAATCCACAGTTCGCTCGGAAGCACCGCCGGGAGCTGTTGACGGTCCACGACGCAGATGGACTGGAACCGAGGACACCGGAACAGATGCCACTGCAGGATTCGTGCCATCGGTCTCGGCGATCGCGGCGCGTTCATCGCTCGCGCGGCCCGCCAGAGGTCGACGTTCTTGGTTGCCAGTTGCGAGTGCCGCCGCATGGACATCGTGACGCTGCACCGGCGCCACATCAGCTGGCGCCACATCCACCGGCGCCACATCCACCGGCGCCACATCCACCGGCGCCACATCCACCGGCGCCGGACCCGACATGGGGGGCGCAGACTCGGCCGTCGTCACATCCACCGGCGCCACATCAGCTGGCGCCACATCCACCGGCGCCACATCAGCTGGCGCCGGACCCGACATGGGGGGTGCAGACTCGGCCGTCGTCACATCCGTATTGTTGGAGGACTCGCTTCCGGAGGACTGTCCTTGAACTGGGAGCGCGGTGCTGTCGGAAGTGGAGCCCTCGGCGTCAGACGTGACCGCCGCAGCGACGTTTGGTGGCGCGTCGTCCGCATAGGACGGTGACGCAACAAGGACGGAGACTCCGATCGCGAAAGCTCCACCCGCGAGGTAGGTGGCTACTGCGGGACGACGGCCGACATCCTGCGTCGCCGTCAACCCATACGGATTCTCGAACGAGCAGGCCTCGTCATGCACCGCTGCACCTCACGTCAGGCGAACCAGAGGAAATGGGAGTTTCAAGACGAAATTGCCCGCTTAGTGGCCCCGGATGCAAGCGCTGTCATGGCGCTTGATCACTATCACTGACGTCGATGGGCCAGGTCAGGACCCACATGCTTCCCTAGGCATGGGTCGAAGCCCAGGATTGACATGCCAGCTGCGGTAGGCGCAAGAGGCCTCTTCACAATCGAGGGTGTACTTGGGGTCTGAAGCCGTCGGTCTCGAGCGGTGATCTGGCGACGTACTCTGCGAGGTTGCGGAACCCGAGTGCCGAGCCGCGGAGGTCTTCGAGGAGTCCGTTGATGGCCTCAGTCGGTCAGTTGCTGGTGCCGGGGCGGTCGACTAGGCCAGCACGTCGTCGGCTCGCTGCTTCAGGGTCCGGCCCAAGGTGGTGAGTCCGGTGAGGGCGGCGGGGACGCCGCGGCTGATCGAGTCGATGAGCGCGGTCATCAGCTGCCGGCCCCGGGTTCGGTCGGGTTGCGGTGGGCGGCGATCATGCGCTGCTAGATGCCCCACGTCGCCTCGACATGGACGTGCTCACGCGCTGGTACGTCCTACGGGGGGGCAGGGACCGTGCGCACCGGTCCGCCTGCGCCGGCAGGGACGCCGCGAAGCGTGGGAAGCGTGAGCATGCCCTGAGGGATGGGCCATCGCTGGTACTCGGGAAGAAAGTCGGAGCTCCGGTATCGCCACTGATCTTCCTTCGTTCCTCGGGTAGTGCACGGCGACGGCACCTCCGAGGAAGCAGGCCCCCACCCTCGTCACTCCCGCGTTCGTCCACGCGTCCCCGTTGAGGGGTCGCACGGTTGCCGGGCCGGTCGCGAATTGCCACGCGGCGTCTCCTGCCCGTTGGAGCAGACTGCGTGGGTGGCGAAGCGACCGAAGTGGGCTGAGCAGCTGGGCCCGTCTGGCCACCGGGCCTGCTCGAAGGAGCCGGCGCCATGGCACGCCTGATTGACGCCGCAGGGACCTCGCGCGGCGCCGCCACTGGGCCGGGCCAGAGCACACCGCAGCTCCCGATCGCACCGCCGCGCCCACAGGCAGTCCTGTTGACCGGCAGCTAGCGTCACGGGCGTGGACAACCGCGAGTTCGACCTCGTTGTATTTGGCGCCAGCGGGTTCGCCGGCCGGCTGCTGGCTGCGCACGTCGCCCGGCATGCCCCGGCAGGGTTACGGATCGCCCTGGCCGGGCGCTCGTCCGGCCGACTCCTCGCCGTCCAGGAGTCCCTGCCGGTGCTCGCCCGGTCGTGGCCGGTGCTGGTCGCAGACGCCAAGGATCAAGACGCCATCGCGCGGTTGGCTCGGCGCTCGCGGGTAGTGGTCACCACGGTCGGTCCCTACACCCGCTACGGCACCGGCCTGGTGTCCGCTTGCGCGCGGTCGGGCACTCACTACACCGACCTGACCGGCGAGGTGCTGTTCATGCGCCGCAGCATCGAGGCCAACGACGCGGCCGCCCGCGCATCCGGGGCAAGGATCGTTCACGCCTGCGGCTTCGACTCGGTGCCGTCGGACCTCGGGGTGTGGGCGCTTCACCGGCACGCGGCCACGACCGGTGCCGGGTCACTCGGTCGGGTGACCGGTTTGATCATGGGCGCGTCGGGCGGCTTCAGCGGGGGGACGGTCGACTCGTTGCGTGCGCAAATGGAGGATCTCGCGCGCGACCCATCGGCGCGCCGGGTCATCGCCGACCCGCATGCGCTCGACGATCCGGTCTCGCTGGTGGGAAAGCCCGGACCGCCGGACCGGTGGGTCGTGCAATGGGATGCGGACCTGGAGTACTGGCTGGCCCCCTTCGTTATGGCGCCGGTCAACACCAGGGTGGTTCGGCGCAGCCACAGCCTGTTGTACGACCACGAGCGCCCCGGGTACGGAGCCGGCTTTCGCTACCGGGAGGCGGTCGGCGTGCCCGGCCGGATCGCCGGTGCGATGCCTGCGACCGCCGTGGCCGCCGGCACGGCCGGATTCGGTGCGGCCATGGGTTGGAAGCCGACGCGACGGCTGTTGGACCATTTGCTGCCGGCGCCCGGCTCGGGGCCGTCGCGGCGAGCCATGGACCGCGGCTACTTCCGGATGCGGCTGTTCGCCGAAACCACGTCGGGGCGAGTGCTGGAGGCACGGGTCGGCGCCGATCTCGACCCCGGGTACGGCGCCACGGCGGTGATGCTCGGCGAGTCCGCCCTCGCTCTCGCGGTCGGGGAGGGCGACCTGCGCGCCGGAGTGCTGACACCAGCGGTGGCGCTGGGTGACGCACTGGTGGACCGGTTGCGGGCGCGCGGCTTCAGCTGGCAGGTGTCCACGTGAGAGGGGCGCCGGTGCATTCGGAGACGTCGGACTCGGTGACACCTGCTGCGGTCTCGACCAGGACCAGCCCGGCCGGCGTGACATCGATGACCGCCAGGTCGGTGATGATCCGGTCCACCACGCGCCGCCCGGTCAGCGGCAGCGAGCACTCCTGAACAATCTTGTGGGATCCGTCCTTGGCGACGTGCTCCATCAGCACGATGACCCGCCGAGCGCCCAGCGCGAGGTCCATCGCACCGCCCATGCCCTTGACCATCTTGCCGGGAATCAGCCAGTTGGCGATGTCACCGGCCGCTGAGACCTGCATGGCGCCGAGGATCGCGGCGTCGACCTTGCCGCCGCGGATCATCCCGAAGCTGGTCGCCGAGTCGAAGAAACTCGCTCCCGGCCGCATCGTCACCGTCTCCTTGCCCGCGTTGACGAGGTCGGCGTCCACCTCGTCCTCGGTGGGATACCGCCCGACCCCGAGGATGCCGTTCTCGGACTGCAGCACGATCTCGATGCCGTCGGGCACGTAGTTGGGCACCAGCGTCGGCAGCCCGATCCCCAGGTTGACGTAGTCGCCATCGGCCAGTTCGAGTGCGGCTCGGGCGGCCATCTGCTCGCGGGTCAGGGCCATCAGTTGTTCCCGTCCGGTTCGTGCCACAACGTGCGGCGCTCGATCCGCTTGTCGGTGATCTGCCGGCCGTGCAGTTCGACCACGCGGTGCACGTAGACGCCGGGCAGGTGCACGGCATCCGGGTCCAGGGCACCCGGCTCGACGAGCTCCTCCACCTCGGCGACGGTGATTGCTCCGGCCATCGCTGCCAGCGGGTTGAAGTTCCGGGCGGAGCGGCGGAACACCAGATTGCCGTGACGATCCCCGCGCCATGCCCGGACCAGGGCGAAGTCTGCCTGGATCGCGTTCTCCAACACGAACTCCTGCTCGCCGCGCACGCCGTCGCGGCGGACCTCGAACGTCCGGGTGTCCTTCGGGGGGCTGGCGATGGCCACCGAACCGTCGGCGTGGTATCGCCATGGCAAGCCGCCGTCTGCGACGAGGGTGCCGACGCCAGTCGGGGTATAGAAGGCGGGGATACCCGCGCCGCCAGCCCGCAGCCGCTCGGCGAGCGTGCCCTGCGGCGTCAGTTCGACCTCCAACTCGCCCGAGAGGTACTGCCGGGCGAACTCCTTGTTCTCGCCGACGTAGCTGGAGATCATCCGGCGGATCCTGCGCTGCGCCAGCAACAGTCCCAGGCCCCAGTCGTCCACGCCGCAGTTGTTGCTCACGACCTCCAGGTCGGTAATGCCACGATCGAGCACCGCCTGGATCAGCACGTTGGGAATGCCGCACAGCCCGAAACCACCGACCGCGAGGGTGGCGCCGTCCGGGATGTCGGCCACTGCTTCGAGGGCGTTCCGGACCACCTTGTCCACGCCCGCGATGCTAACCGCTCATGGCCGCTTCAGTGCTGGGTGCCCGGGAAGCTGGCGCAGGCCCTTGGGTGAGGGTGGTCGACGGCCGGGTCGCAGGTGCGCCGGGGCTGCCGCCCCGAGGTCCACGGCGCTGACGTTCAGCGGACCAGGGCCATGGCAGGAGCCCACAGGTCGCTGCCGCCGGGACCGGACAACGCTGACGTCGCCGCCACCATCAAGACTGATGCGCTGGCAATGACAGCCGCGACACCGCTGCGGCTGGACGACAGCCACGCCCAGGCGAGCCCGTCCCGCATGATCGCGAAGACCCCGATCAGCAGGCCGCCTACTCCCAGCAGCAACAGGCCGGCGACCGGTACGCCCAACCCAGCCGTGGTCAGCGCACCCACGATCGCGGTCACCGTGGCAACCCGGAAACCCCAGCCGAGCGCATCCGCCTGAGGTTCGGTCTCAGCGAAGTCTTCGACCGTGTAGCGCGGCGCACCGAGGACGTGAATCGACGGCCAATCAACTTCAGTCACGTGTGACAACGCCCCTTCGTGGATCTCGTGTCGCCGAACGTAGCCGGGCGATAACCCATGGTGATAGACCCAATACCGACACTCATCTCAATGTGTGGGCAACCGTCCGTCGATCGGGGGATGTCCGGGCTCATGGCATCGACCCGACGATGTCCTCCGTCGGCGGGGATACGTCGACCGGCGGTTCCGCGGGGGGCTCGGGCTGCGATGAGGTCGAGGTCGCTGGGCCGTCCGGGGGTGGCTCGGAGGGCGACCCTTGGTTGTCGCCGGGGCCCTGCGGTGCGGTGCCGACCGCCGTGCTGCTGCTGATCGATGGCCGCGATGACGATTGGCCGGGCCGAGGCGTGGCCCGGGTCGCGGGCTGACGCGGCTCTGGCGCCGCACCCAGCGTCGATCCCCCCGGCGTGGACAGTCCCGGCGCCGAGGACGCGGTCAGCACCGGATCCACCTCGAGCATCGCCGGGGCAGTCGTCGACGAGGCGCGTGCGGTGGGCGCGGCCCGCAGCTTGGGTTCCTTGCTGGTGGTCGAGCCGGACTCCTCAGCAACGGACCCGGATGCGCTGGATTGCGCCAACAATGCGGCAGCAACGAGACCCAGCATCGACATGGCCCCCGCCAGAATGCCTATCTCGACACGTTTTCTTACTTTCACCGTTCGCACCACCAGTTCGCCGCAGGTGAATCACATTGGGTTCATCCGAGGTGACGCAGTGTAGGTCGATCGGATGATGCCGCGCCAGGTGCGATCCGGACACGTCGAGATCGCCCTGCAGGCGCTAGACGCGCTGGGCCGATATGTCCGCCAGAAGGCGGCGCTCCATCTCGACCCCGCCCCGCGGCGCCGAACCTGCATCCATCCGGGCGCGCAGGTGCGCCAGCGAAACAGCGGACTGCTGGAACCGGCGCACCTGGGACCTGCTTCCAGGAGCGGCCCCTGCCAGCGCTTGGCGACGCAAGCGCAGGTCGGAGAGCATCTCCACTTCCGCTGGCGTCACCCAACCCGTCGCGGCGTAGGGCTGCAGGTGGGTTCGGATCAGCCTGCCCTCACGGGCGCGTGACCACAGCGCCAGGCCGACATAAATGAGGAAGATGGGCACGTGGATCATGATGAATCCCGCCAGGAAACCGGTGACGTCGGTCGAGGCGTTGGCGTTCCACAGCGCGTGCAGGCCCACCGCCACGACATATCCGATGAGCACCAATAGCCGCCCCGCGCCCTTGTTTCGGGCAGCCAGCGCAAGTCCGATACCGAATGCCGCCGTGAAGAGCGGATGAGCGAAGGGGCTCAGGATGCCGCGCGCCACAAAAGTCGCGATGAGCCCAGCACTGCCACCATCTGTGAGCGCCGCCCCGAGATACAGGATGTTCTCGACGAAGGCGAAGCCGACCCCGATGAGCCCGGCGTAGACGATACCGTCGACCACGCTGTCGAGCCCGCGGCGGCTGATCCAGACAATGGTCAGCAGGCCGAGGCCCTTGAGCGCCTCTTCGACGATCGGCGCGACGAAGACGGTGCCGACGTACTCGCTGTCGCGGCCGGCCGTGTCCAGCAGGTAGATCGACGTCGAGTTGATCACCAGGCTGCCCAGCGTGGCCACCGCCGCCCCCCAGCCGAAGGCGAAGACCAGGTAGCCCCGCGGCTCGGGCTCGTAGCGGTCCAGCCACCCGAAGAAGGCGAGCAGCGGTGCCACCGGGACCAGCGCGAAGAGCACGCCGATGGCGAACGAGGTGGGCCCGGTGGACAGCAGCACCGCGAGGGTCACCACGACGGCGCACACGGCGATCAGGACGAAGCCGAGCGTCAGCAGAACGATCGAGCCGTACCGTCGAGTGGGGGCGGGATCGGAGGGTCGGGGCGGCGGGACTGGATATGGACTCACCATGTACTCGACGCTAGGCGCGGAGGTGCGTTCATGGAATCCAGGCGGAGTCGTCGGCTGCCACGCGAGCCCTCACCGGCGGGTGCGGTGGCCGGTTGGGGCGGGTTCGCCGTCGTGCTCGGCTGCGTCGTCCTGGTGGTCCTCGAGCCCTCCTCGTGGCAACGGATCGCATGGTTGCTGCCGATCGGCGCACTCCTCGTCGCAGCCGCAGCCGCAGCGGTCTGGGCGATGCCGCAACGGCCGTTGCCGCCAGAACGTCATCCCGATCGCGCGCCGGGATCGCCCGACGATCTAAGGTGACCCCGTGAGCGGGTCTGATCGACCGCGTGACCGACCGGTGGACCGGCTGGTCTGGGTGGACTGTGAGATGACAGGACTCGATCTGGGCGCGGACGCCCTGATCGAGATCGCCGCGCTGGTCACCAACTCCAACCTTGATGTGCTCGGGGACGGGCTCGACATCGTCATCCAGCCGCCCGCGGCGGCGCTGGCGCAGATGAACGAGGTGGTGCGCAAGATGCACACCACCTCCGGGCTGCTCGAGGAGTTGGATGCCGGCACGACCATCGCCGATGCTCAGGAGCAGGTGCTGGCATACGTGCGGCAGTGGGTGCCCGAGGCGGGCAAGGCGCCGCTGGCCGGCAACACCATCGCGACCGACCGAGGCTTCATCGCCCGTGACCTGCCGCTGCTGGATGGGCACCTGCACTACCGGCTCATCGACGTGTCCAGCCTCAAGGAGCTGGTCAAGCGCTGGTATCCGAGGGTGTACTACGCCGCGCCGGTCAAGTCCGGCGGGCACCGGGCGATGGCCGACATCATGGAGAGCCTGGCCGAGCTTCGCTACTATCGGGAGACGGTGTTCGTGCCGTTGCCGGGACCCGACAGCGACACCGCAAGGGCCAGTGCCGCCACGCACGTCATCGCCCCCGCCGCCACCCCGGATGGAACCCTGGATGGGGCAGAGCGGTCCGAAGCCGGTCTACACTGATCGACGCGTTCGGTGCGATCGTTGGCACCGGATCGTGGTGGGTGTAGCTCAGCTGGTAGAGCGCCGCGTTGTGGTCGCGGATGTCGCGGGTTCAAGTCCCGTCACTCACCCCGGGTCTGATTGGCTGGCGCAGTCGGCGTCCCACTCGGGCACCCGCACCATCGAGGGTCCGACGTCGGTCGATGTCACCGCGAAGGCGATCCCGTCGGCGCACGCGCGCGTGATGTTCGGGAAGCCGTCGATGTTTCGATAGACCTTGATGCTGTCGAGCTCGACGATGGGGATGTCGTCAGTCAGCGGGCGGTCACCCAGTTGCTCGGAGCAGCCTGTCAGGGTGAGGACAGTTGTGGCGGCCAGAAGGGCGGCGGCGAGGGGGGTCAGGCG
>JAWXBX010000290.1:0-4399 GCA_034440415.1 Gemmatimonadota bacterium | reverse complement strand
GGGCGAGCGGGAGGTTCGGCACGGTCAGCGCCAGCGCATCCAGCTCGGATTCGATTTCCCGAACCCGGACATCGAGCCCCTTCACCTCGTCGGAGGAACGCTTGAGCGTGACGAGGAGATCATCGGCCGGCTGACCGGCCTTCTTGCGGCGCGCCACCTCCTCCGAGGCGATATTGCGCTCCGCCTTCAGCGCCTCAACCCGCGTCAGCACCTCACGGCGCTGGCGGTCGAGGTCATCAAGCTGGTCGAGGAGTGCGAGGAGTGACGGATCCCGGCGGCGCGACAATGCGGCACGCACCCCCGCGGGATCCTGGCGGAGTTGCCTGAGGTCGATCACGGCGAGCTACTGCTTGGGGATGCCGAGCGTGAGCGCCCGGTAGCCGCAATTCTGGTTGGCGAGCACTTCGATGCGGACGGTATCGGCCACCGGGTCGATGAACAGCACCTTGAGCTTGCCGTAGAGCGGCACGCTGAGCGCACTGCAGGTGTTGATGCCGCTGCGGATGAAATAGGTCTCTCCCACGGCGATCTCGATGGAGTCGGAGGTGGTGTACCCATTCCGAGCCGCCTTCGTGAGCTGGTCGAAATCAATCGTCGAGGGCTTGAGGCCCGGCTTCACCGAGCTGTTGCTCGCGAGGCCGAGCACATCCAGCGGGAGGAAAAAGCTGCGGCCGCTGGTATCGGTGGAGAAAGCAAACTCGAAGTTGGTCCCGACATCCCAGGTGCGCACCACATTCCGCGCATTCAGCGAGTAGGCCGTCGGCGCCTGCAGCGGGCCGGTGGCGAGCGACGTCAGCGTGAGCGTGTCGATGATGTTGGGAATCGAGGCGGGCGGTATGCCATTGTCAGCGCCACACGCGGCAAGCAGGGCAATTGTAGCGGTACCAAGAACGACGGGGAGGCGTGACATGGGCGGAAAGTACGAGGAGCGACGGGAGCGGTCAACCCGCAGTAATTGCTTGACTTCGACCGTGTGACCTTCGTACAATCCCTGCACCCTGCTTTCCCGTTCCCGGAGTCTGATGATGGCTGGCTTGCGCGAGATGGTGCAGGGCCTGGCGGCCCGGCCGGACGTCGATGCCGTCGTGGTCCTGAGCAGTGACGGGCTCCCGATCGACACCGCGGGACGCTCCCTGTTGGACACCGACGCGGTGGCCGCCCTCGCGGCGACCTTCGCCAACGGGGCCAGACGCCTCGGACAGGCGGCGGAGTGCAGCGGACTCACCACGACGGTGCTGGAGTTCGACGACCGGCTCGCCATCGTCCGGCCGCTCGGCACCGAAGGGCATCTTTTCGTGCTCGCCGCTCCGGCCACCAATCTCGGGCCGCTCCTGTTCGAGCTGCGGCTGCAGGCGCCGGCGCTCGCGACCATCCTCTGACCCGATCCCACTGAGATGCGCTGGGCCGTCATTCTTGCCGGGGGTTCGGGGAGTCGCTTCTGGCCGCTCTCCACCCCGAGTTCCCCCAAGCAGCTCCTGCCCCTGATCGGCAACCAGTCCACCGCCGAACAGGCGGTGGCCCGCCTCGAGGGGCTGGTCCCGCACGAACGGATCCTGGTGGTCACCGGACCGGCGCTCGCCGGGCGGTTGCAGTCCGCCCTGCAGCTCCCCCAGGAGAACATCCTGGTTGAGCCCCGGCCCGCTTCCACCGGGCCGGCGCTCGTCTGGGCCACGCTCGAGGCCCGGCGCCGCGATCCCGCCGCCGAGGTGCTTTCGCTGCACGCCGACTGGGCCATCCGCGAGGAAGAGGCCTTCCGCCACACCGCCGCGCAAGCCCTCTCGACCGCCATCCGGCACCGCCGCCTCGTGACCGTCGGCATCGTCCCCTCCCGACCGGACACCGGCTTCGGTTACATCGTGCCGGGCACCGCCCTGGATGAGACGGCCCGGACCGTCGCCCGATTCGCGGAAAAACCCAATGCCTCGACCGCGCTTGACCTGATGGCATCGGGAGCCCTGTGGAACAGCGGTCTCTTCGCCTGGTCGGCCGACGTCCTCCTGGCGGAAGTCCGCGGCAATACGCCCGAGATCGCGCCGCACCTCGGCCGGCTGGAAGCGGGCGACGTCGCCGGGTTCTTCGAATCGGTCACCGCGATATCCATCGACGTCGGCGTGCTGGAGCGGAGCAGTGCCGTCGCGGTGGTGCCGGGCCGGTTCACCTGGGACGATGTTGGAACCTGGGATGCCCTGCCCCGGGTCCGGCGGAAGGATGCGGAGGGCAATGTCGCCGTCGGCGAGGTCCACCTGCTCGATGCACAGGACTGCATCGTCTGGTCGAGCGGCACCCCCATCGTCGTGAGCGGCGTGAAGGACCTCGTGATCGTCCACGCCAACGGTCGCATCCTCGTATTGCCCCGCAGTCGGGCCGCCGACCTCAAGGCGATCCTCGACCGCCTGCCGGCGTCGGTCCGCGACATCCCCTGACGAGGGCCGTCTCGCCGCATGCCTCCCCACCTCTACCTCCTCGAGCCTGCATCACCGGGTACCGCTTGGGCACCCTTCACGGGGGTGCGGCCGCTCGCGGAGCTGATGGCGGGTATCTGGAAAATCCGGGAGCGTTGGGAAGCCGCCCTGGACCTGGAGACCACCGCGATCATTGGCGACCACGTCGCCGGGTTTCATGATGGACCCGGGCCCGAGGTCATGCCGCCCGGGCCGATTCCTGGCCCAGCGATCGTCGCCGCCGCCTGGTTTGCGCCGACGGGGAGCCCAATCACTCCCGATCCCGCCACCCGCCGGCTCGTCTCCGGCGATACCGCCGTCGGTTGGATCGTGCCGTCCGGCACCACCTGGCAGGGGTCGACCGCCGAGGGCCCCGCCCTTCAGGTCGACGGGCTGGTGCTCAACGGAGCCTTTGACCTCATCACCGCGCTCGAGCGGTTCCTCGCCCCCGACGCGCTGGGCTTCGGGAATGGCGAAGTCGACCCGGTGCCGGCGGCCAGCATCGTCATCGGCGATCCTTCCCTCGTGCTCTGCCGCGGCGCCATCGTGGAACCGGGTGTCGTCTTCGATACCCGTGGCGGCGCCGTCGTGCTGGAGGCCGGGGTCGAAGTCCGGCACGGCACGCGGCTGGAGGGACCGCTTTATGCCGGTGCCGATACGCGACTGCTCGGTGGTCACCTGCGGGCCAGCGCCTTCGGTCCGCGCGTCGTGGTGAAGGGCGAAGTCTCCTCCAGCCTCTTCCTCGGCTACAGCAACAAGGGGCATGATGGGTTCGTCGGCCACTCGGTGCTGGGCCACTGGGTCAACCTCGGGGCTGGAACGACGACCTCCAACCTCAAGAACACCTATGGCGAGATCGGCCTCAGCGTCGCCGGCGAACGGATCCCTACCGGCCGTCAGTTTCTCGGAGCGCTGATCGGCGATCACGCCAAGACCGCCATCGGCTCGCTGCTCCCGACTGGAACGGTGGTCGGCGCCGGCGCGAACCTCTTCGGGGCACCGAATGTCCCCAAGTACATCCCCCCGATGGCGTGGGGCAGCGAGGCCACCGAATACATGACCGAGGCCGGCTTCCTCCGTGTCGCCGAGCGGGTGCTGCCCCGGCGACACGTCCCCTTCTCTCCCGAACGCGCCGACTCCCTGCGGCGCACCTATCACCGCCTGCGGACCCCGTGACGACGCTCTACGCCCTCGGCTCCGGTTCAGCGGGCAACGCCTTCGCTATCGCGACCGGAACCGAGGCGTTGCTGGTTGATGCCGGGTTCAGCGCCCGGGAAATCAGCCGGCGGGCGACGGTGGCGGGGCTGGACCTCGCCCGCCTGGTCGGCATCGTGCTCACCCACGAGCATGGCGATCACACCGCTGGCGTCGCCCGCCTGGCGCAGACCCTCGGGATCCCGGTCCTGGCCTCCACCGGCACCTGGGATCGGCTCCGGGCCAGGATGCCCACCGTGGCATTTGTCCCGCTGGCGATCATGGGCGGCGTCCGCCACGGCAGCTTTCACATCGAGGCGTGCCCCACGAGTCACGATGCGGCGGAACCGGTCGCGCTGTCGATCCGGACCGCGACCGGTCACCGGATCGCGCTCGCCTACGACCTCGGCCGACCGACCACGGCGGTCCGCTATCTCCTGCGCGAGTCGCATGCGATTGTCCTGGAAGCCAATCACGACGACGTGCTGTTGCGGACCAGCGACTACCCGCCGGTGGTTCAGGAGCGGATTGCCGGAAGCAGCGGGCATCTGTCGAACCGCGCCGCGGCGGAGCTGTTAGGCGAAGTGAGCCACCCGGGGCTGGAGGTCGTCGTGCTGGCCCATCTGAGCGCGCGCTGCAACACACCCGAGGAAGCCACGGCCGCGGTGGCTCCGGTGCTGGCACTGGCGGGCAACGGCACGCAGCTCTTCGTTGCCCCGCAACATGAGGCGCTGGAGCCCATCGCGCTGCGGTAGTTAGCGCCG
>JAWXBX010000289.1:0-4674 GCA_034440415.1 Gemmatimonadota bacterium | reverse complement strand
TTGCTCATGTTCCGCCAGCTCGGCTCCCCTGACAATCCGCAGACTCACGGGAGCCACGCGGTGCACAGCAGTCAACTCGGAAGCGCGCTAAGGGATTCATCATGGCCGTCTCAGCGGTTGCTCAGTCGGGGTCGGATACCGTTCGATAATGAGTGACGCCACCCCTGACCCGTGGGCCGAGGCCCGCGACGAGTTCCCCTTGACGGGCACGCGCCGGTCCCGGTTCGTCGCGGCGCTGCGCCATGCCGTGCTCGCCCCGTCCAGCCACAACTCCCAGCCGTGGATCTTCCGCCTCGAGGGAGAGTCGCTCGAACTGCTCGCGGACCGTTCACGCGCACTTCCTGTTGTTGACCCCGAAGACCGGGAACTGATCATCTCCTGCGGAGTCGTTCTCCGATTCCTCCGTGTCGCGTTGAACCACTTTGGACAGGGCGCCAGGGTCACCCTCTTCCCCGACCCAGCGACGCCCGATCTCCTCGCCCGGGTGAGCCTGACCGGCGTGGTGCAGCCCTCCCGACGGGCCCACAAGCTGTTCGAGGCCATCGCGCTGCGGCGCACAAACCGCTTTCCCTTCGAATCCGATCCGGTGCCTGAGCCGCTGCTGGGCCGGGCCCGGAACATCGCGGAGAAGGACGGAGGCTGGCTCCAGACACTGACCGGTGAAGCCGATCGTGCCGCGCTTGCCGAGCTGATCGCCGAGGGGGACCGGCGGCAACTGTCCGATCGAAAATTCCGTCGCGAGCTCGCGTCGTGGGTCCATTCAAATCGCAGTACGTCCCGGGACGGCATGCCGGGCTACGCCCACGGACTCGGCGACCTTGCAGCGTCGGTTGGTCCGCTGGTGATCCGGACCTTCGATATCGGCGATGGGCGGGCCGCCCGGGATCGTCAGCTGGCGCTCGGCTCGCCGGCACTCGCGGTGCTTTGGACCGAGCAGGACACCCCCCGTGACTGGATGCGCGCAGGCCTCTCCCTGGGAGCGGCACTGCTCAGTCTGGAGGCGGATGGTATTGCGGTTTCGTACCTCAACCAGCCGATCGAAGTGCCGGAGCTGCGCGACCGGGTGCGGACGCTGCTCGACCGGGAGGGCGCCCCGCAGATCGTGTTGCGCCTGGGGTATGGTCGCGACGTTCGGACAACCCCGCGGCGGCGAGTTGAGGCTGTACTCCGGCTCGATGCGGCGGAGCGGTAGACCGATTCTGGAGGCACTATGCGTCGTACTCTTCTGGTTCTGGCCCTGACCCTGGCGATCGTCGCGCCTGGGGGTGCTCAGCAGGCGCCCTGCGCGCCCAGGGAAGGTCAGCACAGCGGAATGATGGGAATGCAGAATATGATGGAGATGGGGATGACGGCGCGGATGGAGTCCCTCGACCACCGACTCGACAGCCTGCGTCTGGTCATGGGGAAGGCCACTGGTTCCCGGAAGACTCGCGCGATGGCGCAGCTGCTGGATGCCCTGGTCGTCCAGCATCTGGATATGCATCGGGAGATGCGGGAGAAGATGAAGAGCCCTGAGCATATGCCGATGATGATGCGTGGCGCGGGGGACTCCTCGATGGCCGACTGTGCAGCGGACAGTGCCCGGGCTCGGCCCGCGTCGCACGACCACAACCACTGACTCCGATCGTGATAGCCGTCGACGGACTTGAACCCGCTGCCCGCCTCGCGGTCGCGGGGCTGGTCGGGTTGGCGGTGGGGATCGAACGGGAATGGTCGGGGCACGCGAGTGGGCCATCGGCCCGGTTCGCGGGAGCCCGGACCTTTCTTCTGCTGGGGCTGGTAGGCGGAATTGCGGGGTTGCTGCTGGAACTGAGTGCAGTGCTCCCCGCGACCGCACTGCTTCTCGGGGCCGCCGCGCTCGCGGTGACCGCCTACGCCGTGGCTGCGACCCGTGGCGGGGTTGAGGCGGTCGACGGAACGACAGAGGCCGCGGCTCTCGCGGTGCTTGCGCTCGGCGTATTGGCGGGCATCGGTCAGCTGCAACTGGCGGCCGGGGTTGGCGCGGTCATCGTCCTGGCGCTCCGCGAGAAGCGCACCATCCAGGGTTTCGTCCACCGGCTGGATGAAATCGAGTTGCGCGCCGCGCTCCAGTTTGCGGTGCTGGCGCTCGTGCTCCTGCCCATTCTTCCGGTTGGGCCCTACGGGCCCTGGGGCGGGGTTCGTCCACGGCAGCTCTGGAGCCTCGTGCTGCTGGTGTCGGGCCTCAATTTCGCCGGCTATCTCGCCCGCCGAGCCATCGGGGCCAGCCGCGGTGCCGCCGTCGCCGGGTTGATCGGAGGCGCAATCTCCTCGACCGCCGTCAGTCTTACCTTCGCCCGGCAAAGTCGGGAGCGGCCGACTGAGGGAGTGGCGCTCGCGCTGGGCGTCGTCGGCGCCTGCACGGTGCTGATCCCGCGCCTCGTAATCCTCACGCTCGCATTCGCGCCCCACCTGACGGCCGCCGTCCTCCCGGTGCTTCTCCCCTCGTTCCTGCTGGGTGCGCTGATCTTCGTCCTGGGGCTGCGGCGCGTGCCAGCCAGTGGACCGGCAGAAGAGGAGGCGGTGGGGCGGACGCCGTTGCAGCTCCGCTCCGCCGTGCTGATGGCAGTGGGATTCCAGGCAGTCCTCACCATCATGGGACTGGTGCGGGAGCGTTTCGGCGAGACCGGTGTGTTGGCCTCGTCGGCCCTGCTTGGCCTGACCGACATGGACGCACTCACCCTCTCCCTCAGCCGAATGGCCGCCCAGCCCGAGCTGGTTTCCCTCGCCGCGTTGGGAATGGGGGTGGGTGTGCTTGCCAACACGATGCTCAAGCTGGGCCTGGTGGTGGTCGTGGGGACCGGTGGTTTTCGGCGGAGCGCAGGGTCTGCTCTCGCCGGGCTCCTACTGGCGGCGGGATTCGGGCTCTGGCTCGGGAGTCACTGATCCCGGGTTCGGCCGCTCTCTCCTCCTCATAATATTCGCCTTCCCTTCAACCGACCTTCATCAACCCGCTGCCAACTTCCCTTCGACTCCGTCACCTGACGAGGCTGTATGGCCCAGGCTCCCTTCCGCTCCATCCTGGTTCCGCTCGACGGCTCGCCCTTCGCGGAACAGGCGCTCCCTTGGGCGTCGGAAACTGCCCGCCGGGCGGGGGCCATGATGCAGCTCGCGCTGGTGCATCATCCCGCGCCGGCGCTGGCGACCGCACTCGAAATGCCCGAAATCGGGGCCCAGCTCGATGAGGAGGCGCGGGCCCGGGAACAGTCCTACCTGACTGCCCAGGTCGATCGGGTCCGCGCGGGCTGGAACGTGCCGGTGACATCGGTGCTGCTGAATGGCGGGGTGGCCGAGGCGCTGCAGCACCAGGCGGAGGCGTCCGGTGCCGATCTGGTCGTGCTGACCACGCATGGGCGCGGCCTGGTCAGCCGATTCTGGCTCGGCAGTATCGCCGATCAACTGATGCGCCGCCTGCACCTCCCGCTCCTGTTCGTCCGCCCGGGCGAATCCAGTGCCGGGGTGCCCCAGGTCCGCCGGATCCTGGTGACGCTGGATGGGTCGCTTTTCGCCGAGGAGGCGCTGGGAGCGGCGCAGGCCTTTGCCGGCGCCTTCGGAGCCGAGATCGTCCTGCTGTTGGTGATCGAACCGCCAGTGCCGGTCGCCGATCCGGCCGGGCTGATGGTCATCCCCGTTACCGTCGATGCGGAGAAACGCCTGCGGGAAAGCGCCGCGGCCTATCTCGGCACGGTCACCAGTCGGCTCGCTGCTGAGGGTATTCGGGTGACCAGCGCCGCCGTCGAAGGAGCCACGGTCGCCGGGGCTGTCCTCGCGCAGGTGGAGGCGCAGGGGATCGATCTCCTGGTGGTCGCGAGCCATGGCGCCGGAGGCTTCGAGCGACTCGTCATTGGAAGCGTTGCCGACAAGCTCGTGCGCGGGGCCCGAATCCCCGTGCTCGTGGTCCGACCCGAGACGGTCGCGGGCCCACCCCGGTAGGGGTATCGGGAACTCCCGGCATGCGGTGGCGTTGAGTTCGAGGCGGCAGAGACGCCCGCTGGAGCCAGTGGGCCCGGCGACACCAGAGCTTGCTCGTGAGGAGACCGGCCATGCCGTGGCTCGATCATTTCGCTCAGACCCGCGTGGGAGATGTCGAACGCCTCGCCCGATCCGGCATTCATAGTGCCGCCGACCTGCTGAACCAGGTGACGTCAGCCCGCGAGCTCAGGGCAGTGGCCGTGGCCAGCGGGGTACAGGAACAGCGACTGCTCGCCCTCGCTGTCCAGGCACAGTTCCATCGGCTCCGCGCCGACCCGATCGCACTCGTGTCCTGAGGGCGGTGGGGGAGCTGGCTGTACCTGTCCGGCGACGGCAGCATGCGAGAGCTTGCGCAGGACGGAGCGCTCCGGTAGAGTCACAGTGTAGCGCATATGATCGCCACTGAGCGGTCACCTCGGCGGGCGGGCCCATGGGGCCTGAAAGTTGGAGGCGCGGGTCGATCGGATTCATGAATCCCTTCGTCCGCGCCTCTGTTGTGTCTGACGGTCGGCGTTTCACGTCAGGTCCCCGTCAGGCTATCTTTGAATCGAACCGCGGGCTTCCCCACTGGGGTGAGGATCATGCAACAGCACTGCGCTTTTCGAATGATGGCACTCGTGCCTGTGCTCGTTCTGGCATGCAGTAACGGCGGGGAGCCCAATGGCGGCGGCGGCGGGGGTGGAG
>JAWXBX010000288.1:0-3659 GCA_034440415.1 Gemmatimonadota bacterium | reverse complement strand
CCGCCGAGCCGCCCGGCTCGAGCCGGGCGCCGCGGCGGTGGGCGGTGGCGCATGCCCGGCTGAGCGGCTGCCGACGACACTCGTCACCCTCTCCCCGGGCAGCGACGGCCCGAATCACCTCGCGTTGCGGCTCAGGCTGGGGAATCCGCCAGTGATCGCGCGGATACTGGATGACCGGGTAGCGCTGGATCCGCGGACGCTGGCAATCGAGGAGATCGAGCTGCTGCTCCGGGCGCTCCAGGCTGCATTGCAGGAGTAGACAATCCGGTGCCGATCGGCTGGCCGCAGAGAAATGATCGAGGGACCCCTCCGGACGCCGGTCCGGAAGGATCCCTCGATCTGCTCCACGCGGTCGGAATGACCGCTGGTGCTGTCAGTAGGTGAACACGCTCACGTTGGCGTCCGGTGCGGAGGCGCCGACAAAGCTGCCGGTGAAGATCTGGGCTGCGGCGCCGGTGCGCTGGACCGTGACCACCCAGTCCGTCTGGCTAAAGCCGCAGGGCGACCAGTAGTCGAGCACCACCGTGTAGTTGCCGGGAATGGCGGTGCCCACCGGCCAGACGATGTTCTCGTTGTTCTTGTGGAAACCGTTTGGCGGTCCGTCGTCGCTGCAGGCAGCGTTGGAATCGATGTCGAGATGTCCACCGCTGGCTGCGTCACGGTGACCGAAATACACCTCTTCGCCGTTCGGATCGATGACGTGGAGGTCCACGTCACTGGTATCACTCCATGAGACGCTGACCTGAATATCGCCGGTGGCAGCGGTGATGAATTGCACGGTCTGGTTGGCGTAGGCCCCCACTGCTGCGGGATCGCCCACCGCGTAGGCAAACGACCAGGTGTACGGCGGCGCCGATTCCTTGGCCGTGAGCAAAAGGCCTTCGCTCGAGACGCCCGCTGGCAAGGTCAGTTCGTAATAGTCCTTGAGCCCCTCGACCGCCACGATCACCCGGGTATACGCGGCGCTGCCGGAAACCGTCTGCTGGGCGCTGCCACCGTTCAGCATCACGCTGATACCGGCCACCGTCGCGGTCGGACCAGCAGCGGGATCGGGACGATCACCTTCGACGAACACCGCTGTGACGGTTCCCGAGGCATCCGTCACGTTGCTGATGATGTCCCTGATGCTGGTCCCGCTATTGGGCCGGAGACTGGACGTACAGCTGGCCAGAACGGAAAGCCCGAGCATGGCACCGGCGCGGACCAGTGTCCGCAGTGAGCTTGCTGTCATCGGAATACCCTCATGGCCGAGCGTGAAAGGAGCTGGAATGCTCCTGCTAGTTGGCAAGCCGGGGGCCAATCCCTCTCCCCCCACCAGCCGCAACGGCGGGTCGGTGTCCTAAACCCATGCTTGTCTTGGGATTATCGGACGGAGACCGGCCGGACCTGAGCCCCGGAATTGGCGGGATCGAGGGTCGCGCTCCCCTACTCCCTCCGGGGTGGGGCCGCTAACTTCTTGCGCCATGCCAATGCGGATTGCCATCTGCGTCTCGGGACGGGGCAGCAACCTGGTCGCCCTGCTGGACGCCCTCAGGGGGGAACCGCTGGCGGAGCCGGTGCTGGTCCTGAGCAATCGGGCCGACGCCCCCGCCCTGGAACGGGCACGGGAGCGCGGAGTTGCCGCCGAACCGTTCGACGATGGGAAGAACGCCGCGGAGTGGCTGGAGCGCCTCACCCGGCACCGGGTCGACCTGATCGTGTTGGCGGGCTACCTGAAGCTGGTCCCGGCCGCGGTGATCGCCGCCTATCGCGGCCGGATCCTCAACATCCACCCCGCCCTGCTGCCGGCATTCGGTGGGCCGGGGATGTTTGGGTCTCATGTGCACGAAGCGGTGATCGCCAGCGGGGCGACTCACTCCGGTGCGACCGTGCACCTGGTCGACGAGCGGTACGACGAGGGCGCCATCCTGGCCCAGGCCCGCGTACTGTTGTTGCCCGGCGACACTCCCGACACGCTCGCGGCCCGTGTCCTCGCGGTAGAGCACCTTCTCCTGCCGGCCGTGGTCCTGGCGGCGGCGCGAGCCGGACATCCGATCCCCCTGCCTGAACCGCTGGCCCTGCCTGCCTGAGGAGTACGCCGTGCCCCGTGCATTGATTTCGGTAAGCGATAAGCGGGGGATCGTCCCCCTGGCCCAGGGTCTGGTGGACCTGGGCTGGGAGCTGATTTCCACCGGAGGGACCTACGCTGCACTGCGGCAATCGGGCGTGCCGGTCACCGCAGTGGAGGCGGTGACGGGCTTTCCCGAGATCCTCGATGGGCGGCTCAAGACGCTCCACCCCATGGTGCATGGCGGGCTGCTGGCCCGGCGGGATGTCCCGGAACACATGGCCGCGCTGGAGGCGTGGAAGATCGCGCCGATCGATCTGCTCGCGGTGAACCTCTATCCCTTCCGCGAGACGATCGCCAAGCCGAGCGTGAGTTTCGAGGACGCGATCGAGAACATTGATATCGGCGGGCCGGCCATGCTGCGCTCGGCGGCCAAGAATCACGAGTCGGTCATCGTGATCGTGGACCCGACCGACTACGGCCGCGTGCTGCAGATGCTCCGCGCCGGCCCGATCCCGCAGAACGAACGGCAGGCGCTCGCCGCCAAGGTCTACGGCCACACCGCCGACTACGACGGGGCCATCGCCCGCTACCTGACGCCGGCGAGCGAGGGGATGCCGCACCGGATCGGCTTCGCTTTCGAGCGGCTGATGGCGCTGCGCTACGGCGAGAACCCCAGCCAGCGTGCCGGGTTGTACGTCGACGAGGAACCGCGCGGCATGCGGGATCTCAAGCAGCGGCAGGGCAAGGAACTCTCGTTCAACAACATCCTGGACCTCGATGCGGCGATGTGGTCCGCGGCGTTATGGCCCAACCGACCGGCTTGCGTGATCGTCAAGCACACCACGCCGTGTGGCATCGCCATCGCCACGACGGGCGCGGAGGCCTTCCGGAAGGCGCTCGCCTGTGATCCGCAGTCCGCCTTCGGTGGTGTGGTCGCGCTCAACACCGTGGTGGACCAGGCGACCGCCGAGGCGATGAGCGAGCTCTTCCTCGAGGTGGTGGTCGCACCTTCCTTCCATGCCGAGGCGCTGAAGGTCCTGTCCGCCAGGAAGAACCTGCGCGCCGTGGAGCTGCCGGTGAGCCGCGGTCCGGGCGGGCTCGACTTCAAGCGGGTGCGCGGCGGCATCCTGCTGCAGGACCGGTTCGTGCCCGAGCTGGGCGACGCCGAGTGGAAGGTGGCGACGAAGCGCCAGCCATCCGAGCAGGAATGGATCGATCTTCGTTTTGCCTGGGCTGCGGTTGCCACGGTCAAATCGAACGCCGTGCTGCTGGCCCGCAACGAGCAGACGATCGGCATCGGCGCCGGGCAGATGAGCCGGGTAGACAGCTCCTTCATGGCCGTCCACAAGGCGCGGCAACAGGGCCATGACCCCCGCGGGTCGGTGATGGCCTCCGACGCCTTCTTTCCCTTTGCCGATGGTGTCGAGGAAGCCGCCACCGCCGGTGTCACGGCGATCATCCAGCCGGGCGGCTCCAGGCGCGACCCCGAAGTTATCGCGGCCGCCGACGCGCATGACCTGACGATGGTGCTGACCGGTCGCCGGCAGTTCCGACACTGACACCGGAAATGGGGGACGGGGAACAGGGAACGGGAGAGACCACCTCACGT
>JAWXBX010000287.1:0-16949 GCA_034440415.1 Gemmatimonadota bacterium | reverse complement strand
GGCGTAGTCCAGCGCGCCAGCCACTTCCGTCGCGATCCGCACCGCGTCGGCGATCGGTAACTGCTTCTCGCGATTCAGCCGGTCGCGGAGCGATTCTCCCTCGACGAACGGCATCACGTAGTAGGCGGTGCCATTCACTTCGCCGGAATCGATGAGGCCCAGAATGTGGGGATGCTGCAGCGTGGCGATGGTCTTGATCTCGCGCAGGAACCGCTCGGCGCCGATGACGGCGGCGAGTTCAGGGCGCAGCACCTTGATGGCGACATTGCGCTGATGCTTCAGGTCCTCGGCGAGGTACACCGTGGCCATGCCGCCCTGGCCCAGTTCGCGTTCGATGCGGTAGCTACGGCTGAGGGCCGCGGTGAGGCGGGCCAGGGCGTCAGTCATTGGGTTCCCGCCGATGAGCTCGCGGCTGAAGCCGCAGCTCGGCTGATGTCACTAAAGTGACACTGGGCGCTGTTTGAGTGTCGCTTCAGCGACCGCAGCCGAGCCCTGAAGGACTCCCTCGCGCCCGGGTCGCGTTGGCACGCTCCCGAAGGGCGCTCGGTCGCCGTCGCTTTAGCGACGTGCCGGCATGCCATGCCGCCCTGGCCCAGCTCGCGCCCGATCGCGTAGCGGTCGGCCAGCGCGGCGGCGAGGCGGGTGATCTGGGGGCTGTCCATCTACCGCGGCCGTCCCGCCACGACCTGCTGAAAGCCCGGGTCGTTGCGGATCCGGTCCCAGTCAGGGTCAATCCTCACCAACGCGGCCGTCAGGCGCGACGGCCGTCCCGCCAGGCTGCGCAGCTGCTCAACCGCCGGTGCCGCCTGACCGCCCAGGGCGTAGATGCGGGCGAGGTTGACCACGTTGTCCACCCCGAAATAGGCGTCGCGCTCGGGGGGGAGAAGTTCGACCGCGCGGCGGCCCTCACGGATCGCCAGGTCGAAGTTGCCCTGTCGGGCATACACCATCCCGAGGTCGCGGGAGTAGCCGTAGTCGTCGCGAAGCTCGCGCAGGCTCGCGGTGAGAATTACGCGGGCCGAATCATAGGCCACCGCGGCCGCTGCCCCCTGGCCGCGCAGCCGGAGCAGGTCACCAAGGAGGATGTAGCCGTCGGCGATGCCCCGGTTGGAGGCGCTGGGTGGAGTGTCGAGGAACGCCTGACTGAGGGAATCGTCGTGCGCGATGGCAAAGGCCGGAGCCCGGGCGTTCCCGACCATGAGCCGTTCGGGCGACATGTGCCTCAGGGCGAGACGGTAGGTGGCTTCGACCTCGCGGAGGTCGCCATGCTGGCTGAGCTGGGCCAATCCCAGGAAGTAGTAGGAGTCGGGCTGGTCGGGGGCGACCTCGATGCCGCGGCGGCAGGTGGCGACCGCCTTGTCGTACTCACCCAGGAAGCCGTAGGTCTCGCACAGCTGCGCGATGGCGTTCGAGGAACCAGGATCGAGTTCCACCACCCGCGCGAGATGCACCGCCGCCTCCTGCCACCGCCCCTGGCGGCGCTCGACATAGCCGATCGCGGCGATGAGGTCGGCGCTGTTCGGCTCCGATTGCTGTACGATGGCGAACTCCTTGAGTGCCGCCTCGTAGTCGCGCTTGCGGTAGCGGTAGTAGCCCATGGCGCGATGCGACTCGGGAAGGTCGGGCTGCAGTTCGAGCGCACGCTTCGCGGCCACCTCCGAGGCAGCCAGCGTTTCGTCCTTCCGGCTGATGTAGAGCCAGTGGACCAGGCCGAGGGTTTCGGAGAGGCGGCCCCACGCCAGCGCAAACTTGGGATCGAGCTTGACCGCCCGCTCCAGCATCGGAATCGCCGCGTCGAAATTCTCCCGGGCCAGTCCTCGGTTGGTGTAGTCGATGGCGCGGAGGTAGAGGTCGTATGCGTCGGGGTTCTCGGTGGGGCGGCGGGCCAGTGCTTTCCGTTCTGGGTCGTTCAATGTCACCTGGAGCGCCTTGGCCACCTCGGTCGAGACGTCGGCGTACACCTGGAAGACGCTCGACAGCACCGCCTCGTAGCCGTGAGCCCAGATGCTGCTCGTGTCGGCCACGCGAATGAGCTCGGGACTCACCCGCACCTTCGGATCCTTCCCCGCCGCGAGATCCCACTGCACCGTGCCGGTGAGGACGTAGCCGACACCCAGCTCCTGGCCGATCTCGCTCACGCTCTTGGTGGTGCCGCGGTAGCGCGCGGCGGTGCTGCGGGGGATGACGCTCATCCCGCCGATGCCGGTCAGCTCGGTGGTGATCGCCTCGGTGACGCCGTTGGCGAAATACTGCCGGCTGGTGTCGCCCTGATTCTCGAAGGGAAGCACCACCAGACGGCGGGCATTCGCGTCCGGGCGCGGAGCGCTGCCGCGGTGGGTAGCGAACCAGACCATCCCCAGCACGAGGATCGCCGCGAGGAGCAGTGCGCCGGCTCGCGCCCAGCGGCGTGGCACCGCCGAACCTCCGGTGACCGGCAGCGTTCCGGCAGTGGCGGCGATCGCGCTTGTGGGCGTCATCCCGCCGCTTGGCGTGGCCAGCGGCTCCAGCACTGCCACCAGTTCGTCGGCCGACTGAAAGCGATCGGCCGGACGCTTGGCCAGGCAGCGCATCACCACGCCCTCGAGCGCCGGCGAAAGACCGGGCCGTCGCTGCCCGACGGCTACCGGTGCCTGAGTGACGTGAGCGGCGAGCGTCTGCTGGGGGTTGAGACCGTGGAACGGCGGATACCCGGTGAGCATCTCGTAGGCCAGCACGCCCAGCGCGTAGATGTCCACTCGGCCATCGAGCTGCGGATCGGCGGTGGCCTGTTCCGGCGCCATGTAGGCCGGCGTGCCTAACGCCACCCCCGCGGTGGTGAGCTGCTGCCGCCCGGAGGCTTCCGTCACCGCCTTGGCCACACCGAAGTCCATGACCATAGCGTGGCGGCCCGAGAGCAGGATGTTCTCCGGCTTGATGTCGCGATGGACCACGCCCGCCCGGTGGGCCACCGCCAGCGCGTCGGCGATTTCCCCCAGGAGGCGTACCGCCTCGTGCACCGGCAGCTCACCGGCACGGGCCAGACGGTCGCGCAGCGTCTCCCCCTCCACATACGGCATCACATAGTAGAAGAAGCCGTCCACGTCGCCGGAATCGAGCAGGCCGAGGATGTGGGGGTGCACCAGCCGGGCGGCGACCTCGATCTCGCGGTCGAAGCGGTCGGAGCCCATGGTGGCAGCGAGCTCGGGCCGCAGCACCTTCACCGCGACCTTGCGGTGGTGTTTGAGGTCCAGGGCGAGGTACACCGTGGCCATGCCGCCCTGGCCCAGCTCCCGCTCGAGGCGGTAGCGGTCGGCGAGGGCTTCCGAGAGACGGGCGGCGACCGTCACCGCGCCCCCCCGCCCGCTATGGCCGCACGCAGCTCGGTGATGAAGTTCTGCACGATGACGAGATCCCCCGACTGGTCCCGGTCACGCTGGATCGAGAAGAGGAACCGGCGGCCATCACGGGACACCTCGAACATCCGGTCCGAGCCGTTGACTTCGAAGCGCGCCATCGGAGGGGCGTGCGCCAGCTTTCGGCGCCTGGTACCGGCCGGGTCTCCCGTCATCTCGGCCACCACGACCGTGTCGCCGTCGAGCGAGCGCCAGAACAGCTCCCGGCCGTCGGCGCCCCACAGCGGATCAGTCCCTCCGTCCAGGGAGAGCTGCCACTTCCCTCCCTGCACGTCGGGGAAGGGCCGGACGTAGACCTGGGGTACACCCGATTCCCGGGAGAGATAGGCGAGCCGGCGCCCATCGGGCGAGAGGCTGGGCTTCCATTCGTCGGTCGGCTCGGCCAGCAGCGGTCTGAGTACGCTGTCCACTCCGACCTGCATTACCATGATGTCGAGCGAAGCCGAGCCCTCGACACTCGCCACCAGCCATGCGCCGTCCTGGGACCAGCGGGCCTCGATGATGTCCCGGCCGGCGTCCGCGACCGGCTCCTCCGCTCCGACCCCATCGGCGCGGCGGCGCCACAGGGTTCGGCGCCCGCCGCGCAACGACACGTAACTCACGTAGCGACCGTCCGGGGACCACGCCGGATCAAAGTTGCCCTCTCCGCCAAGCGTCAGACGGGAGAGCGGCCCGCGATCCAGCTGTTTGATCCAGATATCGGAGCGCGAGATCGGGGTCAGCGCCGTCCTGGTGCCACCACCCAAAATGGTGATGGCCAGGCGATTCCCCTCCGGCGAGAGGGAGAAGGACTCGAATTCCACGTCGGCCCAGGCAGAATCCACCGCCTGCGGCGGGCCGCCATCACGGTTGACCCAAGCGACGAATTCGGTGCCGCTCCTGCCCTCCGTGGCATAGACCAGCGTTCCACCGGCGGCGTCCAGGTCCGATTCGCCAAATCGGAGGGAAACGCCGGCGAAGAGGACCCTGGGGCGGCCGCGCACCTCGCGGGCCGAGGCATCGAACGGCACGGCGCTGAGGGAGCCGTCTGCCATGAGGACCAGCAGCGTCTTCGTCTCGGCCACGAAACGCGCCGCGGCGCCCGGCAGGGTGGCGCCCATCCGGCCGCTGGCGAGATCCACGGGATGGAGCTGGTAGGCGGCCGATTCATCCGTGAACCCGGTTGGGCGCTGACCAACCAGCGCTCCCCGTCCGTCCGGGAGGATGGTCAGCCATTCGTAGGCGGTACCGGCCGCCGCCGCAGGGAGCTCAACAACGTTCTCGACCGGACCGCCGGCGCCGGCCACTCGACGGATCGACCCGGATGGGGTCAGGAAGTAGACGAATCCATCGGGTCCCCAGGCCGGGCCGCTGGCGATGGCGGAATCCGCCAGCTGCAGCGATGGACCGCCAGCGAGCGGCACCACGACGAGCAGGTTTCCATTCTCGCCGGCGACGAAGGCCACCAGGGATCCGTCCGGAGACACCGCCGGTTGCAGGGCGCCCTGGGTGCCTGGCAGGGGGCGGGAGTCCAGGCTCTGCAGCGGTCGCAGGAATAGTTGAAAATCGGCAATCGGGCCAGCCGCGAGGTTCTCGCCTAAATAGATCACATTCTGGCCGTCCGGCGTCAGGGCGATTCGCCCGGGGGTGCCACCGCCGATATACGCCAGCCGGGCGGTGCTGTCCAGCTGAATAGCGTACCGGCCAACCGGCCCCGACGGGGCGGGGCGAAACAGGGCCCACCCGGCAATCGCCGCCGCGGCGACCGCGCACCCGCCAAGCGCCAGGGTGACCGGATCGTGCCACCGGGCGCGGCCCTGCAGTGGCGCGGCCCCGGCCGTCGCGGCCTCGCCGTGCCGGAACGCCGGATTCTGCAGCGCATCGGCAAAGGCCCGGGCGCTCACGAACCGGTCGG
The DNA here is from genome assembly GCA_034440415.1 of Gemmatimonadota bacterium. Lineage (GTDB taxonomy): Bacteria > Gemmatimonadota > Gemmatimonadetes > Gemmatimonadales > GWC2-71-9 > JADJOM01. Next base: position 11,663 of record JAWXBX010000287.1, on the reverse strand, counting down.
CCGGCAGCTTCTCGAGGGACTGCGCCACCGCCGCTGCAACGTTAGGCGGTATCGCCTTCCGCAGCCGGGTGACCGGAGCCGCCTCCTCGGTCACGATTTTCATGATGATCTGCTGGGCCGAGGCGCCGGTGTGCGGCGGATTGCCGGTGAGCATCTCGTAGAGCACGCTGCCCAGCGAGTAGACGTCGGACCGGGCGGTGATCTCCTTCTCCGCGGTGGCCTGCTCCGGGCTCATGTAGTGCGGGGTGCCGAGGCTCATCCCCGTCTCGGTCATCCGGCCGCCGGCGGCGGCACTGAGCGCCAGCGCGATCCCGAAGTCGGCCACCATCGGCCGGCCGTCGTGCAGCAGGATGTTTTCCGGTTTGATGTCCCGGTGGATGACGCCGTGGCGGTGGGCGTAGTCCAGTGCGTCGGCCACGGCGGTGGTGATCTTCACCGATTCATCAATGCCGAGTTGAGTCTCGCGATCGAGCTTGGCGCGCAACGTCTCGCCGTCGATGAACGGCATGACATAGTAGAGGAAGCCGTCCGCGGTCCCCGAGTCGAACAGCGGCAGGATGTGGGGGTGCTGCAGCGCGGCGGTAGTCTTGATCTCCACTACGAAGCGCTCGGCGCCGATCACGGCGGCGAGTTCGGGGCGCAGCACCTTGACGGCGACCTTGCGGTCGTGCTTCAGGTCCTGGGCCAGGTAGACGGTGGCCATGCCGCCCTGACCGAGCTGGCGCTCGATGCGGTAGCTACGGCTGAGGGCGGTGGTGAGGCGGGTGAGGGATTCGCTCACTTCCCCACCAGGTCCATCACATAGATGTCGCTCTCGATCTGGCCCACCGCGAAGTAGAACATTCCGTTGCCCACGGTAACCGAGGCATTGGGGTGCACCGCCAGCGAAGGATCGTCGAACCGCAGCAGCAGTCGAGGTGTGCCGCCCGCCGTGGGGACCTGGTACACCCCTTCGACCCCGTCAGCGGCGTAGGCCCGGAAATAGATCAGCTTCCCGTCGGCTGACCATTCGGGCACGCCCGGTGACCGGAGGCCAGCGGTGCCGGCGGGAATCACCAGCTGCGGCGGGCCGCCCAGCGGGGTGACCCCGATGCCCCCCGGATTCCCCCGGTCCACGTAGACCAGCAGGCTGCCATCCCGCGACCACCGCGGAGCGAAGCCGCTGTCGATCGGCAGTCGCTTTGGCCCCTGCCAGGGGGCATCGAGCGCAGTCCGGTGGAGCAGGTCAATGCTGGAGCCGCCGCTGGCGTTGCCATACGCGATGCTGAGGCCGTCCGGGGAGAAGGCCGGATGGTACGACTGTTCCGCATCGCTGGTCAGCCGCTGTTCGCCGGAGCCGTCGGCGTTGATGACGTAGATGTCCCGGGTGGCGTTCCGGGTGGAGTGGAAGGTGATCTGGCGGCCATCGGGGGAGAAATCGGGACTGAAGTCATCCCCCGCATCCCGGGTCACTCGCCTCGGCTCTCCCCCGGTGGCGGGGATGACGAAGATCTGCTGATTGCCCTCGATGTTGGAGTCGAACACCAGCCACTTGCCGTCGGCCGAGATGCCGAGGTTTTCGATCGTCTGGTTGCCTGTCGTGATCGGCCGGGTGTCGCGCAGCGACACGCCGCCACTCTTCGGGATGGGAATCGCATAGATGTTGCGCCGGACGGTGAACCGGTCATACGCCGCGGTGCGGCCATCGGCCGAGACCGAAACCGAATAGGCCTCGAGACCGGTGGTGAGTCGCACCGGACGCTCCCTGGTGGCCCCCGACCGGTCCAGCCGCACCGCGTAGATGTCGCGGGCGCCGTCGCGATTGGAGACGAACAGCAGCGTGCCGTCGGGCAGCCAGGTGGGGCTCACGTTGAGCGAGGTGCTGTCGGTGACCCGGACCGGTGTGCCACCGATCGGCGTGACCCAGATCGTGCTTGGTGCCACGTTGCCCCAGGTGCTGACGTAATCCCCGTTCCCCACCACATAGGCCACTGCGCCGCCGTCCGGCCGCCACGCCAGTGAATGCACCTGCTGCAGCCCGATCCGGATGACGGTCTCGCGGCCATCCCTGCCAATGGCCACGAGCGTGTCGCCGCGAACCAGTAAAGTCACACCGCCTGACGAGGCGAGTCTGTCGGCCGAATCGGGAGTGACCGCCTGCCCGCCCAGCCGTGGCAGCTTCCATGTCCCAGCGCCGTGATCCACGGTGGCAAACAGGTTGGTGAATACGAGGTCCCGACCGTCCGGCATCCACTTCGGGAGGACCTGCGATCCCTGCCAGTCGCCGGTGAGTGGGAAGGGTCGGCCGCCGCTCACGTCGCGCACCACGATGTGAGTGGCGGCGACATAGCCCGACTCATACGCCACTTCGTGGCCGTCGGGCGAGATCGCCACATGGATCTCGGCTTCCGGCTCGCGGGTCACCTGCCGGATGTTGGCAATGGTGAGCGACAGGGGCGCCGGTCTCGTCGCCCGCCATCCGGCCCAGCCCAGGACGGCCAGCAGAAGCACCGCCCCCGCACCATACAGTGGGCGCCGATCGGCGCGCGCCGGTACGGCGGCGAATGGCGCGGTGCCGATCGGCGTTGTGCCGCCGCTGGGTGTGCCCAGTGCCTCCAGCAACGGCAGCAGCTCCTCGGCGCTCTGGTAGCGGTCGGCCGCTTTCTTTTCAAGGCACTTCATGACCAGCGTCGCGAGGGCCGGCGGCACCGTCGGGCGATGATTCGTCACCGGGACCGGCGGCTGGGTCACCTGTGCCGCCAGCACCGCCTGTGGCGTGAGTCCGGTGAAGGGCGGTCGGCCCGTCAGGAGTTCATAGCCGAGGATGCCCAGGGCGTAGATGTCGGCCCGGTGATCGATGTGCGGATCGGCGGCGGCCTGCTCCGGCGCCATGTAGACCGGGGTGCCCAGTGCCACGCCGATGGTGGTCAGCTTCTGCCGCCCGGTCGCGTCGCTCACCGCCTTGGCCACGCCGAAATCGGTGACCAGCGCGTGGCGGCCGGAAAGCATCACGTTTTCCGGCTTGATGTCGCGGTGTACCAGGCCGTGCTGGTGGGCGTGGGTCAGGGCGTCGGCCACATCATGCAGCAGCCGCACCACGTCGCGGATGGGCAGCTCGGTCTCCTTCTCCAGCCGCTCCCGCAGCGACTGTCCCTCTTCGTAGGGCATGACGTAGAAGAGGAAGCCATCTGCCTCACCCGAATCGTACAGCGGCAGGATCAGGAAGGCAATCCAGCGCCCATCCGGCGAGAAGATGAGAGCTGGGTTGTCCCCCGGCATCGTGATCAGTGGTGTGGCGTCGAGTCCGTCCATGCGGCGGAGAAACAGACGGGTGGTGCCCTCGCCTCGGGCCTGGAAGGCCACGAGCCGCCCATCCGGGGACACGGCGAGATCGATCCGCGTGGTCCCGAACGTGTAGCCGGTCGGTGGGGTGAACGTGAACTGGACCGGCTCGGCCCGCTCCGAGCCTGACGACAACCCTCGGGGTCCAGCGACCGAGATACCCAAGGCAGTGGCCATCACCGCCAGGATGCCGAGCAGCGCGAGAGTTCGCCGGTCCTTGTGCCATGGCCGTGCCATCGCGCCGGCCACGGTGCCGTCAGCCGCCGTGGTGGTGAAGGCGGAGTTCTGCAGGGCCGCCGCGAACTCGGCGGCACTGGCAAACCGATCGGCCGGGAGCTTCTCCAGCGCCTGGCTTACCGCGGCCGCGACATTCGCCGGCACCGACTTCCGCAGCTCCGTCACCGGGCGGGCGGTGTCGGTCACGATCCGCATGATGATCTGCTGGGCCGAGGCACCCGTGTGCGGCGGAGTCCCGGTGAGCATCTCGTACAACACGCTCGCCAACGAGTAGAGGTCCGACCGGGCGGTGATCTCCTTCTCCGCAGTGGCCTGCTCCGGACTCATGTAGTGCGGCGTGCCGAGACTCATCCCGGTCTCGGTCATCCGGCCGCCGGCCGCCGCGCTCAGCGCCAGCGCGATGCCGAAGTCGGCCACCATGGGGCGGCCGTCGTGCAGCAGGATGTTCTCCGGCTTGATGTCTCGGTGGATCACGCCCTGGCGGTGGGCGTAGTCGAGGGCATCGGCCACCGCCACGGTGATCTTGACCGCCTCGTCGATGCCGAGCTGGGTTTCCCGATCCAGCTTCGAGCGGAGGGTCTCGCCGTCGATGAACGGCATCACGTAATACAGGAAGCCGTCGGCAGTGCCGGAGTCGAACAGCGGCAGGATGTGGGGATGCTGCAGCGCCGCCGTGGTGGTGATCTCCTGCACGAACCGCTCAGCGCCTAACACAGCTGCGAGCTCGGGGCGCAGCACCTTGATCGCCACGCTGCGCTGGTGCTTGAGGTCGTGGGCCAGGTAGACGGTGGCCATGCCGCCAGCGCCTAACTCGCGCTCGATGGTGTAGCGGTCGGCCAGCGCTGCCCTCAAGCGATCGGTGGATTCCGCCATGCTATCGCTCCACCCTGCCGTTCAGCTCCTCGAACCAGTTGAGGACCAGCACCAGCTCCGCTGCATCACTGTTCGCCCCCCGGACCATGAGGAACCGCCGATCATCCCGGCTCACATCGTACGCCCGGTGATTGGGGTCGATCTTCATGTCGGGGGCGCGGAAGAGCAAGCGGGGAGGCCGGGTGCTGAAGGTCGCCCCCGGCACCACCTCGGCGGCCATCATGTCACCGCGCCGGGTGCGGTAGAACAGCTCCCGACCGCTGTGGGCCCACAGGGGCTCACTGCCCCCATCACCGGAAACCTGCCACTTTCCCGCCCCCGGGTCGGCGAACTGGCGGACATACACCTCCGAGCGCCCCGATTCGTCCGAGACATACGTGAACCAGCGGCCATCCGGCGATAGGTCCGGTGCGCTCTCGCTAAACCGGCTCCCGACCAGAACCCGGGTGACGGTGTCGGCTCCCAGACCCCGGGAGAAGATGTCCCGATTCACGTCGTCGCTGAGCCGGACGCGGAAGGCAACGCCCCGCCCGTCTGGCACCCAGGTGACCTCGTCTATCGGGCGCGGACTCACGGACAGGGACTCGGCCTCGGCACTGCCATCGGCCCGCTGGATCCATATCTGCCGGCGACCGCCGCGATTGGAGATCAATGCCAGCCGCCGGCCGTCGGGAGCCCACGCAGGCCGCCAGTTCTCATCGCCGGCAAAGGTGAGGCGAGTGAGCGGCCCGGTATTGAGTTGCTTGATCCAGAGGTGCTGGCCATTGCCGGCGAGGATGGACACGGCCAGCCGGCTGTCGTCCGGCGACAGCGCCGGGCTGGTGAAGCTCCCGGTCCAGCTCGAATCCACCGGGGCAACCTTGCCATCGCGCCCGACCCAGACCAGCTGCTCGCTCCCGTTCGCACCGCCCTCCAGGTACAGGAGCGTACCGCTCTCCGAGACGGCGAACTGCGCCGCGCCACTCGTCAGGTCCATCAGCACCTGGTCGGTGACGGTCGTCGGGGCGCCGGTCGGCTCCATCCGGCCGAGATCGAATCGTACCGCCAGCAGGGTGCCGTCCACGCCACAGTAGAGGATGTGCCCGGTTCGCAGGTAGCGGGCGTAGGCGCCCTTGAGGATGGGCCGGACCCGGCCGGTCGCAAAATCGAGGACGCCGATCTCGGTGTCACTGAACGAGGTATGCCAGAGCTGCACCAGCGCCCCTTTGCCATTGGGCAGCACCTCGGGCCAATCGTGTTCGGTGACTCCCTGGGCAGTATCCCTGGTGCTGATCCGCTCCGCCTTTCCACCCCCTGCCGCAACCCGGTGAATGGTGAGACCGGCACCGGAGAAGTAGAGCTTTCCATCGGCTGTCCAGTCTCCCCCCCAGGGGTAGGCCGAGTCCCGAACCACCATCTGAATCGGGCCGCCGTCCACTGACACCACCTTGAGGTCGCCCGGATTCCCGGTGAAGAACCCGACCGACCGACCGTCTGGAGAGAAGAAGGGCGCCTGCGCGCCGGAGGTCCCGGGCAGCGGCCGCCCCTGCAGCGAGTTCATTGAACGGACCCACAGCTGGGTGCCGCTGCTGTCGGGTCCGATGTAGACCAGCCTGGTACCGTCCCGCGAGAGGGCGAAGCGCCGGGTGGCCGCGACCTGGATCCGCTCCGCCGCAGGAAAGCTCATGCGCACCCGGGTGACCGGCAGGACCGGGTGGCGGAGCCAGCCCCAGGCGGCGAGCGTCGCGCAGAGGAGCGCGACGGCCACGCTGGCGAGGGCGACCCTCCGCCAGGGCCCCGCCGGTGGCACCGCCCGCGACATCGCCCGGGTGCTCATCGTGCCCGCCAGCGCAGCGGCGAACTCGGCGGCACTGGCAAAGCGATCGGCCGGGAGTTTCTCCAGCGCGGTGAGCACCGCCCCCTCCACCGCGGGCGGCACACTCTTGCGCTGCGCGGTGAGCGGGGCGGGTTCGCCCGTCATCACCTTGGCGATGATCGCCTGCGCGGTGGGGCCGGTGAACGGCGGCTCCCCCACCAGCATCTCGTAAGTCATGGCACCCAGGGCGTACACATCGCTGCGGGCGGTGATCTCCCGTTCGCCCATCGCCTGTTCGGGCGACATGTAGTGCGGCGTGCCGAGCGACATGCCGGTCTCGGTCATCCGGGTGCTGCCCCCGCTGGAGACGGCCAGCGCGATGCCGAAGTCGGCCACCAGCGCGCTGCCATCGTGCAACAGCACGTTTTCCGGCTTGATGTCCCGGTGGATCACGCCATGGCGGTGAGCGTAGTCGAGGGCGGCGGCCACTTCGGTGGCGATCCGCACCGCATCGGCGATGGGGAGCTGTTTCTCCCGTGTCAGGCGGTCGCGCAGCGACTCCCCCTCCACGAATGGCATCACGTAATACGCCGTGCCGTTCACCTCACCGCTGTCGATCAGGCCGAGGATGTGGGGATGCTGCAGCGTGGCGATGGTCTTGATCTCGCGCAGGAAGCGCTCGGCGCCGATGACGGCGGCGAGTTCGGGGCGCAGCACCTTGATGGCCACGCTGCGCTGGTGCTTGAGGTCGTGGGCCAGGTAGACGGTGGCCATGCCGCCCTGGCCCAGCTCCCGCTCGATGCGGTAGCTGCGGCTGAGGGCGGCGGTGAGACGGGCCAGGGATTCCGTCACGGGCAGATACCGGGCGTCTTCGGACGGCTGTGTCTGTTCACCGGGGCCCTGCAGGGAGGTTCTGGAACAGATACCGGGTGAGCAGCGAGTAAATGTGCAGCGTGGTCCCGGACCCCTCGCAGATGCAGTGGCTCCGATTCGGGTATTCCATGAAATCCACCGACTTGTTCAGCTCGATGAGTCGATTGAGCATGCGCTGCGAGCCCTGAAAATGCACGTTGTCGTCGCCGGAACCATGGACCAGCAGGAGGCGCCCCTGCAGCCCTTCGGCGTGGTTGATCGGCGAGGCGGCGTAGTACTTGTCGGCGTTGGGCCCGGGGAGCCCCATGTAGCGCTCCTGATAGATCGTGTCGTACAGTCGCTGATCCGGAACCGGCGCCACGCTCATGCCGACCTGGTACACCCCGGGATAGCGGAACATCGCCTGCAGCGTCGCCGATCCGCCTCCGCTCCAGCCCCAGATGGCGACCCGGCTCGAATCGATGTAGGGCCGGGTCCGGGCGAGCGCCTGTACCGCCTGGGCCTGCTCGGAGCTGGCCAGAACGCCGATCTGCTCGTACGCCGACTTCCGCCACGCTCGCCCCTTTGGCGCCGGGGTGCCGGCATTGTCGACACTCGCGACCAGATACCCCTGATCGGCGAGGGCCTGGTGCCACAGCCGGTTGCTGCCACCCCACGAGTCGAGCACGGTCTGCCCCGCCGGTTCGCTGTAGACGTACATGAGCAGCGGGTAGCGTTTGGCCGGGTCGAAGTCGCGGGGCCGGATCATCCAGCCGTCGAGCGTCGCTCCGTCGGCGATCGCGACGTGGAAGAACTCCCCGGGGGTGACGATGCCCTTCACGCGGCCGGCGAGCTCGGTGTTGGCGGCCAGGGTCCGCGCCACCGCGTGCGCGGGCAGGCTCACCAGCTCGGTCACCGGCGGGGTGTCGAAGGTGGACCAGGAGTGGATCGCCCACTTCGCGTCGGGGGACACATTGTAGCGGTGGCTTCCCGCCTGCGCCGAGGGAGTCACGCGCTCGGCCTTGCCCTTGCCGTCGAGCCGGGTCCGGTAGAGATACTGCTGCGTCGCGTTGTCAGGCGTGGCGTTGTAGTAGAGCCAGATGCCCTGCGGATCGACGGCGGCGATGCCGTTCACGTCGAAACTCCCTGGGGTCAGCAGCCGGACCGCGCCGCTGGAACGGGAGACCGCGTAGACGTGGCGCCAGCCATCCCGCTCGCTGATCCAGAGCAGCTCCCGCCCGCCGGTGAGCCAGGGAATCTCATCCACCAGGTCGAGCCAGGTCGCGTCATGCTCGGTGAGGACGGTGCGGGTGCCGCCCGTCGCCGCCCCGGCCAGCATGACGGCGTCGGTGTTCTGCAGCCGGTTGATCCGCTGCACCAGCACCGAATCGGGTCCGGCCCACTCCATGTACGGGAGGTAGTCTTCCCGCGGATCACCGGGGAGCTGGAGCCATGTCGTCGGTCCGCCCGCGGCGCTCACCACGCCGGCGGTCACCGCCGAGTTGGTCGTGCCCGCCTTGGGATACTGGATCGGGATGGTGTAGGGATAGGTCGAGTCGGTGTTGTTGATCATCAGGAACGTGCCGACCCCGGTCATGTCGAAGTGCCAGTAGGCGATCCGGGCGCCGTCCGGCGACCAGCGGAACCCGTCGCGGAGCCCGAACTCCTCTTCGTAGACCCAGTCGCTCATGCCGTTCACGTGCAGCGAGTCGGCGCTCGTGGTGAGCCGGGTCAGCGCCCCGTCCGCGAGTCGCTCGACATAGAGGTCGCCCTTGCGAACATAGGCCACCCGGTCCGCCTGCGGGGAGAACTTGGCGTACATCATCGTGGACGGAGGCGCGCCGGCGCCGCCTAACTGGCGAAGGGCGCCGGTGGACCGGTCGAGCGCCCAGTAGTCGCCCCGGGTGTTCTGGCGCCAGACCTGCCTGGTGTTGGTGAACACCATGAGCTGCTTCGCATCCGCCGACCAGGAGTAGTCGGCGATCTGGAGCGGCATGGTATCGCCTGCCGGCACCAGTGCCGCGGCGGACACCAGGATGCTCCGCGCGCCGGTCGTGGCGTCATAGCGGACGATGTCAAAGCCGCCCGGAATGGCCGCCGACCGGTCGAGTGTCGTGTACGCCGCACCGCCCTCGATCCAGCGGGCCGGCCCGAACCGCTCGGAGGCGAACTGCCGGGAGGCGAAGATCTGCTGCAGCGCCGCCGTCGTGGAGGCCGGGACCTGCGCACCGACCGACGGCGCGGCGAGAAAGGACGCAACGGCGAGGAGCGTGAGACCGGACGGCCATGAGCGCTGCGCACACATGGGGCTGATCCCTGCGTCGATCCCGCTCGGCCCCTGGGCACTCGCGGCGTCGGTGAACTTTGTGGTGGTCATGGGCATGGACCGAAGGTGGGGAACAACGGGTCTGGAGTGGGCACGGGGATGCCGCGTAAGCTACTCCCCGCCCGGTGGAGGGGCCAGACAACCCTGCATGACCGGCTTTCAGCGAGTTGTCCCTGCCTCCGTCCTGCCATTCATGGCATGCCGGTCCCCGCCCCCCGCAGCCGCCGCAGCAGTCCGGGCAGATTCTGGATCACGATGATGCGGCTCCCCGGGCTTCGCTTGACCATCGCGAAGGTGCGGCCGTCGGGCGAGATATCGAAGTTCGCGTGCGACGCCGACCCGACCATGTCGGGCATGGGGAAGAGGATCCGCTGACTTGCGACGCCGAGCGCGGGGCTGGTCCGCAGTGCCGCCACGGCCAGCTGGACCTGGCCGCCCCGGATGGTGCGGAAGAACAGTTCGTGGCTGTCCGGGCCCCACACCAGTTCGGTCGCCCCGTCCTGGGAGATCTGGACCTGGTCGCCTTCGCCGGCCAGCGGCTGCACGTAGACCTCCTGCCGCCCCGATTTGTCGGAGATGAAGGCCAGCCACCGGCCATCGGGCGAGGGGGCCCCGTAGCCCTCCAGGTACTGGCTCGCCACCAGCGGCTCGATCGGTCCGCGGCCGCCGTTGGCGATGCGGATGATATCCCCGCTGGTTTCTCCCCCGACATCGTTGCCGTCGGTGATGAGCGCGCTGCCATCCCGGAGCCACGTCCCCGAGTAGGTGATCTGATTCGATGCCAGCAGTGATTCGGCGGGTGCCGTGGCTCCCGGCCGGGTGCGGTAGATCCCCGCCACGCCGCTCTTGAAGGAGAGGTAGATGATCCGCTGGCCATCCAGCGTCCAGGTGGCGTCGTGTCCGTCGTGGTCGAATGTGGCGCGGGAGAGGGCGCGCTGGTCCAGCGCAAAGACCCAGACGTCGCGGCCCTCCGCTGACGTGATGTCCAGCGACAGCCGGCGACCGTCGGGGGAGAACTTCGGCGCGTGCAGGTTGAGCTGCTCCGCGATGGCGGTCTGGGCGGTGCCGGTCCGATCCAGCAGGACCAGCGAGCGCGGAGTCTCCGGGATGTAGGCGATGGTCCCGTTGCTGGCCACGGCGAACTGGGCGATCCCGGTCCCGGTAAGCGCCACGCCGGTCGCTATCTGTACCGCCGGTCCGAGGACCCTGTGCCGCCTCGTGTCGAAGGGTGCCGCCGTGAGTGACCCGTCAGGCAGAACACATAGCAGTTCGCCGCCAACCGCCCGCATCTCGACCACGGGGCCGTCCAGCAGTGGCGTCAGCGCGCCGCTCCGGAGGTCCAGCAGCATTCCCGGCCCGTTCGACGTTCCGCTCGGCGCCTTCACCACCAGGACGGTTCGCTCGTCCAGCACCTGCTGCACCCGGAGGCCCTGCACCTTGGTGCGGGGGAGCGGGATAACCGAGTCGCCGGGTGTCAGGCGCGCGATCCCGGTGGCGTTCCCCTCGCTGAACCAGTAGGAGCCATCGGGGCCGAAGGTGCTGTTGGCGATCGTCGCCGAGAGCGCCACCGCGCGCGGAACCCCGCCCTCAAATGGCAGCCGCAGGGTGGCGGTGGGGGTGACGCCGATAAGTCCGCGGCCGTCCGGCGTGATCGCCGGGCCGGTCATCCCGATCGAGCCCATAATCTCGACCGGCGTGGTCGCGTCGAGCCGCTGCAGGAAGAGGGAGATGTTGCTCTGGTTGGATTGGCCGACGAAGACGACGGCATCGCCGGCGGGAGTGATCGCAAGCTGACGGGAGAGCGCCGAGGCGCCCGAGCCCCCCAGCGTCGGGGCCACGATGGCCAGGCGGGAGGGCGGGACCGACGGCAGCGCCGAGCGCCCCATCCGCTGTCCGATGCCGAATGCGGCGGAGAGCGTGAGCAGTGCCAGGGCGATAGCAGTGAAAATGAGCCGGCGGCTGGGCGGTTGGACGGCCAGGCGGTTAGCCCGTTGGGGACGACCGACTGTCCGGTCATTCAGCGCCGCCGCGAATTCCGCCGCGGTGGCGAACCGGTCCGCCGGCAGCTTCTCCAGCGCCGTGAGCACCGCGTCTTCCACCTGTGGCGGCACCGAGCGGCGCTGGGTCGTGAGCGCCCGCGGCGTTTCGGTCATCACCCGGGCCACGATCGCCTGTGCCGTCGGACCGGTGAAGGGCGGCTCACCCACCAGCATCTCGTAGGTCACACAGCCGAGGGCGTACACGTCTGAGCGGGCGGTG
>JAWXBX010000286.1:0-21087 GCA_034440415.1 Gemmatimonadota bacterium | reverse complement strand
CCGACCCCCGCCCCCCCCCGGCACGCGCCCACGCTCCCGCCGCCTCCCGCCCCCCCCGGCCCCCCTCCGGCCCCCCACCCACCACCCACTGCAGCCCCGTTGTGAGCCCGGACACCGAGAAGATGATGGCGCACCAGCCCAGCGCCACCAGCGGCACGTCGAGCAGAATGGCGGGCAGATAAAGAAAAGTGAAGAAGTCCCTCCGTCCGGCCATCTCCACCGTCTCCTTGATCAGGCGGGCCGGACCGGCTGGCTTCGCTGGCGCCGCCGTCGGGCTCTGGCTCGGCGCCTTCTGACCCCACCACTGAATGCTGGTGATGCTCCCGCTGCCGCCGCCCCGCGTCACCAGCGCCGCGTATAACGCCACCTGGTAGATCAGGTGCAGCACCGTGCCGATGATCGTCAGCCACAGGGCGATGCTCGAGCCCGACTGCCACACCACCCAGCCCGCCGCGGCGAAGAATCCCACATTCACCACATCATCCAGTACCTGGTCCAGCCACTCGCCGATTCGGGAGCGGATGTACTTGAGGCGGGAGATCTCGCCGTCGCAGCCATCGAGGATGGACTGGAGATTCAGCAGCAGTGCGCCGGTCAGCAGCCACGGCATCCCGCCCCACCCGACAACGCCGATCCCCGCGAATCCGAAGAGCGCGGCAATCAGCGTCATCTGGTTGGGCGTGAGCGAGGTATTGATCAGCGCCCGCGTGACCCGCATCGAGATGGGTCGGTTGATACGCCGCGAGATGATCCCGTCGGTGGCCTTGAGCAGCGCGCGGAAGAGCAGGTCCTCGGCCCGCTTCCGGTCCGCGGCGGTAGCGACAGGAAGCACGAACTCATCCGGTTCGAGCGGGGCACGCTCGATGTCGCCGGTGTAACCCGCGGCCACCAGTCGCTTGGGGAGCAGCCGATGCCAGACCAGGCCGATCCTCGCGGTGAGCAGGGCATCCGTGCCCGCCTCGACACCGGGAACAACCCGCAGTGTCAGGCGACGGTCGCTCGGCAGCTCCCCCGCCGGCAGCGCCACCCACACTTCCTCGATGCCGGCATCCTGCAGCGAGAGGAGCTGACGCAGCAGGACGGAGAGTCCGGCAACCTGCGCGGCAGGATCTCCCGCTGGCGGGCCAGCAAGTACCGCCTGGCGGATCACGCCGCGCCCGTCCGCGGTTCTGTCGCCATGAGTCCCGCGAGCAGCAGATTGAGCGGCACCGCGCAGATGATGAAGTAGGCGCGGACCGACGCTGGCCACCACGGGGTCAGGAAGATCAGGAGGTAGGCGAGCGCGAAGTGGGTGCCGATCCCGAGGAAGGTCCACAGCCGCATCCGGCCGGCATGTGCGGCGCGGTAGGCGGCCGGGTCGGCGGCGGCGGGAATGGCGAGCGCCGCTTGCTGCGCTCTCGAGTAGGTCTCGTAGACCCAGAGCAGGATCACATCACCGAGTCGGCCCTCGGAGCGTGCCGCCGCCCGATCGCGAGCGACCTTGTCGATATCCTCCTCCCGCTCGGCATAGCCGCCGGCGACCCGGGCGATGTAGCGCGTCTTGGCGTGATCGAACAGCGCCGACTGCACCGCGGAGCTGGCCACACCGGCAAGGCCCAGCAGCCAGTACCAGGCGCTGCCGTGCACCGTGACCATGTAGTAGGAGCCACAGACGCCGATGGTGAGCCCCACCGCGTAGTCGGCGATGCCGTCGAGAATGGCCCCGGTGGTCGAGGAGATCTTCCTGGCCCGCGCCAGCTGTCCGTCGCAGCAGTCGAGCACGACCGAGAGGAACAGCAGCAGGCTGGCGCCGAGCGCCCATGACGGGCGGTGGACGCCGACCGCCAGCGACACGCCTCCGGCGATGCCGACGAGCGCGCTCAGCAGAGTCACCTGGTTCGGGGTGATCGGCGTGGGGATCAGCAGCGCCACGACTCGGCGCGCCAGCGGCCGGTGGATGAACTCATCCACCAGCTCCTCGACTTCCGGCGGCTTGGTGGGGACCGGTGCCGTCATCGGGCGAAACGGGCCCGGGCGTCCTCGAGGTCGGCGAGATCATCGATCTCGGTCCACTCGCCATGGCTGATCGGCACGGTGCGGAACGGGACTCCCGCCGAGATCATCCGCTGGAAGGCATCCTCGTAGTAGCCCTGGGTATCGCCGGCGTCACGCATTGCCTCGAGCGTCGCCCAGAGAATGGGAAGCGCCGGCCCGCTCACCTTCTGGACCCCGATCGACTCGCCGGCGCACTCCGCCGGCACCAGCTGCTTGCCGAGGCGCCGGACGCTGCCCTGCCCGTCGAGCAGCACCTTGATCTCTTCGGCGGCAAGCGGCGTCTCGGTGTCCAGCAGCAGCGCCGATGCGGCCGGCGCCACTGCCAGGCGGCGCAGGGCATCGCCGGTGAGCACGACGTCGCCATCACACAACACGATCCCGCCGGCGTCGATCTTCCCCCGCGCGGCAAGAACGCTCATGCAGTTGCCGGTGGTGGCAAAGTCCGGGTTGGGGGTGAGCGTGACGGAGATCGGTGGTGTGTGCGTGGCGAGGTGCGCCTCGACCTGCTCGGCCAGGTACCCCGTGACGATCACCGCGCGGGTGATGCCGGCGGCGGCGATCCGTTCGAGCTGTCGCGCAAGGATCGTCTTGCCGCCGACATCGAGAAGGCACTTGGGCGTCTCGAGCGTCAGCGGCCGGAGGCGGGTGCCCGAGCCGGCGGCGAGAATGATGGCCTGGAGGGTCATGGAGTGGGTTGAGGGAGGACTGGAAATATAGAGGTGGCAGGTGGCAGCGAGCAGGTGGCAGCGACCGATCGAGGAATCCCGAAAGTCCTCGCTGCCCCCATCTCGTGCGACCTGCCACCTGCCTAGTGTGAAACCCCGACCTCCAGATGCGCAATCTCCGCCACCGTCGCCAGGAAGTGATCGATGGTGTGCACATCCACATCGCCCATGTTGGCGACGAGGAAGCAGTCGTGACTGACCGGCCCCTTGCCCTTGTACACCAGGAAGCCGCGGCGCTTGAGGTCCTGATAGAAACTGTCGAAGGTGAGGCCGGACGGCAGCTGGGCGACGGTGAGCGACGCGGCGCCGCCGGCATCATCAAACCGGAGCTTGAGGCCGAGGCCAAGGAGACCGGCACGAAGCCGGGCGTTGAGCACCTGGTAGTGGGCCCGGCGGGCGGGGACACCGCCCTGCTCTTCCAGTTCGCGCAGCGCCGCGTCGAGTGCGACCACCGCGGGCACCGCCGGCGTGAACGGGGTCTGGCCGTTCTCCTTCAGCGCCACGCGATAGCGCCGGAGGTCGAGGTACATCGAGCGCGGCCGCACATGCGCGGTCTCGTCCCAGATCTCCTTGCGGGCGATCACGAACGCCGCGCCCGCAACACCGTGGAGGCACTTGTTGGCCGAGCCGATGATCACCGACGCGCGGCTGCGGGCCATGTCGAACTCTTCGCCGCCCAGGCTCGAGACCACGTCGACGAAGTAGCGGATGTGGCGCGGAGCGAGCAGGCGGCCCAGTTCGTTGACCGGGTTCAGCCGGCCGACGCTGGTCTCGTGGTGCACCATGGCGACGGCCTTGATGCGCGGGTCGCTGTCGAGCATGCCGCAGAGCTGCTCCAGCGAGATCGGCTCGCCCCAGTCATACCGCAGGTGGCTCACCGGGATGCCGAGGCACTCGGCCATCTCCGCGATCCGCTCGCCAAAGGCACCGTTCGAGACCACCAGCATCCGCTCGTCGTGGCCGACAAAGGTCGAGAGCGCCGCTTCGGTCGCCGCCGTCGCGCCGCCGCCGACGACCAGCACATCGTGCTCGTGGGCGACGGCCACACGCCGCAGCCGCGCGACGACGCGGGACATCACCTCCACAAACGCCCCGTCCCGATGCGAGATATCCGCACTGGCCAGGGCCTGCTTCACCGCTGCCGAGGTCGTGACCGGCCCCGGGCAGAGGAGCGTGAGCCCATCCGCCGCGGGAGCCGGCCGGGACGGAATGGCCCGGACAGTTTCGACCTCGGAGCGCCGGGTGCGTGTCAGGATGTCCAGCGCAGCGTGTGATTTCATCACGCTCTCAGCTGAGAGTTGACCGGGCAGATTGGCGCACGAGGCGCCGACCCAAGTGATTGTACTGTAATCACTTGCCTGCGATCTGCGATTCCGGGAGCTTCCGAACCATCACTGGCGGTTCACGAAGGCGGGACGTAAGAAGCAGTTTCCGCGCCCATCACCCTCCCAGCAGCCAGCGGGTCGTTTCGCGAAGCCAGGTACCTATGAACCAATCATTTGGGCCGGCGTGACAGGGCGGCAGGAGGGAGCGGGGGCGGGGGTAGTCTTCAATCCGCCGCGCTCTCGCACCCTAGGTAAGGTCTTCGGCCGTGCTCCTTGGCCCATGGCGACCCACCGAATCGGGCGGCATACTACCTGCGGTGAGCCCTACACTTTTTTCTGCCCCGCAGGCCCGGCAATGATCTCGCGCCGCATCGCTCCGGGCCACCTTGCTGCCGGTGCCCTCCTCCTCGCCGGCACCGGAATGCGGCTCTGGCAGTACCTCGGCAATGCCTCGCTTTGGGTGGACGAGATCAAGCTGGCCCGCAATATCGCAGAGCGGCCGCTGCCTCTTCTGGTGACGGCGCCCCTCGACTGGCACCAAGTGGCTCCCCCTGGGTTTCTGGCGCTGGTGCGGTTGCTGGTCGACCGGTTCGGCCCGGACGAGCGGGTTCTCCGGTTGGTTCCTCTGGTCGCGGCGCTCCTCGCGCTACCCCTCTTCTGGGCCATCACGGCGCGAATACTCGCAGGAACCGCTCAGGTAGTCGCCCGAGTCCTGTTCGCGTTCAGCTATTCCCTGGTGTGGTACGGCAGCCAGGTCAAGCAATACTCGTCTGACGTATTGATCGCGCTGGCGTTGACCCTGATCGCGCTCGAGCTCCCTGGCCGAGTGCGAAATGGCGGATGGCCACTCCTGGCCCTGGTGGTCGGCCCGCTCGCTTGCTGGTTCTCGACCCCGGCCGCGCTGGTGCTCGCCGGGCTCGGTGTGTCGCTGCTGACAGAGGCCCCACCGAGAGACCCTGTCTGCCGGCGCAAGGTGCTCACCGTGCTGGTGGTGTGGGCGGCGGGAGCAGTCGTCGCGGGCGGGGTCGCGATGCGCGCGATCGCGCCCGAAACTCACAATTTCATGCAAAGCTACTGGCGCCACGCCATGCTGCCGCTCCCTCCCTGGCGCCTGATCGATGTGGCGTGGCCCGTCGAGCGGCTGGGATCGATCTTCGCGGGGAGCGGACTCAACTACGCCTGGCCTGGGCTCCAGCTCGCGCTGGCGGTCATCGGCTTCACAACCTGCTTCCGATCACACCGGGGTCACGCGCTGGCGCTGCTCGGACCCATCGCGGCGGCCCTCCTCGCCGCTCTCCTGCACCTGTACCCCTTTGCCGGCCGACTACTGGCGTTCGGCATGCCGGCCCTGATCATCGGACTGGCGTTGGGGATCGCACGGGTCGCCGAGCTGGTGCGATCCAGGACGGCGCTTCCCGCGGTCCTGGTCCATGGAGCACTGCTGATGCCCGCCCTGGGACCGATGCTGCTCGCGCCACCGGTCTACCGGCCGGAAGAGGTCCGGCCGATCCTGGCCTATCTGGTTTCCCAACGGCGCCCAGAGGACCCGGTGTACGTCTACCACGGAGCAGGCTGGGGGGTGGACTTCTACGGACCGGTTGTCGGACTGGTCGATTCGGGGGTGACGCGAGGCGGCGGCCATCGGGACGACCGGTCGGCCTATCTGGCGGAGCTGGATCAGTTCCGCGGCCGAGGCCGAGTGTGGTTGGTCTTCTCGCATGACGACAACCAGGAGCGCTGTCTCATGCTCGACTACCTCGACGTGATCGGGCGGGCGGCGGACAGCCTGGTGGTGCCGGGCCGGATCCCGGTTCATCCCGTCCACGGGGCGGCGGTGTATCGTTTCGACCTGAGCGAGCCAGCGCGGCTCCGTCAGGCGGACGCCCGGACCTTTCCGCTGGACTGGGAGTCGAAACGTGCGGCGGAGTGCCGGCTATAGCGGGCGCTGGCCGATGATCCAGCGGCCGGTCTCACGAAGCCAGGCGCGTTTTGTCCAGGCATCTTTCCGCAGGGCGGCCGTCGGGCTGACGAGCCGCGCCCGGAGAAAGCTCTCGATCCGTCCGGCGCGGGCGGCCCAGGTGAGCCCCCCGGCAGTGGCGCTCGCGGCGTCCCCCAGCACTCGGGCCCGGGCCGGATCGGCGGCGAGAGCGCGCAAGGCGGCGACGGTGGCGTCGATGTCGCCGGCGGGGACGAGGACGGCGTTGCGATCGTGGGTGAGTAATTCGGCGGTATCGGGGGCGCGCGGTGCGAGCAGCGCGCGGCCGGCGGCGAGATACAGGAAGAGCTTGAGCGGCAGCACGGTATTGCCGTGCCGTTCCAGCGGGGCGAGGCTCGGCGGGATCACGAGGACATCGGCCGCATAGAGCCAGGGGGCGATCGCGCTGGCGTGCTGCCACGGGACCACGCGCACGTTGGGCAGTGCCCGCGCCGCCGCCTCGACCGGTCCGTCGCCCTCCGAACCGATCAGCAAGAGGTCGAGCTCCGGAGCCCGGCGGGCGACCTCGAGCAGCACGTCGAGGCCCTTCCTGAGATTCATCCGGCCGCTGTAGGCGACGATGAAGCGATTGGCCGAGAGCTGGAGCCGGGAGCGTGCCTCGGCCCGCTCCAGGCGCGGCTCCATGCGGGCGGGGTCCCAGCCGTTATGTGCAACGAGCATCCGCTCGACCGGGATGCCGATGCGTTCGTAGCTCCGGCGCGTGTGCTCCGAGTGAAAGACGGCGCCGACCAGCCCGGGATGGAGCAGCACGGCGCGCAGGAAGGGCTGGAGCGGCGGGATCTGGTCGCCCCAGGGCCGGAAATGCTCGTAGACGACGCGGCGGCCCGCTCGCAGCAGCCGCCACGCTCCGGGAAGATTGCGGGTGTAGACCAGGTCCGCGTCGGCCGCGCGCGGATGATACGGGGCGCGGAGCGCATGGGACCACTTTTCCACGCCGCGCAGGCCATGTCCCTGCCAGCGGAGCAGGTCCACGGTGAACTCTCCCGTCACGGCGTAATAGCGCCGCAGCTCGGCCGCATCGCCGGGACCACTCCGCGGGCCGGGGAGGAGCAGGCCCATGTCGAGCCCGCGTCGCGCCAGGGCAGCGACGGTGTTGACCACCTGCTCGGTGTCCGCGCCCGTATTGGGCATCGGCGTGTCGTAGGAGTAGAGAATACGCACGGGCGTCGTCTGCCTCAGGTCGGCGTGCTGGCGAAGAAGTATTCGCTGTCGAACACCGACAATGGCGGGCCCTCCCGCAGGCGGAGGTAGTCCTCCACCGATCCGGCCAGGTGCACGATCCGCCGGTCAATCAGGTCCTGCATGTACTCCCTACCCGGCAGGTCCACAATGAATGTCCGGCAGCCACAGGCCAGTCCCTCGTAGAGGGCGGTGGAGAAGACGCCCACGAGATCCGCCGATTCCGCGAACCAGGCATAGAGTGGCTTGTCGCCGCTCTCCACCACGGTCACGTTCGGCAGGCTGGCCGCCACAACCAGGCTGGAATAGCGCGCACGCCATCCGTCCACTTCGCCGGGGTGCAGCTTGTAGACCACCTGCAGGTCGGGCCGCGCCACTGCCAGCGCTCGCGCGAACTCGGCCAGCCGGGCCCCGATCACCCCCTGGGCAATGAACAGCACCTGGTTCGCCCGCCGCGGCAGGGTGCGAAACTGTTCCCGCTGCTGAGTGAAATGCGGAAAGCCCTGGGTGTGGATCCGTTCCGGCGGGAGCGGCAGCTTTGCGGCGGTGTGCCAGTACTCGCCGAAGGTGTGGAGGGCACTGGGGAAGTGCTCCAGGGTCCCGGGGGTGTCGGGGAAGCTGTAGCCGAGATGATAGGGGCTCATCGTGCCATGCTGGAGCTCGATCGTCTCGATCCCCAGTTCGCGGGCAACGGCGAATAGCGGCCGCTTGTAGAACGCGTAGGAGACGACCACGAAGATCCGTCGCGGCCGGCGCTAGAGCAGCAGACCCCGGTAGTAGGCGCTGCAGTAGCGATAGTGGTTGATCTCCCGCCGGAACAGTGCGTCGAGTGCCAGCGGCGTTCCGAACGCACTGACGACGCTCTTTTCGACGGCGGCGATCCACCGCCGCTCCTCGGCGGTGAAGCGCACCCGATGGGTATGGTGATACATGAAGGTGCCGATGGTCACGGCATCGAGATAGCGCCGGTACGGCTCGGGTGGTGCGAGATGCTTGCCGAGGTAGAGACTTTCCAGCACGTCGAACGAGCCCGGCGGCAGGTGCTCGAGGAGCGACTGGGTGTAGATGTCCACGTGGCGCCCGTTGACCAGCGGCTTCCGGGCATGGTCGAACACCAGCGTTTCGCACTGGTAGTCGCCGCGGAGCGGGTTGCGGGTCACGGCGGTGATGAGCGCACCGGCGGCCTTGATGGCGTCGAGCAGACTCTCGTTCTCGACGTGGGGCTCGGCGAACACCCCGGTGGCCCGGGCCAGGCGGTAGTAGATCGGCATGCGGAGCAGCTGCCAGACGCGCACACCGGCCACCGGGTGCTCGAGCAGGCCATGCTCCCGCTCCAGCTGCCAGAAGCGTTCGCACAGCTCGCGGACGGAGCGGGTGGTCACGATCAGCGAATGCGGTCACCGAAACGCGCCAGGGCGCGCTCGATGGTGAGCATGCGGCCGGCGATCTTGCTGTTGTAGACCCGGGAGAGGGCGAGGCCGGTGGAGGCCTCGAAGCGTGGCGCGGACGGAGGCAGGGCGCCGGCGCGGGCCTGCCGCGGACGGAGGAACCGGAGCGCGCGGGCGTTCGCCAGCGTGGTCCGGGCGCCGCGCATCGCCTGCCGCAGCCGACGCGCCATGGCCCGCGGGTCGAAGCCCGGGGAGGGATCGGGGAAGAGCATGGGCCGATTGTAGTAGCTGGAGCGCACTGCCGCGAGGGCGCGCGACGCCTCGGTGATGATGCGGCGCTGCAGGGCCCCACCCTGCTTCTCCTCCAGCGAGAAGGCGAAGGCGTGGCGCGCCAGCGCGTCGTCCAGCAGCGGGTGGACATGGTGGCAGTACTGATTGAACGCCGTCACCCGGCTCCCCCCCCAGTACTTCATCTTCTCGAGGTAGTAGATCTTCTCCACACCCTTCCGCATGTCCCGCTCGCCCAGCTGCCGCAGCCGCTCCTCGAATTTTGCCACCAGCCGCTCGACGTACGCGGCGCGCGCACCTTCGAATCCGCGGATCCCGGGGGTGACGTAGACCGCCTCCACCATCTCCCGGACCGAGCGGAACCGGCTGTACTTGTCGCGCAGCAGTTCCCCGCCGTAGCCGCCGAAGATCACGCCGAAGCGGCGTGCCTTCTCCTCGAAGTAGTAGGGGGTGAGCGAGGAGCGGTAGATGTCGCGGCACAGCTCCAGCTCGGTGAAGGTCCGCGCGATCATCGCCTCGGCCGGGTCCGGCCGGCGGGGCGGCTCGAAGAGATGAATGTCGCCGCCGACCGCCTCCGCCAGCTCCATGGCGATGCGGTGGTCGTCGGGATCGTCGGTGTTCACGTTGGTGTTGTAGGACGTCGGGACGTGGGCCTGGGCGAGCAGCGCCGCCACGGTACGGGTGTCGTAGCCACCGGAGAGGTCGCAGTTCACCCGCCAGGCCGGGTCGTGGTAGGGCGACAAATACGTCGTGCAGGCACGGAGGTAGCCCGGCACATCCACCGCCTCATCGACCGGCTGGTAATACACCTGCGCCGGGTGGAATCCGTTCCCCGTGTGGACCGCGCCGGCGTCGAGGTGGCGGACCTCCTCGAAGATCGTGCGCTGGCCGAAGGTGCACTGGGTAAAGAGGAACTCCAGGCATTCGTGCGGTGCGACGGTCAGCCGGTCCAGCGCGCCCGCCACGGCAAAGAGCGAGTTCGAGAGATAGGTGTGGCGCTCCGTCCGTCCGGCGTAGGCGTGATACACCCCGGTCTTGTCGGTCACGACCGAGAGCCGGCCCCGCAGCCGAAGGATCAGGACCCAGTGACCGTTGACCCGGGCAAAGGGAACCTCGCCCTGGCGGCAGGCGGCGAGAATGCGTCGGAGCGCTTCCGGCCCGCAGGCATCCTCGTAGGTGTAGGCGCCGACACCGAGTATGGCGTCGTCCTCGATCCGGGCTTCATGCTGCCCGGTCGGGGCGAAATGCTTGGCGAAGGCCAGCACCTGCGTGGTGCCCACGGTCCAGGCGGTGTGGCGGTGGAGCCCCATAGCGGCGAAGTGTTCCCGTGCGCGGTCAAGTGCCGCCGGATCGTCGCTGACGAAGAACGATCCCATTCAGACGGGGGGCGCTGCATGGTGCGCGCGCTTGCGGAGGAGGAGAAACCAGGCGGCGAGACCGAGCAGCACGAACCGGAGCAGAAGACCTGCGGCATACGGAAGCGTGCTCCGGGCCAGCAGCACCGTCGCAACGGTGATCCCGCAGGTGAGCAGCAGGTTGGGCAGGAGATGACCCAGGGCCAGCACCTGTTCCCGCAGGACCACCCGGGCGTTGAAGTAGTGCAGCAGGAACAGCAGCACGAACGAGGCGAGGGTGGTGTAGGCTGCTACCTGATAGCCATAGAGCGGGATGAAGTAGTAGTTCAGCCCGATGTTCGCGAACCCGGCAATGAAGGTGTTGAGGGAGATGAGCCCGGTCCGGTTGCGGAACGCCGCGTACTGGAAGAACAGGGTATACAGGAAGACGAAGACATAGCTCAGCACGATGACCGGTACGAGCGGCAGCGCGCCGTAGTACCGCGCGTCGACCAGCAGCAGGGCGACATCGCCGGCGAAGAGCATGATCGCCACCGCCGCGAGGTAGACGTAGTCGGCATAGTGGCGCGACATCCGGTTGATCTTGTCGAAGTTGCCCACCCGGTAGTCGTCGAAGAAGATCGGCCGCCAGGCCTTGGCCGACGCCAGCACCACCAGGTTCATGGCGGTCCCGACGTCATACGCAAAGGAGTAGAGCCCGGTCGCCTCCTTGGTGGTGAGCTGCAGGAGGATGATCCGGTCGAAATAGCCCAGGACGAATCGGGAGATCGAGTGCGGGATGAGGGGGAGCGAGAAGATCAGCACGTAGCGGATGTGTTTCCACTCGATCCGGAATCGTGCCATCCGCCCGAGGCTCCACGCCGCGTAGGCCGCGAAGACGCCGGACACGATCAGGTCGGCGTATACCCGACCCAGATACTTGCGCTCCGTGAGCATCACGGCGAGGAGCAGGAATAGCGCGACCGTACCGCCGGTGCGCAGCACGGTGAGGACGGAGTACCAGCGACTCTGCCGGGAGGCGTTGAGCAGGGCGAGATGGATCTCGATTAGCCCGGCAAGCATGGCGACGCCGACGGCAGCCAGAAAGACGTCGGGGTCGAGCTTGGTGAACGCCGCGAGCGGCTCGCGCAGCAGGAAGAGCGCGACGCCCATGATGCCGGTGAACCCCAGCAGGAAGAGCAGATTGCTGCCTAGGCAGGCGTCAAAGTCGGGTGGGTCCTCGAGATAGTAGCGAGTGATGCCGCTGTTCAGGTTGAGCGAGAGCAGCACCGTCAGGATCGGCACGACGGAGGAGGTAAAGACCGAGAGCACGCCGTACTCCGCCGGCGTGAGCAGCTGGGTGAGCAGCGGGATGCTGAGCGCCACCAGCACATTCGCCACCAGGGTGCCGGAGAGGTAGTTCCGGCCGTGGGCCAGGAACTCGCGGTTCTCGGCGCCGAACAGGTGAGCGAGTCGCCGCCGAAGGGAGTCGAGCATTCGCCGGCTCAGGCCGGGAGGTCCGCGATGAACCGCCGCATGATGCCGTAGTGCGCATCGAGCACCGCCGGCACGCCCGCGAACCGGGCAAAGCCGTTGGTCACTTCCTCGTCCACGTATGCGTTCAGCATCTCCACCGTGTCGTCTGCCGGCCGGATGCCCCGGTGCCGGAAGAACCCGGCCCGTTCAAAGGCGTCGATTCCGGGCACGCTCAGCGCCGCCGACATTCCGCGGCCCCGGCCGTCTTCGTGCAGCAGGAACGACGGCCGCCGTCGGCTGAGGAAATGGATGTGGGAATGGACCCGGTAGCCGACGTGAAAGTCGCACATCTCATAGAAGCCGATCCGGTCGAGCCCACCCGAGACGTCCCTGACCTCATAGTCGAGCTGGAGCGCCGCCGTGGCAATGCCGCGGTTGTTGCGCCGGTCCTCCGCTGGGATGCGGGGGTCCTCCTGATCGATACCGCGATTGAACGAGCAGTAGCGTCGCGCCGTGGGAAACCGCTCCGCCAGCGTCCGGAGCACGGCGATGGACTGCGCCTGGTACATCGGCCGCTGGGCCGGCGTGACCGCAAACGCCGTGATCCCGGAGGGGACGCGGAGTGGCTGGCCCAGGGAGGGAAGGTGGTACCAGGCGGGGCAACCGGTGACGAGCGTGTTCGCGATGCCGTTGCGCCGGAGGACCTCGCGGCTCAAGTGATCGCGGCACCCGAGGTACGGAGTCTCGCGGGAAATCCGGTGGAGTACCGCAAGCGACTCGGTGGTGAAGCGGTAATGACGGACGGTGTCCCAGTCGCCGGGCACGCCCTTCCAGCCGAGGCCGAGCGGGATGATCGGGACCCGGAGACGGCTCAGGTCCTGAGTGAGCTTGTAGACGCCGGGATAGAACTTCGGCTGGTAGCCGGGCCCGCCGAGAATGATGACCGCCCTGCTGGCGTTGATCTGCTCGAGATGGGGATCGAGCGATTCCCAGTGCGGCAGCTGGAACAGCTCATGTTCCGGCCGCAGGTGGGTCAGCAGCTCCCGGGCCCGCTGGGTGATCAGGAAATCACCCATGTTGATCTTGGCGCCGGAGAGGACGGTATACATCAGCGGCTCAGAGATCGTCCCAGCCGAGCAGGGTATCCTCGCTGATCCGGCGCCGCGCCGGCCGGCCCTTCAGCTGGTCGAAGAAGGTCGGCGAGATCCCGGTTCCCGGGCGCTTGAAGGTCACGTTCTGCTCGGTGATCGGCTCGCCGACCTCGATATCACGAATCGCGACCAGGCTGCGGCGGGCCTGCAGTCGCGCCGCGCTTTCGCAGGGGAGCGGGTGCTTCTCGTAGCCACCGCGCACCGTCTCGATCAGCTCCACATTGCGCACGAAGGTGGCCAGATCGGCCGGGTCCATCGCGTGGTAGTGGTCGTTGCCCTTGAGTGACTTGTTCAGGGTAAAGTGCTTCTCGATCACCTTGGCGCCGAAGAGGTAGGCCGTCGACAGCGTCATCATCGCCGGATCGGGGCGCACGTGGTCGGAGTACCCGAGGAGGAACCGGGGGAACACCTGCCCCAGGTGGCGGATCATCTGGAGGTTGGCGTTGGCCGGGGCCGTGGGGTAGTCCAGCACGCAGTGGAGCAGGCAGATCTGCTCGTTGCCTTCGCCCAGGATGGTCTGCACGGCGGCGTCGATCTCGCCGATCGTGGCAGCACCGGTGGAGAGGAGGATCGGCTTGCCCTTCCGCGCCATGTGCCGGATGAACGGCGGGTTGGTGAGGTCTGAGCTCGAGATCTTGAAGAGCGGCATGAGCGGGTCGAGATAGTCCGCCGATTCGAAATCGAATGGGGTCGAACAGAAGATGATGCCGCTGGTCCGGCAGTGCTCCGCCAGCCGGCGATACTCGGACTCGCCGAACTTGTCGAACTTGAGGAACAGCTCGCGCTGGGTGGCGGTGGGCTCCTCGTTCCGGTCCCAGTAGGCCGGCGAGTGCCGGGAGACGATCTTCTCCGCCTTGTAGGTCTGGAACTTGACCGCATCCGCGCCCGCCACGCGGGCCTCGTCGATCATCCGCACGGCGGCGTCGAAGACCCCGATCCCGAGGTCGGTGGCGACGTCATAGTAGTTCACCCCGATCTCGGCGATGACGAACGCGCCGCGTTTGGTCGCGATCTCCGGCAGCAGGCTCATGGATGCTCCCCGGCCCGGAACGCTTCGTACCGGGAGAACAGGAGGGTGAGAATGTTGGTCATGCCGCGGCGCAGGTCATGGCGGCGCATGAGCCCGCGGCACTGTTCCCGGAGCGAGAGGTCGGCCGCGAGCGACTGGTAGGCGGCGACGATCTCCCCGTCCGGGAGCGCGGTGCCGAGCCCCAGGTTGACGATCCCGTTCTCGCTGCGGGCAAAGAGGTGATGCAGCTCGCGGTTGTTCTGGGCCAGCACGATCATCGGGACGCCGAGTGAAGCGACCTCGTACACCGTGCGGCCGGCGGAGGTGAATACCAGGTCGGCGCGCTGCATGAAGCGGCTGATCGTCTTGATGTTCTGCAGCAGCTCCACCTGCAGCGGGAGTCCCTGCACCAGCGTCCGAAGCGCGTCGAGCCGGCCATAGCCCAGCCCGAGCACCACTGTCACCCGCGGCGGCGGGCTCGCCAGGCCGGCCAGGAGGCGTAGCACCCGGGCGGTGTAGTCGTTGGCATCGGTACCCCCGAACGTGACCAGCACCTCCTCGACGGTGGGGCGGAGTGGCCGGGGCTCCAGCAGCACGAATTCGTCGCGCAGATCGAACCAGGCCGGTCCCCAGACCGCGTGCGCCGAGGGAAAGGTCTCTTCGTAGAGCGCGTTGATCACCAGCTCCGCGACCCGGCTGCCGGGTCCCAGGTCCTCGAAGTTGACCACGAACGCGCCATGGGCCTTGAGTGCGTTCACGTAGGCGGCGTCGGTATCGAGGATGTCGTTCACCACGATATGGGGCGCAAACTCGGTGAGGACCTGCGCCAGTCCGGCGTCGTCCGCGATCGTGCGGAGCGGGTAGAAGCTCTGGCGGATCAGGTCGGTCCCCAGCCGGTGCTCCTCCCGGCAGACGAACAGCACTTCGTGGTCGATCAACCGCGCGGCGAGCATCAGCATCCGGTACACATGGCCCAGGCCGATCGCCTCGTGGCCGTCCACCCGGAGCAGAATGCGGCGGTGATTGAGCAGCTTTTCCGCCAGCCACCAGTCCATCGGCGTGTCGATGTCGACCGACTCGCGCGCCGGCACCTCGAGCAGGTCGATCCGGGCGCCGATCCGGCTGCCGGCGGCGACGCACTCCCGGCGCGCCACGACGATGCCGCCCGTCTCGCGGAAATGCGGCGGGAGATCCTGTCGATTCACCCGCCGGGCGTAGGCCGGCACGCAGGCCCCGTCTTTCATGGTCCAGGAGAGGTGCCGGTCGTCGATCACGGAGAGCAGGGTGTCGGCGCCGCCGGCGAAGAAGCGGTCGATCGCCGCGTCGATCGTGGCGGAGGTCAGCAGCGGGCTGGTGGGCTGCAGGGTCACGACCGCGTCGAACCGCTCGCCGCGGGTGGCCTCCCATGTCGTCACGGCGTGGTGGATCACCGGGTCGAGCGGCACCGCGTCGCCGCAGAGCTCCGCCGGACGCAGCAGCACTTCGGCGCCGGCCACCTGCGCCACATGCGCGATCTCTTCGTCATCAGTGGTCACCACGACGCGGTCCACCCGATGACTGGCCAGGGCGTGCTCGATCGCGTAGCGGATCAGGGGCTTGCCGGCGAGAAAACGGACGTTTTTGCGGGGGATGCCCTTGGACCCGCCACGGGCCGGGATGACCGCGAGAACGCGTGATGGTGCCATTCGGTATAGTAATCGAGGGCGCGGTGCGGCCACCACCATCCGGCGGTTCCCCGGTCTCTGGCAGGGGTGTACTTTCCCCCCCACGATGAAGACTCTCCGCCTGCTCATGTTGCTGGCCCTGCTGGTGCTCCCCGCCGCCCTCTCCGCCCAGGACAGCCTGGTGCAGGTACCCCGACGGGACTCCGCCTTCGGGCCGATCGGCCGGATGCCCGACGTCGATTCCCTCGGCCGCCCGATCATCCGCTACATCGTGGTGGCGCGGTCGGATGTGTTCGACTCCACCGAGGTGAAGAGCTGGCTGCCCCGACTGGTCAACGGACTGCACATCACCACGGCGGAATACGTCATCCGGCGCGAACTGCTGCTCAAGGTGGGCGAGCCGTACGATTCGCTGAACGCCGCCGAGACCCTTCGCAACCTGCGGACGGTGGGTGTTTTCCGAAAGGTGACGCTGGATACCGTAACGACCGATTCCGGCATGGTGCTCCGTGTCGGGAGCAGGGACGGCTGGACCACGCAGCTCGACCTCCGGTTCCGCAGCGCTGGCAACCAGACCGACTGGCAGGTCGCCCTGAACGAGCGGAACCTGCTGGGCACGGCGACCCGCTTCTCCACCAAGTATCGCCACACGCCGGATCGCAATCAGCTCAGTTTTCAGTTCCTCCAGCCCCGGCTCGTCGCGCGCACCGTGTCGCTCGGCCTGCGCTACGAGAACCGGTCGGACGGGGAACGCGGCTCGGTGGCGATCGAGCGGCCGTTCTTCTCGCTGAGCGACAAGATCGGGCTGAAGACGCTGCTCGACCTGCGCAATGAGCGGGTGCTGCGGTTCACCGGCGGGTTCGGTACCGCCAGCGATTCACTCCGCCGGCGCTACGTGCTCGGCTCCGCCGAACTGGCCAAGGCCATCCGCCGGGGCAGCCGGGGGTATCTCCGGATCGGAGTCAGCGGGAATATCCGGCGCGACGATTACGCCATCTGGCCGACCAACACCGCGACCCGTACCACCACCGCCGCGTTCGGGGCGTTCATCGAATGGCGCCGGGCCAATTACGTCGTCACCAGCGGCTTTGCCCGGTTCGGGCAGGACGAGGATGTCGACGTCAGCAACTTTGCCCGCTTTGGCGTGCTCGCGGCACCGAGCTTCCTGGGCTATGACTCGAGCGGGGTCGGCCTGGTGGCGCAGGCCCGGGTCGGCACCAAGTTGACCCGAGGCTTTGCCTGGATCGACGCGCGGGCCAACGGGCTCTACAACGGTGGCGGTCTCGACTCCGGCTCCGTGACGCTGGGCGGCACGGTGGTGCTCACTCCCGCCTCACGCCACCTGCTGATTGGTCATGCCGACATCGGGTGGATCAGCAATCCGCTGCCGGCGACGGAATTCGACCTCGGCTTTGCCGTAGGCCCGCGCGCCTTTCCCATTCATGCCTTCACCGGCGACCGCAGCTATTTCGCGACCGCCGAATATCGCTACATCTTTGGCAAGGATGTGTTCAAGTCGCTGGACCTGGGACTCGCCAGCTTCGTCGATCATGGCGGAGCGTGGTATGATGGCAGCAAGCGGCGCAGCGGCACCGACGTCGGGCTCGGGCTGCGGCTCGCCGCCTCGCGCGCCGCCGATGCGAACGTGACTCGGCTGGATTTGGCCTACCGGTTCAAGAACGACCGGGTGAAATCCGGCTGGGTGTTCGTGATCGCGTCGGGCCTGGTGTTCAGCACGACGCCGCGGCAGTAGCGGCCGCATGTGTGGGGGCCGCATGCATGCGGCCCCCTACGGTGTTCTGATATTCACCGTTACCTTTGATCCCTATGACGACACCCACTGAACCGACGCCGGCTGCTCCGGCCGCCGCCCCGCGCCGGGCCCGCCGCTGGGGCCGCCGCGCCCTGCTGCTGCTGGTGGGGCTGCTGCTGCTGATGGCGGTGTACACCTGGCTGGCGCTCCATTGGGATTACTCCAACGGCTACCGCAGCGGAACGATGCAGAAGTTTTCCAAGCGGGGCTGGGTGTGTAAGACATACGAGGGCGAGCTGTGGCAGTCGGTGGTCACCAACGTGTCGCCCCAGGTGTGGCAGTTCAGCGTGCGGGACGAGCGGGTCGTGCAGGCGCTGGATTCGCTGGTGGGCAGGCAGGTTCGGTTGCACTACACCGAACATCGTGGTGTACCGACCTCCTGCTTTGCCGATACGCCGTATTACGTCGACAGCGTTGTCGTGATATCGCCGTAGGGGCCGAATGTAGGGGCCGCGTAGGGGCCGCATGCATGCGGCCCCTACATCCGGCCCCCACGCGGCCCCTACGCGCGACCCCCGCGCGGCCGCTACGGCTCCACGACGGTCGCCACCCGCATCACCAGCAGGTCGCCCTCCCGGATCACCTCGCCCGTCAGCTGCACATCGCGGCCCACCAGCGCCTTGAAGCGTTCGTGGGCCGCTCGGCCGTCCGCTCCCACCAGCAGGAGTTGCGCGGTCGTGGCCCCGCTGGTGTCCCGCACCAGCAGCAGTGGCGGGATGCCGCCACTCAGGCACCGGCTGGCACAGCCCCGATGCACGCCGCGCGTGGCCGGCTTCATCACCCCGAGCCAGCACTTGCTGTCCACGATCTCGCCGGTGAGCGTAGCGACGCCGAGTGAGACCGGCGGCGAGATCGGGATGCCCTGGCGGACGTTGGGTGCGGGAGGAGTCTCGAGCAGTCCATCGGGTGCGAGCTCGAGCATCTCCCGCCCCGCGCGCGCGATGCGCGTTCCGGTGAGTTCCACCCACGCCCCGTCGTGTCCCGCCGTCAGCGCCTGCGCTCCGTGCTTCCCTGCGGCAACGAGGAGGTAGCGGGTGTAGGCGGCCTTCCGATCGGTGAGCCCGGGTCCGGGGACGAGCAGGGAGGGGTAGGGGAATTCCCGGAGCTGGCCGTGAAGCGTGCGGGGATGGCCGTACTCGAACACCCCCGGTCCCTCGGGATTCATCGAGAGCGACAGCGTCACGCCGTAGCCGAGCCCGAGCAGGGCGAGGAGAGCGACCGTCACCCGCACCCCACGCCCGATGGCTGTCGGGGCCATCGAGTGGTAGCCGACGTAGAACGGATCGAGATCGGTCACCGGATCACCGCCGGTTCCACCCGCGTCCCCGGGGGGTTCGGGGTCGAGTGGACCAGAACCCGTCCTTCATGGACCCGCACGTTGAAGGTCGGGATCTTTTCCGTGAATGGCGGTGGCGACTGCCCGCTGTCCGGCAGATACTGGTAGCCATGCCAGGGACAGGTGATGCAGCCGTCCACAATCTTTCCCTCACCCAGCGGCCCATTCTGGTGCTGACAGACGTTCGAGACACAGCTGACCTTCCCTCCGTAGCGGAACACGGCAATGCGTTCGCCCCCCACCAGCGCGATGCGGGCGCGTGATTCACGGATCTCGGTCACGCCGCACACATCCACCCAGCCAGCCGTCCCTGCCACCACCGCGTCCTGGTCTCCCGCCCGCTCCCGCCACCCGGCCCAGCACTGCAGTCCGAATACCAGGATGGCCTGGCCGCCGAGGAGAATGACCGGTACCGGATTGGTGGTCGCCTGCAGGTTGCCGAACGCGACATGGGCCACCAGCAGTCCGAAGGCGACGTACACCAACATGTGGAGGCCCTTCCAGACCGGCGCACTCAGGGTCGCGAGCCAGTAGTCGTGGCTCGTGGCCGCCATCAGCGTGAGGATGCCCAGGGCAAGGAGCCCCAGCCACTCGAAAGGGAAGGCGCTGATCTTCCGGACATCCGCGGCGCCGGTGAGCACGCTCACGAAGGGATTCACGTCTCCCAGAGCGTGGAACTGGATGAGCGCGAAGGTGGCATGTCCCAGCCCGAGCAGGCAGACCGTGACTCCGAGGTGGCGGCGATTGTAGAGGATCGGGAGGACTCGGGGTGTGAGCCGGGCCAGCGGGCCGATCATGAGCGTGATCGTGAGCAGTACCAGCGCGCCGCTCCCGAGCGCGCGGATTAAGGCGGTTTCGATCGTGGCATTGGGGTCACGGGTAAGCGTGATCCCCATGAAAATCCCGAGGTAGCTCATGACGAGCGCGGCCAGGGCACCGTCATAGATGAACTTCTGCCGGTTCCAGTTGACCGCGCGGTAGAAGGAACTCACGGTGCTGGATCCCCGAGCTGCAGGGTGGGCGGCACCGCTATCGGCCGGGCCGGTGTCCGCGCCAGCAGCGCGACCGTCGAGAGGACGAGGCAGGCCAGTGCCACGATTACGATCATCCACCGGTGCCGGGTGCGCAGTCGGCGGATCATGGGCGGTTCCGGCGGTGGGCGGTGCGTTCCATCGGCGGCGCGGTGTCGCCTCGGAGAAGGCGGAACGCCAGCAGCGGCCACAGCAGCACGGCGCCCGGCAGTATCAGCAGCCGGAACCCGCGCGTGCCATGGGCCGCGACCGGGTCGAGCCGGCCGGCCCAGCGGAGGACGAAGGGCAGGGAGAAGACGAGACCGGCAAGGAGATAGCCAGCCGCGAGACGGACCAGCCAGGTGGCGGCAGTGAGTGTCAGCATGGGCGGTCCCTGATCAACGTCGGGTGGGGTGTCGGGGTTCCCGATTCGCGGTGACAGAAGGTTAAGGCTGGCCGATTCCGGCGCGCCACCCGCTGGTGTCTTTCGGCCCGCCAGATCCTTACTTTTCTGCCCATGCTCCTCCGCCAGCTGCAATATCTCGCGGCGCTCGCGCGCGAACAGCACTTCGTTCGCGCCGCCCAGGCGTGCAATGTCACCCAGCCCACCCTTTCGGCGGGAATCAAGCAGCTGGAGGAAGAGTTGGGCCTGCTGCTGGTGCGACGGGGCCGGCGGTTCGAGGGCTTCACGGTCGAAGGAGAGCAGATCCTCGCCTGGGCCAGCCGGGTCGAGGCCGATACCTCCAGCCTGCGCCAGGAAGCGGCGTCCCTCCGTGGTGGCCTGCAGGGCCGCCTCCGGCTCGGCGTGATTCCCGTCGCCCTCCCGGTCGTCCCGCTGATCGCCGCGCTCCTCGCGGATCGACACCCGGGTGTCACGCTCACGGTGCTATCGCAGTCATCGATCGCGATCCAGCGCGGGCTGGATGACTTCAGCGTGGATGCGGGGATCACCTATCTCGACAACGAGCCGCTCAATAATGTCCGTACCATTCCCCTCTATCATGAGCGCTACCTGCTGTTCACGCCGGCGGGGGGGACGCTGTCGGAACGACCCGAGGCCTCGTGGCACGACGCCGCCACGCTGCCGCTGTGCCTGATGACCCCGGAGATGCAGAATCGCCGGATCCTCGATGCCACCTTTCGTGAGCTGGGCGCCATTCCGCATCCGGTCATCGAGACCAACTCGGTGCTCACCCTGACGGCGCTGCTCCATACCGGTCGGTGGTCCAGCATCCTGCCGCAGACCTTCGTCAAGATCGTCGGCGCCATCCCGGGACTGCGGGTTATCCCGCTGGTGCAGCCGTCGCTCACGCATGGCATCGGGCTGGTGCTGCCCGATCGGGAGCCGCTCTCCCCCAT
>JAWXBX010000285.1:0-19063 GCA_034440415.1 Gemmatimonadota bacterium | reverse complement strand
GGCGCCGGCCAGCACGGCGTCGCGACCGCCACCGTCTGCGCCCGCTTCGGACTGGAGTGCGTGGTCTACATGGGGGCGGAGGACATCGAGCGGCAGGCGCTGAACGTCTACCGCATGAAGCTGCTCGGTGCCACCGTCGTCCCCGTCACCTCCGGCACCCGCACGCTCAAGGACGCGACCAACGAGGCGCTGCGTGACTGGGTCACCAACGTCCCGACGACGCACTACATCATCGGCTCCGTCGTCGGCCCCGATCCCTATCCCCGCATGGTGCGGGATTTCCAGTCGGTCATCGGCCGGGAGTCCCGTGCCCAGATGCTGGAGCGCACCGGACTGCTGCCGCACACGGTGGTCGCCTGCGTGGGTGGCGGCTCCAACGCCATCGGCATGTTCAGCGGATTCATCGACGACGCGGGCGTGAAGCTGGTCGGCGTCGAAGCGGCGGGCGAAGGGATCGCCTCCGGGCGCCACGCCGCCACACTGTCGGCCGGCCAGCCCGGCGTGCTGCACGGCTGTCTCAGCTACCTGCTGCAGGACGAGGACGGTCAGGTGCTCCCGGCCCACTCCATCTCCGCCGGCCTCGATTATCCCGGCGTCGGTCCGGAACACAGCTGGCTGCGCGACAGCGGCCGGGTCCGTTACGAGGCTGTCACCGACAGCGAGGCACTCGATGGCTTGCAGGCGCTCTCGCGCCTCGAAGGCATCATTCCGGCGCTGGAGACGGCGCACGCCCTCGCCTGGTGTACCCGGCGCGCGGGCGACTGGCGCGCCGACGACACGGTGCTGGTCTGCCTCAGCGGACGGGGCGACAAGGATGTCGCGCATGTGGCCGCGCTGCTCGAGGGGCGCGCGTGACCGACGGCATGCCGGGCGCCGTGCTCCTGCCGCCGGTACAGGTCGAGGAATTGCTGCGGACCCTGGTCAAGGGGCTGCGCGCCTTCCAGATGTACCTGCCCAACAATCCGGTCTATCAGCGCGCCGGACACAACGTGCGGGCCGCGTTCCTGCCGATCTGGGCCAGCGGGCTCGACCGCCTCACGCTGCAGATCGTCGAGACCGACATCGTCTGGGAGGAGCAGGTCGTCTACCACCAGCCGAACAAGTCCGAAAGCCTCGCCTGGACGCTGTTCAAGGACGGCATGCGTGTCCTGACGCTCTTCCCGGGGGTGGAAGAGGAGGAGATCGTCCGTTTTCTCGATATCG
Source organism: Gemmatimonadota bacterium (assembly GCA_034440415.1). GTDB lineage: Bacteria > Gemmatimonadota > Gemmatimonadetes > Gemmatimonadales > GWC2-71-9 > JADJOM01. Next base: position 17,860 of record JAWXBX010000285.1, on the reverse strand, counting down.
TCCAGCGGGCCCGCTCCCTCGCCGCCGACGCCGGCGACGACCTGCTGACGCTGCTGTGGGAGCAGGACTTCTCGCTGGTGCAGTATCACTTTACCGAATTCACCACCGACGCGACTGTCCCCGGGCTCTCCGGCGAAGGCGCCTACAGCGTCGCGCCACCGACCGATCCGAACATCGTCGAGAGCCAGCAGCAGGACACCCGTGGGAAGGTGCAGGAGGAGGCCCCGCCCAAGCGGCCCGGCGTGGTGGATGTCGAAGACTTCGATTCGACGCTGTACTGGCTGGATGAAGCGGAGATCCGTTCCATCGCCGACGCCATCGTGCGGGAGTACCAGCAGGACCTGCGCTCCAACGTGCTCAACATCCTGTTCGACATCGTCGAGCAGCGCCCCGAGCCATGGGCCCGAAGCGACACCTTCTCCACGATGGAGACCTACCTTCCGCACGTGCTCAACGCCGGCGACTTCCGTTCGGTTGCGTTGATCCTGCGGGAGAGCCGACTGCTGGTGCGGCAGCAGGAACTGCTGCGGGGCGAGGAGCGTGAGCGGCTCGACAGCCTGACGGGCCGGCTCTCCGAGCCCGAGGTGCTGCAGCAGATCCTGCAGTCGGTCACCGAGGCGCAGACTCCGCCGAGCGAAGAAGACCTGGGCGAGCTGTTCCGCGAGCTCCGTCCCGCCGGTCTCGAGACCGTGATGGTCTGGCTGCCAAAGGTGCCGCTCGCCTCGCCGGTCGCCAAGCTGCTCGCGTCCTCCGCGGACCGGCTGGCCGAGACCAGTCCGCAGGAGGTGCTCCGCCTGCTGCGCCTGCCCGAGTCGGAGTCGCTGCCATCCGTCATCCTGCTCTGCGGCCGACTCAAGCTGCAGGCGGCCGTGCCCGGCCTCAGCGACATCCTCGGTCACCCCCACCCCCCGATCCGGCTCGCGGGCACCCAGGCGCTGGATGCGATCGGCACGCCGGCCGCCCTGTCGGCGCTCGAGCGACCGGTCGATGACACTGACCGCGAGGTGCGCATCGCCGCGGTGCAGGCGCTCGGACGGCGCGGTTACAAGGGCGCCCTGCGGCGCATTGAGCCGGTGGTGCAGGGCAAGGTGCCGCGGGAGATCGACCTGACCGAACGAATGCGCTTCTTCGAAGCCTACGCGATGATCGCCGGCAACGCCGCGCTGGAGGGTCTCAGCGCGATGCTGTCGCCGGGCGGGCTCTTCAAGCGCAAGGAATCGCCGGAGGTCCGGGCCTGCGCCGCGCTCGCGATCGGTCGGCTCAGGTCGCCCGAGGCCCGCGAGATCCTGCAGAAGCACAAGGATGACAAGGAACTGGTGGTCCGCACCGCCGTGGGCCGGGCCCTGCGGGAGTCGGGCCAGTGACCCGCGACCCGGAACTGGCCCACCTCGCCGAGGAGAAGAGCTCCGGCGATGCCTTCCTGCGCCATGCCGGTCGCGCCTTCCTCCTGGCGATGTACACCGCGCTGCGGAGCCTCAAGCTCTACCCGATCGAGAACACGACCGCCCAGAAGTCGCTCGATGAACTGCAGGCCGCTTCCCTGGCGCTGCTCGACTCCCAGGGCGAGATCGAACTTCGCCTCTCCGGCGATTTCATCTTCGTGAACGGGACCCGGCTTCGGCTCGAGCTCGACAACTACGCCTCCTTCTCCAACACCCTCGCCGCCCTCAAGGCCCTCGAGGTCGGCACCCTGCGGGTCGCCTCCGGCGTCGAACGGCGGGAATGGCAGATCTTCCTCGGCGTGCTGCTCGCACTGTCGGCCCGCGGCGGGGACCCCGATCCCGAGCGGCTGATCGAGTTCCGCGACCGCCTGGCGCTCGGCAGCGTCAGCCACATCGAAGTGGATCCACCGCTCGAATCGGAGGATAAGGTCGCGGAAGCGGAAAAGGCCCGCGAGGTGGCGAAGCGGACCTATTCCCACGGCGTGGCGGTGACGAAGGACCTGATCAACAGCGTGCGGCTGGGCCGCACCACCTCGATCACCAAGGTGAAGCGCGCGGTGCAGGCGATCGTCGACCAGGTGCTCAACAACGAGACCTCGCTGCTCGGCCTCACCACCATTCGCGACTACGACGAGTATACGTTTACTCACTCAGTGAATGTGTGCATCCTGTCGGTCGCCATCGGCAAGAAGCTCGCGCTGACCCGGTTGCAGCTCTACGATCTCGGGCTGGCGGCGCTGCTGCACGATGTGGGCAAGGCGCGCATTCCGGTCGACGTGCTCAACAAGGCGACCGGCCTGACCGAGGAAGAGTGGAAGATGATGCAGACGCACCCCTGGCTCGGGGTGCTGACGCTGTTCAACATGCGCGGCTACGGCGAGGTTCCCTATCGCCAGATCGTCGTGGCCCACGAGCACCACATGAAGACCGATCTGACCGGCTATCCCAAGGCCATCCGGCCCCGGGAAATGGGCATCTTCTCCCGCATCGTGGCCGTCGCCGACGGCTACGATGCGGCGACCACCCGGCGCAGCTACCAGACCGTGCCGATCCAGCCGGACCAGGTGCTGCGCGAAATGTGGGAGAACCCGCGCCGCGGGTACGACCCGATGCTGGTGAAGGCGCTGATCAACCTGATCGGCGTGTACCCCGTGGGCACCTGCGTCATCCTGGACACCTTCGAGGTGGCGGTCGTCTCCGCCGCCAACCCGGATCAGAATTTCCTGAACCGTCCGTTGGTGCGGATCGGTATCGATATCAACGGCGCCATGGTCGCTCCGCCCGGGACCGAGGCGAATCTCGCGGCGCAGGACGGCGGCGGCGCCTTCCTCCGGTCGATCGTCAAGGTCACTAACCCCGATCGGTATGGCATCATTGTCGGCGACTATTTTGTCTGACGCCCGCCTCGCGGAGACATGGGCCGGCCTGCACCGGTCCGGCCGGACCGCGCTCATTCCCTACCTCACGGCGGGACATCCGGACCGGGCGCAGAGCCTGGAGGCGCTGCAGCGCGCCGCGGAGCACGCCGACATCATCGAGGTCGGCGTCGCGTTCAGCGATCCGCTGGCCGACGGCCCCACGATCCAGCGCTCCACCTTCGAGGCGCTGCAGGCCGGGATGACGGTGGCGCGGACCCTGGACCTGATCGCCGAGGCGCGGCTCGACCTCCCGGTGGTGGTGTTCAGCTATCTCAACCCGGTGCTGCGGTACGGCGTCGAGCGATTCGTCCGCGATGCCGCGGAAATCGGTGTCGCGGGGCTGCTGCTGACGGACCTGCCCGCCGGCAACGACCCGGCCACCGAAGCGATCGTGCGGGGAAGCCCGCTCTCCCTGATCCGACTTGTCGCGCCGACCAGCACGGGACCACGCCTGGCCGATGTGGTGCGCGAGGCGGAGGGCTTCCTGTATCTCGTCGCCCGCCTCGGGGTCACCGGTGCCAGCAGCACGCTGGCGAGCGGCATGGAGGGGTACATCGCCCGGGTCCGCGCGGTGAGTGCGCTCCCGCTCGCGGTCGGTTTCGGGATCAGCACACCGGCGCAGGCCCGCACCGTTGCGCATCTCGCCGATGGCGTGGTCGTGGGCAGCGCGCTGGTCGACTGCCTGGCGCGCGAGGGGCCGGTGGGGGCGGGGCGGTTTCTCGGCGCCCTGCGCTCGGCGCTCGATCACGGGGCGGCCGCCTGATGCCTGCCACGCGGCGGGTGCTGATGGGCTATGCCCAGCTCATTGCCTGGGGCGGGACGATCGTGGGGCTGGCCGCGGTCGCCCTCGACCGCCGCTGGCTCGCGCAGCCGTGGGTGGTCCTGGCGCTGCTGATCGTCATCATCCTGCTGCGCCACGGCCAGATTCCGCTCTCCAAGTTCTCCTATCTGACCCAGATTGGCGTCGCCGTGCTGGTCGGCGCGGTGACGGTCGGCCCCGGCATGGTGGTCTTCGCCCTGGGCCTGGGCATCTTCACCGCCGACGCCTTCTGGCGCCGGAAAATACTGCGGGTGGCGTGGATCAACGGCGCCCGCGAGGTCCTCGCCTTTGTCGCCGCCTATGGGGCCTATGCGGCGGTCTTCGTCCGGGTCGATCCTCCCGGCATCTCGCTCGAGTTCCTGACTCCGGCGATCACGCTGGCCGGGATGTACTTCTTCTTCACCCGCGCCCTGTTCTACTTCACCCTGCTGCTGCGCGGCAAGCTGGAGCATCACGAGCGGCTGATGATCCTCCGCTACGAAGTGCTCTCGTACATGCTGACCCTGATCGGCGCCGTGATCGCGGTGGCCGCTATCCGGGCGCTGCCGCTGGAGGGCTGGCTCACGGCGCTGGGGGTCCTCACCGTGCTGGGGATGCTGACCACCCGGATCCTCGAGGAGGCGATCGCCGCCGAGGAGCTGAACAAGATCCATCTGCGGGAACGGATCATCACCAGCAATCTGTCGCTCAAGGAGGCCTTCGCCGAACTGGAGCGGATGGCCAACCGGGTGCTGGACTGGAGCGACTTCCGGATCTACCGCCACGAGGGCGGCACCTCCACGCTGCTCTATCGCGGGGCGCTCGGCTGGCCCAACCGGGGCGAGCCGCCGTTCGACGCGGGGCAGTTGCGCGCCCGTGCCATCGAGAGCGCCGGGCCGGTCGCGGTGACCGATGCCCGCGCCGACGACCGGGTCCTCGCCCCGACCACCGATGCGTTGAGCATGCTGGTGCTGCCGCTGCGGTTCGGGAACGAAGTGATCGGCACCTTCGAACTCGACCACCACAAGACCCATACCTATGGCAAGAAGGAGATCGCGGCGGCTGCGACCTTCGCCAGCCAGCTCGCCACCGCGATCCATATCGCGGATCTGCGCCGGCCGCTGGTGGAAACCGTCGAGCAGGTCGGCCAGCAGGTGAAGGCGCTGGCGCTGACGGTGGATCAGCTCCGCACCGCGGCGGCGGGCGTGGCCGAGACCGCGCATATCATCCGCGGCGGCGCGGCGGAGCAAGAGCAGCTGATTGCCCAGGGGCGGGAAGCGATGAACGGGCTGGCTGACCAGGCTCGCGAGGTCGTGATCGACGGCGCGGCGGCGGCGAAGTCCTCCGCCGTAGCGAGCGAGATCGCCGCTCGCAATCGGGAGCAGATCCTCGATGCCATGCGCCGGCTGGTCGAGCTGCAGGGCTTCGTCGGGTCCAGTTCGCGCCAGGTCGGTGAGCTCTACCAGGTCAGCAACCGGCTGATCGGGTTCATCGGTACTATTCGCGAAATCGCCGACCTCACCAATCTCATCTCGCTCAACGCCGCCATCGAGGCGGCGCGGGCCGGGCAGCAGGGGCGCGGGTTCGCCGTGGTGGCGGAGGAGGTGCGCCAGCTCGCGGCGCAAAGCGCCCAGGCGTCGCGGGAGGCCGGCGGGCTCGTCGCCGCCATCCTCGGGCAGGTGGCGCAGATTTCCGAAGAGATGGATCGCGGCACGGACACGGTGCGCGGGGTGGAGCAGCTCTCGGCCGACGCCGCCCGCGCCCTTGAAGACATCGTGACCGGGACCCTGGATGCCGGAAATCACGCCCGGCGGATCGCCGAGACCGCTGGCCGGCAGGAGCAGTCGGCCCTGCGCCTCCGGGAGCAGATGGACCGCGTGGCGGCTGTCTCGACCCGGACGCTGGAGGATGCCGGCACGACCGTGCGCCGGGCAGCGGAGGCCGCCCGAAGTCACACCGAGCTCGAACGAACGGTGCGCGAGCTGACCGGCGTCGCCGACCGGCTCGAGGTCATCGCCCGTCACTTCTCCCACGACCTATGAATCCGCGCGAGCGCGTCTACGTCGCCCTTGGCAGCAACCTCGACGATCGCGAGGGCTATCTGATGCGGGCCCGCGAAGCGATTGCCAAGCTGCCGCTCTCCGCCATTCTCGCCGTGTCGTCGGTCGAGGAGACCGAACCCGCCGGTGGTCCGGAGGGGCAGCTCCGTTTCCTCAACCAGATGGTGCTGGTCGAGACGGCGCTGGATCCCGGGCGCTTTCTCAAGCTGCTGCACCGTATCGAGGATGAGAACGGCCGCACCCGGGAGGAGAAGTGGGGACCGCGCACGCTGGACCTCGACATCGTGCGGTTCGGTACCCGCCGGTTGCGTGACCCCGACATTCGGGTCCCGCACCCGCAGCTGCCGCATCGCGACTGGTGGCAGCGGGAAATCGAGGAGCTGGACCAGCTGGCGCCGGTCCGGAAGGACGGCGACGCGTGACCTCCTTCACTCGCGGAACGACCCCATGACCGCACCGAAGCCGCTCACCGTCCCCGATCTCCGGGAACTCAAGCGGGAGGGGCGCAAGATCACCGTCCTGACCTGTTACGACGCCCTGTTCGCGCGGCTGCTGGATGGGGCGGTGGACCTGCTGCTGGTCGGCGACTCGCTGAACCAGGTGGTGGCCGGCCACGAGACCACGCTCAGCGCGACCCTCGACCAGATGATTTACCACGGGGCCGCGGTGGTGCGTGGTGCGCACCGCTCGCTGGTCTTCGTGGACATGCCATTCCTGAGTTACCAGGTGTCGGTCGAGGAGGCGCTCCGGAACGCCGGACGGGTGCTGCAGGAGACCGGGGCGCATGGGGTGAAGCTCGAGGGCGGCGAGCATATGGCGGAGACGGTGCGCGCACTGGTGCGGATCGGCATCCCGGTGATGGGACACCTCGGCCTTACGCCGCAGTCGGTGCACCAGCTCGGCGGGTACCGGGTGCAGGGCCGCGAGCGCGCCGCTGCCGACCGGCTCCGCTCCGACGCCCGGTTTCTCGAGGACGCCGGTGCCTGTGCGCTGGTGCTGGAACTCGTGCCCGCCGAACTCGCCACCGACGTCAGCCGGTCGCTCAGTCTCCCGACCATCGGGATCGGGGCGGGGCCCGGCTGCGATGGCCAGGTGCTGGTCCTCCAGGACATGCTTGGTCTCAACGAGGGGTTCCGGCCCAAGTTCCTGCAGACATGGGCCGAGCTCGCCACCGTCGTCCGGCGCGCGGCCGACACCTACGCCACCGACGTGCGCGAGGGTCGCTACCCCGGACGCGAACACAGCTTCGAGTGAGGCCCGCCGGTGCTCGGGCGGTGGCGCCGATGCAGGAGTTCGCGACCGTCGAACCGCTCCGGGCCTGGGTGGCCCGCCAGCGGCAGGCCGGCCACCGCATCGGACTGGTCCCCACGATGGGGGCGCTGCACGAAGGTCATCTCGCGCTGGTGGACAGCGCCGCGCGACTCACGGAAGCGGTGATCGTCAGCATCTTCGTCAATCCGCTCCAGTTTGGTCCGCACGAGGATCTGGCCCGCTATCCCCGTGATCTCGCGCGTGACCGTGCACTCCTCGCCGCCCGAGGCGCGCAGGCGTTGTTCGTCCCGGAGGTCGAGGTGATGTATTCCCCCGGCTCCGAGATCCGGGTGGTTCCGGGAGCACTCGCCTCGCGATGGGAAGGTGCGGTGCGCCCCGATCATTTTACCGGGGTGCTGACGATCGTGGCGAAGCTGTTCAACCTGGTCCAGCCGGATCTCGCAGTCTTCGGACAGAAGGACATCCAGCAGGCGACCCTGATCCGGCAGCTGGTGCGCGATCTCGACTTTCCGGTGGCGCTGGAGGTTGTGCCCATCGTCAGGGAAGCCGATGGCATGGCGTTGAGCAGCCGCAACGCTTACCTGTCGAGTCAGGACCGGCGCGACGGATTGATCCTGAACCAGGCGCTCCGCTCCGCCGATGCCGCGTGGCGGGCTGGCGAGACGAACCCCACCAGGCTTGCCGGACTGCTGGAGCAGCAATTCCTTGCCGCGCCAGCAGTTACACTCGACTATGTTGCCATCGTCGATTCGCAGTCGCTCGAACCCGTGGCGCAGGCAAACGCTGGCACGATCGTCGCTCTTGCAGCCCGCGTCGGCCCCACGAGACTGCTCGACAACCATATCCTTGGTGCGGAGTTCCGTTGAACCTGATCCGTGAAGCGCGCCCCACGCCGTCCGGCCTTCGTCCAACGCTTCCAGTCTGGGCAGTGGTGACGCCAACCCGTCTGGCGCACATCGAACGCGTCGCCCAGCTGGCGGCGACGTGGGCGGAGGAGATGGGCGTTCCGGACAACGAGCGGAACCGGTGGCTTCGGGCCGTCTGGCTTCACGATGCGCTGCGTGATGCGCCCGAGGACGAGCTGCAACGCTGGGCGCCGTCGGTTCCCGGACCGGCGGAACTGCGCCATGGTCCTGCCAGTGCCGCGCGCGCCAAAGCCGATGGGGAGACGGATCGGGGTGTCCTCGATGCGGTGCGCTACCACAGCGTCGGGCTGGCGGAGTGGGATCTGGTCGGACGGGCGCTCTACTGCGCGGACTACCTCGAACCTGGGCGGACCTTTCAGGCCCCGCGGCGCGCCGAGTGGGCCCGGCGTTTCCCGCACGATTCCGGTGCCGTGCTGCGCGAAGTCGCCCAGGCGCGGATCACCCATGCGATCGCCCGTGGCTGGGCCCTCCCCGATCCCACGGTACGGCTGTGGAACTCGCTCCTGCCCCGCGCCGCTGGCTGATCGCCGGCGGACTGCTCCTCACGGTCCTGCTGCTGGTCCTGGTCACCCGTGTGCTCCGGCGCGATCGGGTCGAAGGCCACGCCTTTGACATTCCCTCGGCGGACCATCGCATCATCGTCGAAGTGCTGAACGGCAGCGGCCGGTCCGGGCTGGCCCGCCTCGGCACCCGGCGCCTGCGGCGGATGGGTCTTGATGTGGTCTATTTCGGGAATGCCGATTCACTCGTGGATTCAACCCGGATCGTGGTCAGGCGTGGCGACGCCGCCGTCGCTGCCCAGGTGCGTCAGGCCCTTGGTACTGGTCGGATCGGCACGAGGCCGGACTCACTGCGACGGGTGGACGTCAGCGTGATTCTGGGCCCGGACTACCGGCCGGACGAGGACGGGCGGCCCTAAGCACGACCCATCCGGGCTCAGCATCCGCCGGCAAGCGCCCGAGCCTGCGGCGCGACACCTCGAAGGATGACCTCCCTTCCCGTGCGCCGAATGATCAGCGCCGGTTTTCGTCGTCTCCCGGACACACCCGCCTCGGCTTTCCCATGTGGCGCTCTCGGACGCCGAGAACGGAGGGCCGCGACGGCGATTCGGGGCAGGGAGTGGGCGGAGGATCGGAAAAACCGGAAGACGCTAGGCCGGCACGGGTACGATTCCGATGACAAGATCCATCACATTGGTCCCGGTCATCCCGGTCGTGAAGAGGGCGCCTGCGGCTTCCAGCGCGGCGTGGCTCCGGTGATGGGCCAGGTCGGAGGCGGGGTCGCGGCCCGCGCGCCGAACGGTGTTCCAGGTATTCGGCTCGGCGAATCCGCCGGCGGCGTCGGTCGGCCCATCCCGACCATCGGTCCCCGCGGCAAGCAGCAGGACTCCACTGCCGGGTGTACCATCCAAGACTTCGGCCGCGGCGAGGGCCAGTTCCTGCGACCTGCCACCAAGGCCGGCATCGGGTGTAAGCGTCACCGTTGTCTCGCCGCCCCAGACGAGTACCGCATCTTTATTCATCTCCCCGACTTGCGCTCCTGACAGATTTGTAGCATTGTATCCGAGCAGTATCGCCGCGATCTGGTGGCCCACAACGGCGGCCTCGCCCGCGAGGGCGGCATTGACAAGCACTGACCTGTAGCCGAGACTCCGCGCCCGACCCAACACCGCATCCAGTGCGAGGCGGTTGCTGGCGATCAGCGTTGTCTTGGTCGCCGCGAATGCCGGATGATCGGGTTTCGGGGTCTCGGCCGCTCGGCCCTGTTCGACGTCGTCGAGGTGGCTGCGGAGAGCAAGCGGCACCCGGTCCCACAGCTGCGCAGCTTCGAGCACAGTACGGATGTCGGCGGCGGAGGAGGGGTCCGGAACGCATGGTCCCGAGCCGATAGCGCCGAGATCGTCTCCGATGACGTCCGAGATTGTGAAACTTTTCACGTGGGCATGAGCCAGCGCCGCTGCCAGGCGCCCACCGGCCCAGCGCGCGAAACGTTTCCGGACCCGATTCATCGCCGTGATGTCCAGGCCCGAACCCAGGAGTAGACGATACAGCGCCGCCAGGTCCCCGGTCGTGATCGATGGAATTGGCGCGCCAACGAGGCTGGTCGTACCGCCGGACAACAGCACCCAGACTTCATCACCCGGCTCGACCGCCGCGACAGCGCTGGCCAGCTGTTCTGCGGCGGCGAGCGAGCCGGTGCCCGGCTGGGGGTGCTGGCCCACGGCGACGAGCAGATTCGGATGCGGCGTGACTGCCGGCTCCGGAACGACCAGCAGGCCGCCCACCGGCGCGGTCCCCTGCTCGGCGAGAACCGCTACGGCGGTCTCGGCCATGGGCAGCGCGGCCTTGCCGAGGGCGAGCAGATGGATCCGGCGCCCGGGGGGAGTGGTCCGGCCAGCCAGCGCGGCACGCAGCGCCGGTCCGGGCGCGGCGGCCTGCACGGCGGTCCAGTAGAGGTCTGTCAGCAGATCGCGCCGGGTGAGCTGGCCTGAGCGTGCCGTCATGAACAGTGGTCCAGGGAACGAGGGATGCGGTCAGCGCACAGGAACATACTGCTGACCGCACGCATTCGTGCGGGAGCCCAGAGCTCTCGCTGTGTGTCTTCTTCAGCGCGGAGGATGGAGCCATGGCCGGACGCAACTTCCTGTTTGTTCCCGGACCGACGAATACCCCGGATCGCATCCTCCGGGCGATGCACGTCCAGATGGAGGATCACCGCTCATCCTCCTTTCCGCAGCTCGCCGGGCCGCTGCTCAAGGACCTGCGCCGGGTCTTCAAGACCGAGACGGGGCAGGTCATCCTCTTCCCCGGGACGGGGACGGGTGGCTGGGAGTCGGCCTTGGTCAACACGCTTTCACCGGGCGACAAGGTCCTCTCGTTCCGCTACGGCCAGTTCAGCCACCTGTGGATCGACATGATGCAGCGGCTGGGCCTGGATGTGACCGCGGTCGACGTCGAATGGGGCGAAGGTGCGCCGCCCGACCAGATTCATGACCTGCTCAGCCAGGACACGAAGCACGAGTACAAGGCCGTCTGTGTGGTGCATAACGAGACTGCCACCGGTGTCACCAGCGACATCGGCGCGGTGCGGAAGGCCATGGATGCCGCGCGGCACCCCGCGCTGCTGTTCGTCGACAGTGTCAGCGGGCTCGGCAGTCTCGATTTCCAGATGGACGAATGGAAGGTCGACATCACCGTCACAGGGTCGCAGAAGGGCTTCATGCTGCCGGCCGGGGCGGGCATCGTCGCGGCCGGCCCGCGCGCGATCGAAGCGGGAAAGACGGCGAAGCTGACACGGTGCTACTGGAGCTACGAGGACATGCTCAAGGCGAACGCGACCGGGTATTTCCCCTACACGCCCTCGATACCCATGCTGTACGGCATGCGGGAGGCGCTCGACATGCTGTTCGAGGAGGGGCTTGAAAACGTGTACGCCAGGCACCACCGTCTGGCGGAAGGGTGCCGCCGCGCGGTGGCGGCGTGGGGGCTTTCGCTCTGTGCCAAGGCGCCGAAGTGGTATTCCGATACGGTGAGCGCCATCATGGTGCCCTCCGGCTTCAACGGCGCCGACGTGATTGACGTGGCCTACCGACGCTACAACTTTGCGCTGGGCGCGGGCCTGAACAAGGTCGCCGGCAAGCTGTTCCGAATTGGGCATCTGGGCGATCTCAACGAGATCACGCTGCTCGCCGGGATCGGCGGCGCGGAGATGGCCATGCGTGATGTCGGTATCAAGGTGGAGCTCGGAAAGGGCGTCGCCGCCGCGCAGCAGTACTGGCTGGAGACAGCGGCACCGCTCCCCACGAAAGTCGTGGCCGGTTCACCAGAGACCCTGGCGAAGCCCGCGGAAGCGAAGGTCAAGGTCGGCGTATGAGTCATACCCGCTACGAACCGGCCCGCCCCAGGGTACAGCGGAGCGAGCTGGCGGTCCCGGGGTCCAATCCGGCGATGTTCGCCAAGGCGCTGGAGAGCGAGGCGGACTACGTCTTCCTCGATCTCGAGGACGCGGTCGCCCCGGCGGACAAGGAGCAGGCGAGGATCAACGTCATCGCCGCGCTGCACGAGTACGACTGGCGCGGGCAGGGCAAGACGATCTGCGTGCGGGTCAACGGTATCGACACCCACTACTACTACCGCGACATGGTGGACGTGGTCGAGCAGGCGGGCGACAAGCTCGACGTCGTCCTGGTGCCCAAGGTGGGCGTGCCGGCGGATGTCTACCTGACCGATGCGCTGCTGACGCAAATCGAGATGGCCAAGGGGCTCAGCCACCGCATCGGCATCGACGTGCTGATCGAGACGGCGCTGGGGATGGCCAACGTCGAGCAGATCGCCCAGAGTTCGAAGCGACTGGAAGCCATGCATTTCGGTGTGGCCGACTACGCGGCGAGCCTGCGGGCCCGGACCGTGGTGATCGGCGGGCTCAACCCCGATTACCCGGGCGACCAGTGGCACGCGTCGCTCACCCGGATGATTGTCGCCTGTCGCGCCTACGGTCTCCGTCCCATCGACGGCCCGTTCGGCGATTTCAAGGACCCCGAGGGCTACCGCGCAGCGGCGAAGCGTGGCGCCGCGATGGGCATCGAGGGGAAGTGGGCCATCCACCCGTCGCAGATCGCGCTGGCCAACGAGGTCTTCTCGCCGCCCGCCGCCGAAGTGGATCGGGCGCGTCGCATTCTGATCGCGCTGGAGGAGGCGGCACGCGAGGGCCGGGGCGCGGCGCAACTCGATGGCCGGATGATCGACGCAGCGAGCGCCCGCATGGCGCAGAACATCGTCGATATCGCCCGGGCGATTCAGCAGAACGCCGTTGGCCGTTAGCCGTTGGCCATCAGACGATACCGTCAGGATGCCATCGCAGGAGCAAGGTGTTCCGTCATCCGCGGAACTGGTGTTCAATCAGATCAGCCAACGGCCAATGGCCAATGGCCAACGGCTAAAGGCTAAAGGCTTCCCATGGATATTCACGAATACCAGGCCAAAGAGCTGCTCGCCAATTTCGGCGTCGCCGTGCCGCGCGGCGGCGTGGCCTATAGCGCCGAGCAGGCGGCGTATCGCGCCGCGGAGATTGGCGGGGCACGCTGGGCGGTCAAGGCGCAGATCCATTCCGGCGCGCGCGGCAAGGCCGGTGGTATCAAGCTGTGCAACACCGAGGATGAGGTCCGGAAAGCCGCGACCGAACTGCTCGGCAAGCGCCTGGTCACCCACCAGACCGGCCCCGAGGGAAAGGTGGTCCATCGGCTGTACGTGGAGGCGGCGGTGCCGATCGAGCGGGAGATGTATATCGGCTTCGTGCTGGACCGGAAGACCGAGCGCATCATGCTGGTCGCCCACCCCCACGGCGGTGTCGAGATCGAGGAGATCGCCAAGTCGGAGCCCGAGACGATACTCCGCCAGGTGATGGAGCCCGCGGTGGGCATGCAGGCGTTCCAGGCCCGCGAGATCGCCTTCGGGCTCGGGCTGCCGGGTGCGGTCATCAACCGGATGGTCACGGTCCTGATGGGCTGTCACCGCGCGTTCCGCGATCTCGACGCCACGATGGTGGAGATCAACCCGCTGGTTCTCACCAAGGATGGCCAGCTGCTGGCGCTCGATGCCAAGATGGGCTTCGACGACAACGCGCTGTTCCGCCGGCCGAGTGTGAGTGAACTCCGGGACCACGCGGAGGAGGACCCGCGCGAAGCCAGCGCCAACGAGTACGGGCTCAACTACGTCGCGCTGGACGGGGAAATCGGCTGCATCATCAATGGTGCCGGGCTCGCGATGGCGACGATGGACATGATCAAGCATGCGGGCGGGTCGCCGGCGAACTTCCTCGATGTGGGCGGCGGGGCCTCGCCCGAGCGCGTGGCCAACGCCTTCAAGCTGGTGCTGCAGGACAAGAAGGTCGGGGCCATGCTGGTCAACATCTTCGCCGGCATCAATCGCTGCGACTGGGTCGCCCAGGGCGTGGTCCAGGCAGTGCGGGAGGTGGGGGTGGATGTCCCGCTGGTCGTGCGCCTCGCGGGGACGCATGTCGAGGAGGGTCGCGCGATCATCGATGCGAGCGGCCTCCCCATCATCCAGGCCGACTCGCTGGCCGACGCGGCGGACAAGGTCGTCGCGGCGTGGAAAGGGGCAGGAAAGCGGTAAGGAGCGAGGCGGAAGCGCAGCACCGGCGTCTCCTTCTCACTCCTTACTCCTCACTCCCGACTCGACACCGGTCGTTCCGCTCACACCTATTCAGGTACACTCATGGCGATTCTGATCAACGAGCTCTCCCGGATTCTGGTGCAGGGCTTCACCGGCGACAAGGCGACCTTTCACTCGCAGAAGATGATCGAGTACGGGTCCAAGGTGGTCGGCGGCGTGACCCCCGGAAAGGGTGGTCAGTCCCACATCGGGCTGCCCGTCTTCAACACCGTCAAGGAAGCGGTCGACACCGTCTATCCGGACGCGAGCATCATCTTCGTGCCGGCGGCCTTCTGTGCCGATGCCATCATGGAAGCGGCGGACGCGGGGATCCGCCTGGTCTGCTGCATCACTGACGGTATCCCGGCGCAGGACATGATGATGGTCAAGCGCTACCTGCGGCGGTATCCCAAGGAGAAGCGCACCACGCTTGTCGGACCGAACTGTGCCGGGCTGATCAGCCCAGGCAAGTCGATGCTCGGCATCATGCCCGGGCACATTTACAAGACGGGCAGCGTCGGCCTGGTGACCCGTTCAGGCACGCTTGGCTACGAGGCGGCGAGCCAGATGAAGGACCTCGGGATCGGGGTCAGTTCGAGCGTCGGGATCGGCGGCGACCCGGTGAACGGGTCCAGCTTCCTCGACATCCTCGCGATGTTCGAGCAGGATCCGGAGACCGAGGCGGTCATGATGATCGGCGAAATCGGCGGCCCGCAGGAAGCGGAGGCGGCGCGTTTCGTCAAGGATCACATGAGCAAGCCGGTGGTCGGATACGTCGCGGGTCTGACTGCGCCGGCCGGCCGCCGCATGGGCCACGCCGGCGCGATCATCTCCGCCTTCGGCGACACGGCGGCGGAGAAGTCGGAGATCATGCGGTCGCTGGGGCTGCACGTGGCGCCAAGTCCCGCGGAACTGGGGAGCGCCGTGGCCAAGGCCCTCGCCTCGAAGCCGGCAAAGAAGCGGATGGTGACGCGGTGAGCGACCGCCCGAGGGTCGTGATTACCCGGACGATCCCCGCGGCCTGTGAAGTCGAGGCGGCGAAGCATTTCGACGTCACCCTGAACCGCAGCGACATGCCGCTCACGCCCGCGCAGTTGCAGGAGGCACTCCGCACCGCGGACGGGTTGCTGCCGACCGTGACGGACAAGCTCACCGCCGAGGTCCTCGGCGCGGTACCGCGCACGGTACGGATCATCAGCAATTTCGGCGTCGGGTTCAACAACATCGACATCCAGACGGCGAAGCGCCTCGGGCTCACCGTCACCAATACGCCCGATGTCCTCACCGATGACACCGCGGACATCGCGATCACGCTGCTGCTGATGGTGGCGCGGCGGGCGGGCGAGGGTGAACGGCAGCTGCGGGCCGGCGGATGGAGCGGCTGGCGGCCGACCCACCTGCTCGGCGCCAAGGTCAGCGGCAAGACGCTCGGCCTGATCGGCTTCGGCCGGATCGCCAAGGCGGTGGCGCGTCGGGCGCATCATGGGTTCGGCATGCGGATCATCTTCAGTGATCCCTATCCCCCGTCGGCGGAAGAGTCCCGGTCGCTGGGTGCCGAGCAGCGCGCGTCGATCGAGGAGGTGCTGGCCGAGGCGGACTTCGTCAGCCTGCATTGCCCGGCGACCCCGGAGACCCGGCACCTGATGAACGCGGAGCGGTTTGGCCGGATGCAGCGGCATGCCTTCCTGATCAACACGGCGCGGGGCGATGTTGTCGATGAAACTGGCCTGGTCGCGGCGCTCAAGGCCGGCACGATCGCCGGGGCGGGCCTCGACGTCTTCGAGAAGGAACCGCAGGTGACGCCCGAGCTGGTGTCGATGGAAAACGTTGCCCTGCTGCCGCACCTGGGGAGCGCCACGCTCGAGACGCGAGTCGCCATGGGGATGCGCGCGCTGGAGAATCTGAAGCTCTTCTTTGCCGGGCAGCCGGTGCGCGATCGGGTCGTATGACCCAGGAGCATCTTCCACCGTTCACGCCAGGCGACCTGCCGGCGTCCGCCGATCCGCTGGCGGCCAGCGCCGCCCGCTATGCGACTGAGGTGGCGGAGGAGCTCTTTGGCCTGCTCGTGGAGGTGGTCAAGGTCCGGCATCCCGCGCTGGAGGCTGTGCTGCAGGGCGGACCGATGGATCCGGCCTGGACTCCGGAGCAACTGGAGACCTGCCTCCGGGCCCAGAACATCTGGTTCCAGCTGCTCGCCATCGCGGAGCAGAACGCCGCGATGCGCCGCCGGCGCCAGACCGAGAGCGAGCGCGGGCCGGAACAGGTGCGCGGCACGCTGGCCCAGGTGATTCACGATGTCACCCTGAAGGAACGGATCGGCCCGGAGGCGGTGCACCGGCTGCTGCGCGATCTCCGGATCCGGCCCACGATCACCGCCCACCCCACCGAAGCCAAGCGCGTCACGGTGCTGGAGAAGCACCGCCGCATCTATCGGCGGCTGGTCGACCTCGAATCGCCCCGGTGGACTCCGCGTGAGCGGGACCAGATCACCGAGTCGCTGCGCAACGACATCGAACTGCTGTGGATGACCGGTGAGCTGCGGCTGGAGAAGCCGACGGTGCCGCAGGAGGTCTACTGGGGCCTGCACTTCTTCAGTGAGACGCTGTTCGAGGCGACGACGGAGACGCTGGAGAAGCTCGAGCGGCTGCTGCAGCAACGCTGGCCCGACGAGACGTGGGTCGTGCCCCCGTTCTTCCAGTTCGGATCGTGGATCGGTGGCGATCGCGACGGCAATCCCTTCGTGACCAATGACGTCACCCGCCGCACGCTGCACGAAAACCGGCTGGCGAGTCTCTACCGATACCGGCAGCGGCTGGCGGAGCTGCTCAAGACACTCAGCATCACCGAGCGAGCACTCGAGGTGCCGGCAGAATTTCGCTCGGCGCTGGCGCGCGCACTGGCCGCGTGCGGCGATGGTCCGGGAATCCTCAGCCGCAATCCGGGCGAGGTCTTCCGGCAGTTCCTGGCGTGCATGAGCCGCCGGCTCGACGGCGCGATCCGGCATGCGGAAGCGGGCCGCACCGCCCCGTCGGCGGAGGGATACACCACTGCGGATGAGCTGCTGACCGACCTGCGGACCATCGAACATGGGCTCACCGGCGGGGGAAACGGCAATCTCGCGACGGCGTTCGTGCGGCCGGTTCGTCGCGAGGTGGAGACCTTCCGGTTCAGCACCGTGCGGCTCGATCTGCGCGAGAACGCCGCCCGGGTCACGACCGCGCTCGTCGCGGTCTGGCGTCACGCAACGGGGGGCACCGAGCCCCCGGCATCCGCGAGCCAGGAGTGGAAGGAGTGGTTGCTCGCTGAGCTGGCCCGGCCACGGCGGGAAGAGCGGGCCCTGGACCTGTGGCCGGAGGAGGTGCGCGAGACGATCGGGATGTTCCGCGTCGTGCGCGAGATGCGAGCGGAACTCGACCGCGAAGCGTTCGGCAGTTTCGTGCTCAGCATGACGCGCGAGGTGTCGGATGTGCTCGGCGTCTACCTGCTGGCCAAGGAAGCGGGGCTGTTCGCCGATGCGGCAGGGATTGAGAGCTGCACACTGCCGATCGTCCCGCTGTTCGAGACGATCGAGGATCTGCACCGGGCCCCGGCGATCATGCGCGAGCTGCTGGGGACGCCGGTGGTGCGTCGCAGCGTGCGGGCGCTGGGTGGCACGCAGGAGGTGATGATCGGCTATTCCGATTCCAACAAGGACGGCGGATTTCTCAGCTCCAACTGGGAGCTTTCCAAGGCGCAGGCCCGGCTGACCCGGCTGGGCGAAGAGCTGGGGGTCC
>JAWXBX010000284.1:0-25540 GCA_034440415.1 Gemmatimonadota bacterium | reverse complement strand
TGACGGCTGACGGCTGACGGCTGACGGCTGACGGCTGACGGCTGACGGCTGACCACTGACGGCTGCTCGCTACTCCCCTGCGGCTGCACGATGCTCCGGGATGAAGTACGCGAGCGGAATCATCGGGAAGATCGCATACGACAGCCAGATCGAGACATACCCGAGAGGAACCGCCGCCACGTAGAGCGCAAACGTGGTGATGTTCTTCCGATGGGCCCGCCCATGGTACCCCGTCAGGCTCGGGTCGTGGCGGTGCGGACGGGCGACCGACAGTCGCAGCAGACCGAACGCGGCGGAGCCCAGTGCGAGCAGGCCGCCGTACATCGCCACGGCGAGTGGCGCCGTGTGATTCTCCCCCATGTACCCGGTGACGAACGGGATCAATGACATCCAGAACAGGAGGAGATTATTGGTCCAGAGCAGGGAGGCGTCCGCGCGGAGCGCGGTGTGGAGCAGGTGGTGGTGATTGACCCACATGATCGCGACGATCAGGAAGCTCATCAGGTAACTCAGAAACAGCGGCGCGAGATGGAGCAGGGCCGAGGTGCTGGTGTCGTGCGGAACCTTCAGTTCCAGCACCATGATCGTGATGATGATCGCGATCACGCCATCGCTGAACGCCGCGACCCGGCCCGTTCCCATCGTGACGTCCGCCTACTTCCCTGCGGTGACCGGAATCGTCACCCGGGTCTTCTCCCACTCCAGCAGCAGATTGACGGCGCCGCCCGTCCCGGCCTCTGAGCGAATGGTGAAGGTCTCCACCGGCGACGTCGTGGCGCCGCTCGGGACGATACCATGCCCCACCTCCTGCGCCTTCACCGCATCGGTGTAGCCATGTTCCTCGCCCCACTGCGTGATGGAGCGGTTCACGATCACGTGCCACTCCTTCGCCCCCGGAATGGTGTAGATCGAATAGGATCCCGCCGGCACGGCGACCCCGGCGAGGACGATCGGGCCGCTGGTGTGAATCATGGTCGGCTCGTTGGCGCCGGTGCGCCAGAGCTGGTCGAACGGCACGGCCTCGCCACCGATCATCGTGCGGCCGCGCGCGGAAGGGCGGCCGTAGCACAGCTTCACGTCGGCGGTGCCGACCTTGAAGTTGATCGAATCAAGCGGGCTCTTTCGAGTGGCAAGCGGCAGGTTCTTCGTGTTCATGGTGGTGCAGCCGGGCGCGGGAGCCCGCAGCGGCGCCGGATGTGCGGCGGTCAGGGTGAGCATGGTGGCGAGAACGGCGACGAGCATGACGAACCTCACTGCGTTGAAGGATGCCGGCCAACGTTCGAGTCGAGCCGCTGGAAGGCGCTGAGCGCCCGGGCCAGCGCGTCATCCGCGCCGGTCCCGAGCACGTTCAGATGCCCCATCTTCCGTCCGGGACGGGGGATAGTCTTGCCGTATAGGTGCAAATGCACTCGGGGGTCTCTGAGCGCGGCAGCCCAGTTGGGGGTCCCGGCGGCCCAGAGATCCCCCAGCAGATTGACCATGGCCACGGGTGACAGCAGCCGGGTCTCTCCGAGCGGCAGCCCCGCGACCGCCCGCACCTGCTGTTCGAATTGATCGGTCGCGCAGGCATCGAGAGTGTAGTGTCCGCTGTTGTGCGGCCGCGGCGCCATTTCGTTGACCAGCAGTCTCCCACCTTCGACGACGAAGAATTCCACCGCCATCGTGCCAACATAGTCCATCGCGCGGGCCAGCGTGGCTGCGGCCTCCCGGGCCCGGTCGGCTACCACCGGCGGAATCCCGGCGGGGACCACGGTGGTGAACAGGATCCCGTCGACGTGATGATTTTCCGCGACGGGGAACGTGACCACCGTGCCATCGGCGCCGCGCGTCAGGACGATGGAAATCTCGCGCTCCAGCGGGACCCGGCGCTCGAGAACGCAGGGCTGGCCACCGAAGGCCGTGAAGGCCTGCTCCAGCCCTCGGAGCGAATCCACCGCTGACTGCCCCTTGCCATCGTACCCGAGCCGGCTGGTCTTCAGCAGGGCGGGGGCGCCAATCGCCGCGAACGCCGCCGCGCAGTCGGCCGCGGAGGTGATGGGGTGGAAGGCCGCGGTCTCGAGATCCTGGGCCTGGGCAAAGCGTTTCTCCGTCACCCGGTCTTGGGTGATGGCAACCGCCTCCGGCCCCGGGCGGACCGGTCCGAACTGGCGCAGGAAGGTGAGACTCGCCGCCGGAACATTCTCGAATTCCGTTGTGACCGCTGCACACGCTGTTCCCAGCGCCGTGAGCGCCGGTGTGTCGGTGTAGTCGGCGCGGATGTGGCGTGTGGCGATGCGGCCGGCGGGGCTCTCGGGATCGGGGTCGAGGACAAGGACCTCGTAGCCCATCCGCTGAGCTGCCTGGGTGAACATCCGTCCGAGCTGCCCGCCGCCGAGCAGGCCGAGGGTGGCCCCCGGCTGGATCACGTGGGGTCCGGGAGCGAGAGGCCAAGCACGCGATCGGTCTGGCTGCGGCGGAACTGGTCGAGCTTCTCTGCCAGCACCGTGTCGGATCGCGCCAGGAGCGAGATGGCGAAGAGGCCGGCATTCCGTGCCCCCGCCTCACCGATGGCAAAGGTGGCAACGGGGATGCCCCCCGGCATCTGCACGATGCTGAGCAGGCTGTCGAGCCCGTTGAGGTGCTTGGAGGGGACCGGGACCCCGAGGATGGGCAGTGCCGTCTTGGCGGCGAGCATGCCGGGGAGATGGGCCGCGCCGCCGGCGCCGGCAATGATGCACTGGAGCCCTCGTCCCTCCGCCTGCTCGGCGTAACGATAGAGCAGGTCCGGCGTCCGGTGCGCCGATACGACCCTGGACTCGTGCGCCACGCCGAACGCGGTGAGCTCCGCGGCGGCATGCTGCATCACAGCCCAATCCGACTCGCTGCCCATCACGATGCCTACCAGCGGCCCGGCCATGCGCGCCTCACAGAATGCGGGAGTGGGACGGGCGGAATAAATCCGTGTCGCGTCCTCGGGGCAAGCGGTACCTCAGACCGCCGGGTGGCGGACGATGAAGTAGACCGCGCCGAGAATGCGGAGCCCGGCGTAGACGTAATCCAGCTTGAACGGCTGCTTCATGGAGAAGATCGCGAAGGGCACGAACACCGTGAGGGTGATCACCTGCGCGTACCACGCGAACATCATGAACACATTTGGAGGGGACCAGCAGGCCCGCGGTCCGAAGCCGCACGCTCATGCTGGGAGGCTCCGGGCCACTACCGCACTTCTTCCTGCAGCTTGAACACCATCGCCGCCAGCACGCCTCCCGCCAGCGGCCCGACGAGGTAGAGCCAGAGGTTGGCAAAGGAGCCGCCACCGATCAGTCCGCGGACCAGCGTGGGGCCAATGCCGACGGCGGGATTGAACGCTCCGCCCGACACTCCCCCACCCGCGAAGGCCGCGACAACGATAGTGAAGCCGATGGCCAGTCCGTAGAACGAATTGCCCTTGGTCGACGGGTGGGTCGCGGTATTGAGGACGACCAGCGCCAGGGCGAAGGTGAACAGGATCTCCACCAGGAGACTCGCCAGAACGCTGGCGGTCGGTGACGGATCCGGGGCGAAGGTCTGGCCGAGAATGAGATAGACCAGCAACGAGGCAGTGATCGCGCCCAGGATCTGGCTCACCCAGTAGGGCAGCAGTTCCTTGCGCTCCAGTTTGCCCCGCAGCATCGCGGCGAGGGAGACGGCTGGATTGTAGTGGCCGCCGGAGATGTGGCCGCCCATGTACACCATGATCATCAGTGAACAGCCGATTGCCAGCGGGGCCATCGCCACTTGGCCGAGCACAGTCAGGCCGATGGTGAGCACCAGGAACATCGTGCCGATAAATTCGGTCAGGTATTTCGTCATGGGCCGGTCGAGTGGAGGTGGAGGCGGCCGCCGGTCGGCGCCGCCGCCGCATCATCCTGCGGGTGCAGGCAGCGGGTGGCGAAGTTGTCAGCCCATCCGGGCTCGCCGCAAGGGGGGCGGCCGGCCTGGGAGTCGCCCTGCTGGCGCCGGTTCGAGGCGTCGGCTAGTTTCGCCTCTCCCTCATCCATGCGGGTACAGGATGGCAAAGGAAGGTCTCTCGTGGGGTGGCATTGCGCTCCGGTTGCTGGGGGCACTCGTGCTGGTTTACGCCACCTACAACCCCCAGGGTATCTCCTTCTTTCACTGGGCCATTGCGCCCAAGGCCGGTGAGTCAGGCCTCACCGGGATCCTGCACGGTTTCACGCCGATCAAGGCTTTTGCCGGACTCGCTCTCGTCGCTGCATGGGTGGTGTTCCTGCAGGCGGCGCGGCGCTCACTTGGCGCGGGTGGGGCGATCCTCGTTGTCGGACTGTTCGGCTGCACCATCTGGGCGATGATCTATTACGGCATGATTTCGCCCACCAGCAGCAAGGCGATTGCCCACCTGATCCTGGTTGCGGTGAGTCTCGTACTGGCCATCGGCATGAGCTGGTCGCATATCAGCCGGCGGTTGTCCGGCCAGATGGATACCGACAACGTCGGCTGAACCAGCTGGAGCGGAGCCGGCGCCCGCCGGAGCTCCGCGGCGGATCACGGGTGGTGCATGCGGTCGTGGCCGGCGGCCCGGTGGTCCATCCGCTGGAACGCAAGAAAGGCATGGATTGCCGCGATGGCGCTCGAGTCCGCGCTGCTGATCCGGAGTTCGGCGCCCGAAGGTACATCGTGCGCCGCGTACCGGATTCCTCCCCGCCGTCGCGCCATCTCGGCCGTCCCTGGTACTTCGATTCCGTGCACCTCTGCCGGTCCGCCGAACACCCCCACCGCGAAGCTGTCACCGATCGATCGCAGGTGGCGCCGAATCGTGGTCGCGCCGGCTGTGTCGGCCGGGTCCAGCATCCGGTAGACGATACGGCCGCCATCCGGCAGATCGTCGAACCCATGCTCTGACGCATCCTGGCCCACCCCCATGACGACGGCACCGCGCGCCTTCATGGCGGCGAAGCCGCTGTCAGCGGCTGGGCTCGGCGCTGGCGTGGACTGCGCGCTGCCGAGGGTGGGAGCCAGCAGCCCGAGGAGAACGATCCGGCAGGCGGGTAACGACATGGGCGAACCTGGGTGGCTGGAGGACCGGGTGGTAACGTGCCGCGGCCGAACATCAGCCGCCCGCTCGCGCGGAACCCGAGCACGATGACCGCCACTACGACGATGAGGCAGACGAGGGGAATCACGACGGCGAGCAGCGCAGTCACGGTGGCGCCGGCCAGCTCGCCGGTCGAGACCACGGGGGGTTGGCCAGTCCGCCGCCACCGATGAGGGTGACGGTCCACTGGAGCAGCGGTAGTAGGCTCCAATCTCGAGCAGCGTCGCGGCACCGAAGCCCATCAGGGCCGGCCAGCTGCCCAGCCAGGCAAAGCCGGTCGCGAGCGGGAGATGACCCAGTCTGGCGGCCACGCCGGCGATCAGCAACGGGACGAACACCCGGAAGCCGCAGGCCGCGGCCAGTCCAAGTCCAGCGGCGACGCTGATGCCGGCCTCGGTCAGGTGAGCACCGTCGATCGGCATCGCCGGGATCAGCCGGCAGGTGGGCTGAGACGCCCGATCCGCTCGTGGACCTGCTGCATGAGGATCTGGATCTCGGAGTGTTCCGCGTGCATGGTCTTTGCGCCCTCGGTGTCGAAGTCCGCCACGATGGCGCGCAGGATGTCGATACCGCGACGGAGCCGGAAGCGGACGATGAATCCGGGGTAGTTGCTGGAGCGCGAGGCGGAGAGAATCGCCCAGACGCTGGTCCGGAGATTGTCCACCGCGCGTTTCAGGTCCTCCAGCCCATCCGGCGTCTGGCCGCTGCGGGCCAGCTGGGTGTCGATCGTCGTCAGCTGGCTCCGGAGCTGGCGGATCTGTTCGGCAAGCGATTCGTCAATCACAGCGTCTTCCGCACCCGGTCGAATCCTGCCTTGATTTCATCGGCCAGCTTCTTCGCGACATCGCCGACATCCTCCATGGCGTCCTTCGCCTCGGTCGTGGCGGCATCGGCCTTGATCTTGAGCTGTTGGATCTTGTCATCCAGCTTGCCGACCTGATCGTGAGCGTCTTTCGTGCCCAGCTTGATCTGCAGCTTGAGCTCGTCGCGCTCGCGCTCCAGGTTCGACACCAGCTCCTGCCACTTCTCGTTCCACGTGCTCATGGTACCTCCTGGTCGGGGGGCTCGCCCAGCTGGGCTGAAAAGTAGCCGGGCGCCCCTCAGGGCTGCGAGGGGCGCAGCAGCCGCAGGCTCCTTGTCGCGGTGAACCGCCCGCCAAAGCGGGTCGTGCCGGCCTGCTGCAGCGCGGGTGCGTGCCGAGTGCGATACCGCTCGTACGCATCCTGCGACGCCGCCAGGTACTCCATCACGAAGGTGACCATGCCCGGTGTGGGAGCGGGTTCCGACTCCCGCGCCATCTCGCACCTGACAAAGCACCCGGTCGCCATGACCGCCTGCAGGTGCCCTCCCTCCATCCACCCGACCCATTCCGCCTCATCCGCGACAGCGAGAGTGACCCGGACGCTGTAGAGGACGGGTGGCCGCTCCTCCGACCCCGTCACGGCGCGAGACTCCAGCTCCCGCAACACCGCCAGCGCACGCTCGGCATCTTCCGGCACGACGAACAGGTGATCGTGCCGCAGCGCCGCGACAACGTTGCAGGCGATCCCCGCCCGGGTCAGGGCGCGGCTCACGCAGGCGAGGAAACCCACCGCTTCGAGGTCGGAATGCACGGTCAGGGTGATCCGGCGACCCAGCCATGCCGCCGTAAGCCCGGCCCGCCGTGCCGCCTCAGCCTCGATGATCAGTGTGGTGCCCTCTGCCTCGTGGAACACCATGAGGGGCTTGAGCCCTGCGGCGAGCCCGGCCGGTGGAGCGGCGCAGAAGGCCCAGCTCGACTCATCCAGCACTGGAGACATCGCCGCCAGCAGTCGTTCCACCGTCCGCTCGCCCCCTGACAGGTGTGCCACGTCCTCGCTCACCTGTGGGCGCGCTGCCCGATCAGGCGGCCGGCCAGTGCCCCCAACGCGCCGGCCACGCCCGCGGCCCCCGTCCCGACACCGATGGTGAACGCGGGGATGTCGCCCAGGAAATACGAGACGATTGTCCCGATCAGTCCGCCGACTCCGCCGGCCAGCGCCCCGTTCTTCGCCGCCGCTCCCACGCCGTGGCCTGCACCGAGTGAGGCAAGGACCCCGGCTACGCCACCAATGCCGGTGCCTGCGATGGGGAAGAGTTGGGCGATGGCAGGCGAATAGTGGCCCGCGATGACCATCGCAAGCTGGAGTCCGGTGCCCAGGATCATCGGCCGGAGCGGTGAACTGCCGCTGGCATCGGTCGTCATGCGAGTCTCCCCGATGCGGACGAGTGGGCGGTCACCTACCGGACGTCGTACAGGTAGCTGTTGAGCTGCGTGATCGTCATCTCCTGCTCGTCAAGCCGGAACGCCAGCAGGTCGCCGATCGTGATCACCCCCGCAAGGGTGTCTCCGCTCAGGACGGGCAGATGCCGGATGCGCTGCTGCGTCATGAGCGCGGCGCACTCGTCGATCTTGGTCTCCGCCCGTGCGGTGACCAGGCGCCGCGACATGACCTCGCCCACCAGTGTGGTGGACGGATCCTTCTGCTCGGCGACCACCCGCACCATGAGATCGCGTTCGGTGAAGATGCCGCGCAGGCTGGTGCCTTCCATGACCACGACCGCCCCGATGCCGCGCTGATTCATCAGCCGGGCGGCCTCGAGGACGGTGGTATCGGGAGCGGCGGTGACAACGAGAGTGCCCTTGCGGGCGAGTATATCGCGGACAGCGGGCATGCCGGCCTGCCTGTTGGGGACGCCGCGATCATACCGGCCGGGACGGCCACGCGCCAGACGGGGAGGCTGGCCTCATCGGCCGGGATCGGTCGGAGGCGTGGCATCCACCCGCGGTTCCACGACGGTCGCGCCCCAGCCGTCGTACTCACCACCCGCCGCGCTCGCCAGCGCCGAGAGGCGGGTACGGAGCAGTCCCAGCTCGCTGGCGTCGGGCCGCATCTGGCGGGTCGCGAGGCAGAGCCACTCACTGCCCTTCTCGTCCAGCGATACCTGCGTCACGAACCCGTCGGCGCGGAGGCTGGTGGCAACACCCTCTGCCGCGGCGGCAGTCGGAAGGTAGAGGAAGAATTCGAGGTCGTGCGGTTGCCGCAGGTCGGAGCCGGCGCGCGCCAGCGCGGTCAGGGTCGCGGCATCGGGTTCGGCGGCATCCCGCGCGGCGCCGCGGCGGCCGTTGAGCATGAGGCCGAGGCCCACCAGACCCAGCACCAGCAGGAAGGCCAGCGACATCGATCAGGCGCCTGCGGGGGGATTGATTCGCTCGGCGAGTGCCGTGAAGCCCTCCGCCACGCCGGCCCCGGTCCGCGCACTGGTGTGGATCACGGTCCAACCCAGGGCGTGGAAGGGTGCCAGCGCCTCAGGAGTCAGGCGCCACCGTTCACCGAGGTCATGCTTGTTCAGCAGCACGACAAACGGGAGGTCCAGCATCCGGTCGTGGGTGCGCTGCTGCAGATCGTGGGCGAGGTGGAGGGTGTCGGGGTTGGTCCCGTCGGCGACGAGCAGGTAGCCGGCCGCACCTCGCAGGTAGCGCGGCCGCACCGAGCGGAGCTTCGTTTCGCCCTCGATATCCCCCAACGCCATCGCGATCTGGTGGTGACCGAGGGGCACGACCTTGCGATCCACCTTCACGCCGATCGTCGAGTGGTAGCGCTCCGAGAAGATCCCCTCGACCAGTTGCCGCACGAGGCTCGTCTTGCCGACGCCCGCCGCGCCCAGCATGCACCCCTTGCGTTCGAAGATCGTCATCGCGGCACGCTCACGGTTCGGAGGGGGCGAGGAGCAGGGCGATCGCCTCCAGCTGGTCCCGTTTGAGCTCCACCTTGACGCCCCCCACCTCCAGCCGCGCCTTCGGTGCCGCCACCAGCGGCCGCAGCTCCGCCGCCGGCAGCACGAATGTGAGGGTGTGGTCGGTGGTCTGGATGTGGGTGTGAACGTGCGAGCCTGTCGCCACGGCGAGCACCGGCAGAATTCCCGGCGCGGTCAGAGTCAGGACGTTGGTCGCGGTGTACTGTGGCGACTGGGTCCGGAACTCGATGAGTACGTCGCCCGGTGCCGCCGGCGCGGTGCGGCCGGCGTAGGTGAGCGCGACAATGACGCGCGGCTTGTGGAAGTGGAGGAAATATCTGCCGCGTTGCAGTTCCACGCTCCGGGTGGTCGAATCACTGGTGGAATCGTAGCTCACCCGGATCGGGTAGGGCACTCGGGTCGGTGTGACCTGGGCGAGCGCGGACCCGGCCGTGACGAGCAGCGCCAACCCGACGGCTGCGCCGAAGGCGCGTTGCTGCTTTGGCATCTTTGGGGACCCTCCAGTCATGATCGCCCGCTCAGGAACGGCGGAAGCGCACGGCCGGCTTCCACTGGAATCGGGACAGCGAGATCCGCCCTCCCAGGGTGACGTCCACACCCTCCGCCAGCAGCCGGAACTGCTGGTCGAGTCCGCCGCTATCCGGCGGCAGGCTCACCCGGCCGGCGCTGTTGATGACACGGTGCCAGGGGACAACGCTGCCGCTGGGAAGGGCGTGCAGGGCATAGCCAACCTGGCGCGCCCCTCCGGCGAGTCCCGCCACCGCCGCGACCTGACCATAGGTCGCCACCCGGCCGCGCGGGATTCGCCGCACGACGGCGTAGATCCGGTCATACGCACCGGGTACCCCATTCGGCCGGGGGTCACCCTCACCCATCGACCGGGCGGGCAGAGGCGAGCGCCGGCAGTGCCATCGCTCCGATCGGCGTCGCATCCCCGGTCACCACCCGCCGGTGATAGTCCACCTGGCCGAGGTGGTAGGAGAGGTGGGTCACCAGGTGGAGCAGCAGGTCGTCGGTCTGATACCGGTGGCCGGCCAGTGGGATCGGAAACGCCCGTTGCAGATCCGTGGTCGTCAGCCGCCCGAGGGTGCGCCTCACATCGGCCTCGGCCGCGGCGAGGCCTGCCGCCAAGTCAGCACGGGACAGGTTCCGAGCCGCGAACTCGTGGTCCCGGTCGCGCACGTAGCCGGTGCCGCCAAGCGTCGCGCCGACGAAGTGACGGAGATTCCCGGCGACATGGAGGGCGAGCGTTCCCGCCGAGTTAGGCAAGCCGGTAGGCTGGCGCCAGGGCAGGGCGTCGTCGGGGTAGGCTTCGATCGACCGGCGGAGGGCCTGCAGGTCCCGGATCAGGAGCGCGGTCACACTGGTGAGGAAGCTGACTGTCTCAGGCATGGGTGTCGCGCTCCATGATCCGGCGCAGGTGGTGGGCGGTAAGGTCAAGAGGCTCGGCGACCGGTGGACTCCCCTGGATCGCCAGCTACCGCAGCGTTCAGCGCGGAGGCCGTGATCCGGGAGTGGGTTGCGGACCAGACCGGCTGGTGGTTCCGCAGCAGGATCGCCTGGGGCGAGGCGTGCCGGATCCGCAGCAGGGTCGCGAGCGCCTGGGACACCGGACGCTGGGCGATGACATCGAGCTGGAACACCGGCACGTCGGGCCGGGAGGCGGCAAAGGCCTCCACCACCTCCCGCGCAAGGAGCGACGCGCCGCAGCGGAAGCTGTGCTTGTAGAGGAAAACCAGTCCCATCGACGGCAACTCCGCCATCACAGCCTCTGGGGTAGCTCCGGTCAGCGGGCGGATCGAGATGGGCGAGCTCATTTGGCCTCCGGCGGTGCTGCGAGGAACCGTTCCAGCGCGCCGGCGAGTTCCTCGATTCGTTCCGGGCCAGTTTCGCGATTCAGCGGGAGCTGACTCCCCGCGATGCGCCACTCGATATCCTGCCAGCGCGACACGGCGTCGTTCCCCGCCAGTCGTGCGGCCTCGATGAACAGCGCCTGGATCCCACCCTCCCACACCAGGCGGAACCCCATGCCGCGGCGCTGGAACTCGATGACGGCGTGGGGCGTGGTCGCGTTGGGGTATTCCAGACTGATCATGCGGAACCCGTACGCCTGCGCGATCGACTGAATCCTCAGGCGCGCGTCGTCGAACGGCTCAGGTCGTGTGCGGGAAGGTGTCGTAGCCATCGGACCCAAAGGTATGTGGGCTCGACGGAGCAAGAAAGCGGGCGAGCGGGCTTCCCCGGTCTTTACTGGAACTGGGTCGTCACCTTGTTGGGCCCGCTGAGATTGGTCTTGCAGAATGACTCCCCGGCGCCGGGGGCGCAGAAGGCGAGCCCTTCGAGGCTGCCGGCCGTCTGGTCGGCCACGAGGATGGTCCAGGTAATCGCGGCCTGCCCCGCCACGTTCGTCAGCGGGTTGTTGGGAACCGCTGCGCCAACGGAGAGCTGGAGAATGATCGCGTTGCCCGACACGACCTGGCCGTTGTCATCGGTGACGGTCAGGGTGAACGTGACCACCCGGTTCTGCCCGGGATTGCCCGTCTCGTTCTGGTTGGTCACCGCGACATTGTAGGTTTTGTTGGGCGCGGTCCCGGAGCCGCCGCACGCCAGCACCACGGGGAGGCCGAGCAGAATCAGGGGGAGCAATCGCATGGCAACCTCGGTCCGAGGGAGGGCAGGGTGGCGGCCGGGGAGAAAGTACTGGTTACGGTTGGTTGCGGAAGGGCTCAACCCGACCTGCCTCATTCTCGGGCAGGTGATCGGAGCGGATACACCTCGCAATGCGCGGAGCGAGGGCCGTAGGCAACACAGAAGGCCCCTGGACGGCGCCAGCGGGAGGCCCACAGCGACATGACGACGCGGTCCTGACCGCTGAAGTGCGGGGCGGGCGACGGGTCGTCGGTCGATCGCACGTGCGTATGGATGGTCCCGATCCACAGTGGGGGGCCGCACTGCTCGAGCGAGCCCTCCGCATTTGCCGTTAGCGAATCGGCCTCCCGGGGCTCGAGCGGCCCGGCTGCCGCGACGACGACGGTATCGGGGCCCACTGTGCCAGCCAGGCACGCGACGCGTTCCTGCTGCGCGAGGACGCTCGCGTCCCAGACGGATCGGATCGTGACACCCGCCTCCCGCTCGAATACCCAGGCCGGCTGGGCCGGCCCAAGCAGGATCGCGGTGACGACTGCCGCTGACCAGCGCATGGGGCGCAGACTGGGCGCTGAGTTCATTGGTCACTCCGGGCAAGAGGCGAGGGTTGGTGGCCAGGGCCGGCCGGTTCAGCCCCTCACGCAGGAGAGCGCTTCGGCGACCAGCCCGCTCGGTATTGCGGCGGGGGTCGGCGACGCGGATGTGGCCTGGCTCCCCACCGCGTACCCAAGGGTACACTCTCCTGACGGCGGCGCGCTCTCCGTTGGCGAAGATCGCTTCAGTCTGGGGTAGGCGGAAGATCCCGGGTGGAGGTGGTGCCGGTCAGCGCAGGCGGATGGACGTGCAGCGGTTTCCCCTGGTTCCCATGAAGGCTCTATCTGACATTGGCCCTTGCGGTTTGGCGCTGTGTGCACTATTTTCATTCCGCATTCCCGAACGTCATTGACGCGCGGTAAGGTACGAGGAACAGACTGGGGCCTCGCAGGTGCGCAGGCCCCGTTCTTTTTGAATGTGGGAGCGGTCCGAATGGCCCGCCCCTCAAGACCTGCGGCAGACGCAGGGCCCAGCGTGAGGGCATGTTCACGAGTCACACGTAGTCGGTTTGTACGGCCTTGCCGGACTCCGATTACAGTATACAGGGAGTTTGTCATGGCACGTGCTACTGGCACCGTGAAGTGGTTCAATGACGCCAAGGGGTTCGGATTTATCACCCCCGAAAGCGGCGAGAAGGACTGCTTCGTTCACCACTCCGCCATCGAGGGTCAGGGCTTCAAGAGCCTCTCCGAGGGCGAGCGTGTGGAATTCGACATCGTTCAGGGCGCCAAGGGTCCGGCCGCTGAGAAGGTTGTCCGGCTCGGGCGCTAAGCGCCTGGTCGCGTAAAACGGATGGAGTGCCCGGCCGCCGCAAGGCGGCCGGGCCCACCCAGCCCCGCTCGCCGGGGCAATCTGAGGCAAGGGAGATCGGCGGATGAGCGAAGTGATCGTGGGTGATGGCGACCGCATCGAAGTCGCGCTCAAGCTGTTCAAGCGGAAGGTGCAGCGTTCGGGGATCCTCAAGGAACTCCGCCGTCGGCGCCACTACGTGAAGCCGAGCGAGGCGCGTCAGCTCAAGCAGGCCGCCGCACGACGTCGTCGCCGCAGCGCTGGCCGCGGAGAGCGCGAGCGCACCTGAGTCCGTCGGCCCGGGCAGTCCGGGCCAAAGCAATCGCCTGGAGCTCTACCGGCCCTGAGGCCGGGGATCAAGACGCCGGATGCGGTCTCACTCGCCTCCGGCTTTCGTGTGTTCAGCTTCCACTTCCAGCACCAGCCGACCGGCCACACCGCCCCCGCGCCAGGCTGGGGTGACGTAGAGTGAGCTGAGCCAGGGGCAGAGGGCCGGTCGTGATGGAAGATCGGATGGGTCCAGTCGCCGTAGATCCACCGGGCAACCGATGGAATGAACTGGGGTCGCTCCAGCAGCGGGATGACCCGCAGCTCGCCGGATCGGGACTCGGCGGACCGTGTCTCGGGGCCGCCCGGTTCACTCTGGCTGCTCAGCGGGACGGCTTGTCCTTCGGCGCCCGTCCAGTGCTCAGGACGTGGCGGACCCAGTCCTGGGCGGCGGCCAGCGCCTTACGCTTGCCGCCATAGGTGACATCGCCGAAGAAACTCACAAACCGGGCCCGAACGCCGGTCTTGGTCGTCTGGTACCCCAGCCGGATGAAGAACCCGTGGGTACGGCGGTGATCGATCCGTGAAATGCCCGGGAGTTTGGCCGGGAGGGGGCCCTTGATGAGCGGCTTCGGGCGGGGAGCGGCACGCTTGCGTGCGGGACGGCTCTTCTTGGCGACGGGCATGGGGAATACCATCGGTCAGTGTGGTGACCAGCAGGCCAGTGGGTGGCGGCTGCCGGTGCTGCTGTTACCTGCACCAATTTATGAAGGGCTGCGTTCGACGGTGGACTGCTGGAGCGGCGGGAACCTGACTCGGCATAACGTAGCCGTCCGTTCATGGATGCGCAACGCACCCGGGGTTCAGCCCAGCCATTGGTCGGCGGCGCGCCGGCCGAAGTACAGGCCAATCCCGGTGCCGACAATGCTCAGGAGGAACGCCGTCATGAAGCCGGCGCGCTGCCCGAGCCACCAGCCAAGACTGCTGCCGATGGTCGCGCCGATGAAGCCGGACAGCTTGGTCACGGCGCCTCCCGCAGGCTCCACCGGTACCAACCTGCTGGCGAAACCGAATTACCAAACATGACGGTCCTGACTGGGGGGATCATGCCGACACTCTCCGTCATCTGGAGGGGGCATGCGACGACGAAGGATACCAGCATGACCGGGTCCGGACCATCGTGGGATGTCCACAGGAATCACCGCCCGGGCCGCCTCCCGTCGGCGCGGCCCGCCCGCAGGCTTAACGGCCAGCGTATCTGGCGGACACGATCGGCACTGCTCCAGCACGACAAGAGTCGGTCGCGAAGCCCGGGCATCGGGTCCGCGTCGCGGCGAGCCCGGTACTGCCGGACAGCGGACCAGGTACCGACGTAGCCAAGCAGCGCATCGAGGTTCCACTCGGCCGACATGGCAAACACAGGCGATGCGATCGGGGAGAATGGGAAGTCGAGAGTCGCATAGCCGTTCTCCACCATCCTGCGCTCCGGGGGCCAGCAGCCGGCCAGCGTGTGCTCGTAGAACTCCCGCAGGATGACATCGATCTCAGGCTCGATCTGGCAGAGCGAGTAGGTCCATGCCGCGAGTACACCACCGGGTACCAGGCACCGCGCCACCTCGGCAAAGAACCGGTGCACATCTAACCAGTGCAGGGCCTGCGCCACGGTTACCAGGTCGAGCGACGATGACCGAATGGGAGCGACTTCCGCCAGGGATGCGACCCGCTGCATCATCGGTGCGTCCGCCGAGGCGAGCTGGTGGCGACTGGCATCGGAGGCGATCACCATGCGGAATCGCCGCGCAAGTGGCGCGGCCGCCTGGCCCGATCCCGTGGCACAGTCCCAGGCGCGATCGCCCGTCGGGCTGATCGTGCCGAGCCAGTCGAACAACGCGTCAGGGTAGTGCGGCCGGAACCTGGCGTAGGCGGCGGCGGTTGCCGAGAAGTGATCGGGGTACACGGGTGGCACGGCAGGCTAGCCCGGCGAGCGCTGGGTTGCGGTCAGTTTCGCCGACCCGCGGAGTGTCTGCAGGACGACGCAGTACCGCTCGGTCAACCGCAGGAGCGTCTCGCGCTGCTCGGAAGTGGCGTCGGATTCGAACACAAATGTGAGCCGGATCTCCCGGAATCCTACTGGTGCGTCCCGGTCGACCCCCAAGGTACCGCGGAAATCGAGGTCTCCCTCGGCCCGCACGGAGCCATGTCGAATCGTGACCCCGAGCGCGGTCGCCACGGCCTGCATTGTCACGCCGGCGCACGCGACGAGCGCCTCGAGCAGCATGTCGCCGGAGCAGGCCTGCATTCCGCTGCCTCCCGTCGCGGGATGGAGCCCGGCCACGACCAGCGCCCGACCGGTTTCCACCCGGCAGGTAAGTCCGCTGGACTCGAGCGATCCCTCTGCTGCGAGCGTCACGAGGGCGGATTCGGGCTGATCGCGGTACCGTTGCTTGATCGGCGCCTGGACGGCGCGGAGATCATCGGGGGTCATGGGCGACCGGGCTCGGGAGGGGAGGCAGGCATCACGCAGGTTGATCCGACGGCCTGCCACGGTAATGCGCGATCACGCGGGTGACTTCGATCTCCTCCGCGTAATCGGAGAGAATCGGCTCGAGCTGGTGACTATTCCACGCTGCGATCCAGCGTTGCGCAAAGGCCTCGGCTTCGGGCTGGTTCACCGGGCGGCGCCAATCGCCCTTGGACCTGTCAGGAGGCTCACCGGCGACCCGAGGCTCACCTGCCCGCCGGCGAGTACCCGGGCATACCAGCCACGGCGCCCCACCGTGGCACGAAGGAATGTCGGCCCCCGGTCGATACCGATATAGGGCAAGGCGTACAGCCGATCGCAGGGATCACACGCCGCCGAAACCTCAAGCAGGACGTCGCCGATCTGCAGCCGAACCCCGGGTTGCAGGGCTGCCTCGGGGATTCCACCAAGGGTGAGGTTTTCGCCGAGGTGCCCCGGAGCAACGGGCCAGCCCTCCGCGTTGAGCTGGTCGAGCAGGTCCTGCGTCATGAGGAGAATGGCCTGCGCGGGGTCGCCATGGAGCGCCCGGGTGCGGTAGTCGTTGTAGTCACCCTCCGCACCGGAGGGAGAGATCTCGAGTCCCGGGACCGCACGCTTGGGCAGGCCGTGCTCCCCGGGAGTGCGCGATTTGATGCTGAGCTGGACCAGGTACCCAGTCATGCCGACCTCATGCTTCCACGGAGAGGACCCGCGCCATCACACGGTCGTGCTGCACATCGGTGCCGAGAACGAACGATTTCTCGCCCACGTCGGTGAAGCCGCACTTTTCATAGAAGGCGATGGCGCGGGGGTTCTGCTCCCAGACGCCGAGCCAGAGGGTCCGGGCTCCGCCGGCCACCGCCGCAGCGATGGTGGCGGTCATGAGCCGTTGCGCGACCCCCCGACCGTGCCAGACAGCATCGACGTAGAATCGGGCCAGCTCAAGGGGAGCGGAGCCGGTGACACTGGCTGGGGTGGAGCCGGGGCAGAGCTGGGCGAAACCGACGAGGGCCTGATCGTCCTCGGCGAGGATCGTGGTCCATGCCGGATCGGTCAATTCGCGATGCTGGCGTTCCCGGGAGTAGTTCGCGGCGAGAAACCGCGCCACGTCTCCGGGGCGGTTGTCCGCGCCGAAGGATTCGGCGAACGCCCGCGCAGCAAAAGTCGCGAGCGCGTCGGCATCGGTGTCGGCCGCCGGTCGGAGCAGGACGGTCATTGCTGGAGTGACTTGGCCGGTCGGGGGAGGGATACTGAGACCTACTTGTCTGCGGCCGCGATCAGTGAATGGGCCCGCGCAATGAAGGCATCGTACGCCTTGCCCCACAGGCCGGATGAGCGTGACTTCTTGGGCAGCCCCTGGATGAGCTCGAGCAGCGGGCGGAGCTTCGGATCGGCGTAGTCTTCAGCCTCGATCCCCTCCAGCACAGAGCTTCGGGGGATCAACCCCTCGAGAAAGGCCCGGGCACGGACCGCGATCTCATGTCTGCGACCAGAACGAGGGTACGTGGGCATACTCCGAAGTGGGTGGGGGTGTATCTGCCGCCGTCAGTGGATGCCGGAGACGTCCCTGTGCACCGTCGCCGGGGAAAAGGCGGGGAGGCAGATCGCGACGTACTCTGCGCCGTCCGCCTCCGGCGAACTGTACCGGATCCATTCGCCCGGCGCGGTAACTACCGCCTGGCCGGCTCGTACATCGAGTACGCCGTCGGCATGTTCTACCCGCAGCATGCCTCGGAGCACCAGCGTGATCTCCTCGAAACCGGGACGCTGTCCCGGTTCCTGCCAGCCGCCAGGCGACACCATCCGCGCCACGCTGACATGGGCGTCGCCGGAATTGACCCGCCCGGCGTACTCCTCGATGCGCTTGGGTGGCTCGCCCGCGGCGGCGATGACCGTGGGCTGGGCTATGATCCGTGGCATGGGGAGCAGACTCCTACCAGGCGAGCAGCCCCAGTTCATCGAAGAACACGGAGACGGCGACGAGCGAGGTAAAGCTGGGCGCACTCTTGAAGGCGTGGGCGGCCTCACGCAGTGGCGCGGTGCCGGTGTGGCCGGTCCGGGCGCGATACTGCCGGTGTGTGTCGCCGAGGTCGCGGAACACCATCCGGAGCGCGGTGACTTCACGGGCCGCGGCGTCGCTCTGGGACAGCGCGGACTTGCCACCCGGCCGTGCCTTGCGGGCACTGGGCCGGGCAGCGCCGGTGCGGCGATCGACGGCGCGGCCGGCATCGTCGACCCGGGCCCGCACACGATCTGCGAGGGACCGGGTACCGGAACGCGCCGCCGAGCTCGAGTTCTTTTCAGCCATGAGGTCCTGCCATGAATGAGAGAAGGCCTGACTACTGGTCGGGTGGCCCAGACGGCAATATAGTCGCTTCGGTGTCCACGAGGAAGGCGGGAGGTGTCTAACGGCTGATCGGCTGCGGTTGCGGGGGCGGACTCCCGGCGGTGGTTCGAAAGGGCGCCGGCGTTCCCCCGCGTTGGACGCGAGGGCGCGGCAATCCCGCCGCGATGTCAGGCGTCGAGCCGTGGCCCGCCGTTCCGGTGGCATACGGTGCGGCGGCGAGGCCGGGAAGTCGGACGGGAATCGGAAGGTGTCGGCTGCGAGTGGATCGCAGCATGGGCTGGCCGGGATGACCGGGCGCGCGGGTCGCTCAGGCGGGGGCGTGGGTAGCGTATCGGAGCACGGCGAGGAAATGGCAGGTACTGCCTCCGAGCACGAAGAGGTGCCAGATGGCGTGGTGGTATCGGGGGCGATCCCAGATGTAGAAGATGACGCCGGCGGTATAGAGCAGACCACCAGCGACCAGGAGCCCAATTCCGGGCCCCGGAAGCACCGCCGCCAGGGGGCGCATGGCCACCACCGCCAGCCATCCCATGCCGAGGTAGAGCAGGGTCGAGACGACCTGGAGGCGGACGCCCAGCAGCAGCTTGAAGAGAATGCCGCCGACCGTCAGCCCCCAGATCACACCAAAAAGTGACCAGCCCCATGCCCCCCGCAGCAGTCCGATGGTGAATGGCGTGTAGCTGCCGGCGATCAGCAGGTAGATCGCGGCGTGGTCGATCCGCTGAAACACCCGCTTGGCCTCTCCCGGGGGGAGGGCGTGGTAGATCGTCGAGGCGGCGTAGAGGGTCACCAGGGTCGCGGCGAAAATGCCGCACGCCACGATCTGCCGCGTATCCCCGTGGGCGGTCGCGGCGAACAGCAGGACGGGAGCTGCCAGGAGTGCCGCAAGGAGGCCGAGCCCATGACTGAGCGCGTTGGCCAGTTCGGCCGGGTGTATCCCGGACCGGCTTGCGGGGGAGGCGCCCGCACCCGGCTCGTCCTGTGCGATGGCGTCACGCTTCATGGTCACCGGCTCGATCCTCCCGGCCGCCTGGCCGGCCGCACGGCCGGCGGGGCGAGTGCGCGCAACGCCTGGAGATCCAGCGGTCGGGTGAACATGGCGAGCGCTCCTGACGGTGTGTACGGCCATTCGGACGGCGGGCGATCCCGGTACAACTCGAGAGCGTCAGATGGACATGCCCCACCGTGACCCGCGGATCGATTGCTGGAGCAGTCGTCATATGGTTGAAATATGTCGCCATCCAGCGAGAAGGGCGAACCTTCGATGCCGGCGGTGTTGACCCCCGCCCCGAAATGTTGTGGCGTTCCCCAGCCGCCGCCGGACTTGTGCGAGACCCAAAGGTCGGGGCCGCCCTGGCCACCCGGGTCGGAGCGGCCCGGGTCGTGGCACCGCATTCAGCCGGCCGCGCCACGGCTGACCGCCGCACGGTACCGGCCCTCCAGGGTGCTCTGCCCGTCGACCGTGAGGGCAAGGTCCCGGATCAGGCCGTCCTCCAGACGATAGATCCAGCCGTGCACCGTCAGCGGCTGGTCCCGTTTCCAGGCGTCCTGGACGATCGTGGTCCGGCAGACGTGGGTGACCTGCTCCAGCACGTTGAGTTCGCAGAGCCGCTCCACCCGCTGCGCTTCCGGCATATCGGTGGCGAGGTCGAGTCGATGCCGCTCCGCAATGTCCTGGACATGGCGCAGCCAGTTGTCGATAAGGCCAAGGGGCGTTCCCTTCCACGCCGCCTCCACGCCGCCGCACCCGTAGTGGCCGCAGACAATGATGTGCTCGACGTGCAGCACATCGACGGCATACTGGATCACGGCAAGGCAGTTGAGGTCGGTGTGGACCACGATGTTGGCGACGTTGCGATGCACAAAGACTTCGCCGGGCAACAGCCCGACGATCTCGTTGGCCGGAACCCGGCTGTCGGAGCACCCGATCCACAGATAGCGTGGCGCCTGCTGATGGGCGAGCCTCGGAAAGAAGGTCGGGTCCTGCTCCTGCACCGACTTGGCCCAGGCACGGTTGTTGGCCAGTAACGAGTTCGCGTCGGTCATCGGTGTCTGGACTGTCCTGTCAGTGGGAGAAGCGTCCGGGGTCAGGCCCGTCGGCTCCGCTCGTATTTGGCGAGGTACGCCGCGACCGTCGTGCTGGCGATCACGGTGCCGATGACATCGAGCGGCAGATCATCAAGCGACGTGAACCGCAGGCACGACTTGCCCGTGTCGAGTCGCTTGCCCGCCTTGGCAAACTGCGCCTTGACCCAGCTGGCGAGGGCCTTGTCCTGATACGCGCACGTCAGATAGAGGGCGTAATTGTTCTTCTGCGCCGCGAGCGCGGCGTACATCAGCGGCTGGCCATTGTACGTATCCGGGTAGCGCTTCAGCGGGATTTCATAACTGATCATTCCCCAATTCATCGTCTCGCGGAAACCGGCCGGGAGGTGGGCGCGGATGGTGCGCCGCACGGCACTGATCACCTTCCGCCGGTCGGGCGGCAGCGAGGCGAGATACTGGGCGACGGTCCTGGCCGGGCTGCTCACCATGCGGCATCTTCCGGGACGAAGCGTGGATTGGAAACGGGTGCCGCGACTTCGAGGCCCCGGTTCGCGGACGGCTAGTGTGTTCGCAGCAGCCGGGTCAAGACCCGATCCAGCGTCGACGCGAAGGCCTGGCGGGCACGCTGGTCGAAGGGCGGCGGGCCGCCGGTGTCCACCCCGGCCCCGCGCAACTGGTCCATGAAATCCCGCACCGACAGCCGTTCCCCGATGGTGTCGGAGGTATGCTCCTCGCCACGCGGATCGAGTACCGCGACCCCCTTGGGCACCAGCAGCGCGGCCAGGGGGATATCCTGGGTGACCACCAGGTCGCCCACTTCCGCGTGAGCGGTGATGTACCCATCAGCCACATCGGGGCCGCCCTCAACCCGGACCGCCGTGATCATCGGATTTCCCGCCGGTGGCTGCAGCCTGAGATTCGCCACGAGGACGG
Organism: Gemmatimonadota bacterium; assembly: GCA_034440415.1. GTDB lineage: Bacteria > Gemmatimonadota > Gemmatimonadetes > Gemmatimonadales > GWC2-71-9 > JADJOM01. The sequence continues at coordinate 4,570 of JAWXBX010000284.1, read as the reverse complement.
TCGGTATCGAGAGCCGCTTCGCGGCGCGGAAGACGATTTCCTTCACCTCTCGGGGCGCGGCGTCGGCATCAATCCAGATCTTCAGGAGCTGCTCGATCGGGAGTGGGTTGGGCCGTTGCGGCCAGCCGCGGCCGCCGAGCGGGTTGGCATCACAGCGATTTCGCCATGCAGATGCTGGCCGGCGCTCCCACGTACTCCCCGTAGGCGGGGACCACGACGAAGCCGGATCGGGCATAGAGCGCCAGCGCGGCGGATTGCCGCGGCCCGGTCTCGAGCAGCAACCGGCGGGCGCCGAGAGTGCGGGCTTCCGTCTCGAGCGCGACGACGAGTTGATGGCCGATCCCGTTGCCGCGACCGTTGGGGGCGACGTACATCCGCTTGAGTTCCGCAGTTGTCTCGTCCAGCAGCCGCACGGCGCCACAACCAATCGGGGTGTCGCCGAGTGATGCGACGACAAAGGCTCCCCGTCCCTCGGCGACCTCGTCGGGATCGAGGCGGAAGTGGGTGGCACCTGGCTCGGGGTAGAGGCCGGCGAGTTCCGCGTTGAGCGCCGCGATCAGCGCCTGTGCGATCGATGAATCAAGTTCCGCACGGCGAACGGTCACCACGAGCACGTTCACCCCTCGCTCACCGATGGAACAGCGGCGACAGGTAGATGTTGACCACCTCGCTGCGCGAGTCATCGATGACGTACCCGATCGCCGAATAGGGCAGGATCATCGCGCCATCGCCGGCGAATGATCCGCAGGCCGCGACCTGGGCCCGGTCGTGGGCGACGCCCGCGATACAGATGCCGCCCGATACCGTCCCCGCGTCGAAGCTGCCACTGCCCACGACGCTGACGTGGCGGCCGGAGGCCTGGTAGCACTTGAACTGATCCAACCAGGCGGAGGACTCGGGAATCGGAGAGCCGCGGCCAAAGCTGCAGGGCGCGGAACCACCGGCGGGATCGGCGGGCGATGCCGCGAGCAATGGCAGCGCGATGCCCAGGACGACCAGGGCGGCCCGAACGGGTTTCATGGAATCCTCCGGAGTGGGTCTGCGATGGAGCGTCAACTGGCGGTCGCGGCCCGAGACACCCGCTACTTTGGCCCCCACCAGTTATCGCACCGCGTTGATACCGGTCGGGCGACCGGCGGTGGATCCAGGGACGTGTCGCCTTGCGGCACGTGCTCGTCGACCCAGCGTGCCAGCATCCCGTCCACTTCCTCGGCGGTGTGCTCCGGGGCACAAACGAACGCCGGGCAGCGACGACCTCCCACCATGAGGTACCACATCGACGGCGTGGCCTCTTCGCCACGGCGGACGTTTGCCGGGGTTCCTTCGTACGAAACGAAATGGAAATCCCGCCCGCGGATGGCGAGGTGGCGCTGTTGGGACTTGAACGTGGACAATGAAGCACTCCGGTCGGGGGGGCCGAGCTGGGAGGTCGCTGCAGGCAGGTGTCGGCAGGAGCTGCTGGCGGGGCTGGTGAAAGATAGCCTGTCGGCTAGGGCTCGACACCGGCAGGCCCGACGGGATCGGCCGGGACGAGGATTTCGGGCGCCCCGCCACCGCGCCGGACCGCCACGACTGCGAGCGGAACAGGGCCGATCGTCTCCAGCCGCTTGACCGTGCCGTCATGCTCGCGCCGGAGCAGGGTCACTTCGATCAGCCGATCCTCCTGTTTGGGTCGAATCATGAGGGCGACACGGCTGTGCGGCAGTTCGATCAGGAACGGTGTGTCATTTCTGCGACCCTCCACTGGCCAGGCATCCTCAGGCACCAGGGCCCAGTCCACCGCCACCCCTTCGGTCTCCCCGCTGGTCACTCGCACCACATACTCGGTGCGGTCAGGAGTTGCCGAGGTCATGGAGGAGGCTGGTGCACAGGCGAGCAGGAGAGCGGAAACGACGGCCGGCAGGAGTCGGGGCTGCATGACGAAGATCCTCAGGCGGAAGAGCCGGAATGTGCCGACGTGCTACGGGCGGGCGTTGCGTCGCGATTACCCGGCAGGGGCTGAGTCGCCCAGGAGTTCGGACAGAAGAGTACGTCCCATACTCGTCATTCTCGCTCGCCACAACGATCGTGGGGAACGGGATCCGGCCCAGCGGCATCGGCTGCCATCCGCTTGGCCCAGGCGGATAGCCGGGTGCTTCGGTGTCACTCGGGCCAACCAGAAGGGCGCCGTGAACCGTTCTGCCGGTTTCTGCGGCCCAGAAGGCGACCAGTGCGCAGGATGTACTGTGGGCCGCAAGCACAACCTGGGGGCCAGCAGCGGTGACCGCGGCATCGAGGGTGCCGACCCACTCACCGCGTGACGGGGACTCCCAGTTGCGCTGAACCACGCGCAGAAAGGAGGGCTCCACCCGCTCCCAGTGCGTGTGCCAGTGTTCAGGTCCCGAGTCGTACAGCCCGGGCAGCAGCAGGACGCGGGGCCGCATTCAGGGCCTCACGTACCGGGCGACCAGTCTGGTCATGGTGGTCATGCTGCGAAACGTAGCGCGCCCATGGATCACCTTCTCGAATCGATTGTTGGTGAACGTCGACTTGCTCCGCATCTGCCGGCACAGCCAGTAGACCTCACGCCCGATCACTGGCGATGAAGGTTTCGACGCGCCATCGCGGGTGGATGGCTAGGAGCCGAGGCTGTCCTTTATCCCGGTCATGATGAACTGGGTGGCGACTGCGGCGAGGAGCAGTCCCATGATCCTCGTGAGGACCCGGATACCCGTGGTCCCGAGCACAGCCACCAGTCGCTCGCCCAGCAGCAGCGTGACATAGGAGACCGCCGCCGTCAGGACGATCGCGCCGTAGACAATGGCGCTGTGCGCCACGGTTGGTGCCTGGCCCGCGAGGACCATGGCGGTGGAGATGGCGCCGGGGCCGGCCAGGATCGGTATGGCAAGCGGCGTGAGCGCGACGTCCTCCTTCACGACGCCCTCCGCGATCTCCTCCCGCGATTCCTGGGTGCTGCGCTGCGCCCGCAACATGTCGAGGGCGACGAGCCAGAGGATGAGGCCCCCCGCCACCCGGAAGGCCGGCAGGGTGATCCCGAGTGCCTGAAAGATCAGCCCGCCCGCCGCGGCAAAGACCACCAGCATGATCGCCATCGCGACGCATGCCCGGCGCGCGGTACGACGGCGTTCCTCCCGCGTCTCATCCTGGGTGATGACCAGGTAGGAGGGCACAGCCGCCAGCGGGTCCACGATGAAGAGGACCGACGTGAAGGTAATCAGCGCGAAGTGCGGGAAGTCCCCCATGATCCTCAGTGCCGAGCGGGTGATGGCGGCGCGATGCCCGCGTCGCCCTGCGGTCAGCCGGTGACGAGTTGCGCGTCAAGCTTCATGGGGACAGCTGCCAGTGCTTTCGAGATGATACAGTTGACCTTGGTTTCCTCGGCCAGCCGCTGGAAATCGGCGGCGGACACACCGGGAACGACGCCGCGGGTCACGAGGTCGATGCCGGTGATGCCGAAGCCTGCCCCGACCTTGGAAAGGTGGACGGTGGCTGTCGTCGTCACGCTGGTGGGTACATGGCCCGCCAGGGTGAGCGCCAACGAAAGGGCCATGGAGAAGCAGCCGGCATGCGCCGCACCCAGCAGCTCCTCGGGATTGGTGCCGCCGCCGCTTTCGAAACGGCTGACGAATGAATAGGGACCTTCGAAGGCTCCGCTGCCAAGGCGAATGTTGCCACGGCCGCTCTTGAGGTCTCCGGTCCAGCTGGCCTCGGCGTTGCGATCCATATCGTGTGCTCCGGGTGGGAGTGCGGAAGGACGGGACACCAGCGCCAGCTTGCGCCCGCCGACGTGCAGGGTTGGCGATTGGCACCGTCGCCGAAGTTAGGTACAGCAGAGACCGACCGGAAGGCGCGGGATGTGGGTATAGACATCGGGGCGGCGCGACACGATGACCCCCGCGATCACCTCGGCGATCTCCTCCGCGCTCTGGGAGTCCGGCATCTGGCGCGAGCCGGGGCCGCCGTGCATTGCGTGCAACCCAAACTCCGTCCGGACCACGCCAGGTGAGACGAGCGAGATCTGAATCGAGGGATGCGTCAGCTGGACCTCGTCACGGAAGTTTGCGGTCAGGGCATTCAGGAAGTGCTTGGCGCCGGAATAGGCACAGCGCATGGCGACGTACGGGACCCGGCCCAGCAGGGACGACACATTCACGATCTGCCCGGTCCCCCGCGTCTGGAAGTGTGGCAGGACCTCCTGCATGCCGTAGAGCGCGGCTTTCACGTTCACCTGGATCATGCTGTCGATGTCGTCGTCCGTCAGCAGCGTCGGGGCCCGGGTGATGCCCTGACCGACATTGTTGACCCAGACGTCGATCTGTCCGAAGTGCGCGATCACCTGTCGCACAGTCCGTCGCACCGCATCACGGCGGGTGACGTCCGCGACGATGGGATAGGCCCGCTCGCCACAGGCGGTGGCAACCGCCTGGAGCACATCCCCGCGCCGGGCGACCAGGGCGACCGCGGCCCCCCGACTCGCGAGCAGGCTGGCCAGCGCGGCGCCGATGCCGCCACTCGCGCCGGTGATCACCACGACTTTCCCATGCGTTGCGATTCCTCGCTGGAATGGTGG
>JAWXBX010000283.1:0-13194 GCA_034440415.1 Gemmatimonadota bacterium | reverse complement strand
GGCCTGGATGTCGGACAGCAGGCGCCGCATCTCCTGCATCGTCTCGATCGACTCATTGTACAGCGCCGGGTCGCGCGCAAGGAGCCCCACGGTGCCCTTTCCCTCCTGGATCGCGGAGAGCACGCTGTCGGCGGCGAGGAGTGTGTGCACCAGCGTCGCCTGCTGACCGCGGGCGGTGGCGAGGAGCTCCCGCAGATCCGCCGAGGCATCCTTCAGGTTCGACGTCCCCACCCGCGCGTTACCCACGATCTCCTGGATCTGACCGTCGCGCGTCGCGCTGTCGATCCGCTCGAGCGTGGCATCAAGCCGCTGCGAGGCGCCCAGAATCTCCTCGGAGATCCGCTGGGCGTTGCCGGAAACGCTGTCGAGCCGGGTGGTCTGTTTGGTCGTGAAGCGCTCGAGCTGGCTCGAAATGGCGCCGAAATTCTTGAAGCTCTGGCGCAGCTCGGCCACGGCCGAGGAATCGAAGGTCTCCGTCACCCGCTGCGCGACGGTCGCGATATCGGTGGCGATACGACCGGCCTGGGCGGTAAGCTGGCCGACATCGGGGAGTGTGGCACCGGGCCAGCGATCGCCCCCGGGCTTCGCGGTCTCGGCCAGCATCTGGCGGACATTGGGATCGTCCTGCGGCTGGTCCCGCGAGACGATCGTGGCGGCCCACTCCCCGAAGAGGCTCTGCGACGCGGCGATCACCGCGGGACGGGCCGGCAGCTCCACGCCCTGGTAGACTTTCAGGTCGGCCTCGACGAACTCATCCGCCAGCCGGATCGCCTCCACCCGGCCCACCCGCACCCCGCGGTACGTCACCGGCGCGCCGGGTCCCAGGCCGCCGACGGTGCGGAACCGGCCCACGTGCAGCGCTTCCCGTTTGCCGATATTGGCCTCGGACAGCCACAGCGCGCCGGCCACCACGACCGCCAGCCCGACGAGCAGGACCAGCCCGACCAGGAACTCGTTGCCCCGTTTCATGCGGCGGGCCCGAGCGGGACGAACCGGTCGGCATCGACGGGACGGCCCTCGATGAAATTCCGCACCACCGGGTCGTCGGTGGCGCGGATCTCCTCGATGGTCCCCACCTGCCGGATGCGGCCCTGGTGCAGCATGGCGATACGGTCTCCCACGGTGGTGGCGCTCCGCATGTCATGGGTGACGACGACGCCGGTCACCCCCAGCTCCTGCCGGGCGCGGATCATCAGTTCGTCAATGACCGCGGAGGTGACGGGATCGAGGCCCGTGGTGGGCTCGTCATACAGAATGTAGCGCGGCCTGAGGGCAATCGCGCGGGCGATGCCGACCCGCTTCCGCATGCCGCCGGAGAGCTCCGCCGGGTACCGCTCCTCGGCCCCCGGCAGATTCACCAGGGCCAGGCTCTCCCGGATCCGCTGGCCAATTGTCTCCGGATCAAGGCCCCGCCGCTTGAGGCCGAGCCGGAGATTGTCGGCCACGGTCATGGAGTCGAACAGCGCGGCGAACTGGAAGACGTAGCCGATCTCGCCGCGCAGGGCGCTGAGGGCATCGGGCTCGAGCTCGTGCACGATCCGGCCGTCGACCTCCACCGTGCCGCTGTCCGGCTGCAGCAGGCCGACGATGTGCTTGAGCGCGACGCTCTTGCCGGTGCCCGAGAAGCCGATGATCACCGTCGTCTGGCCCTCGGGGATGTCGAGCGTCATTCCCTCGAGCACGATCTTGCTGCCGAATGCCTTGTGGACATCGGTGAAGCGGATCACAGCAGCACCAGGGCCCAGAAGGCGTCGAGCACCAGAATCGCCTCGCAGCCGATCACGACGGCGCGCGTCGTGTTGCGGCCCACCCCCTCCGCGCCGCCCTGCGTCTTCAGGCCCTGCACGCAACCGGCCAGCGTCACCACCGCCCCGAAGCTCGCCGCCTTCAGCAGCCCGAACCAGATGTCCTTGAACCGATAGAAGAGTTTCAGCCCCTTCACGAACTCGAGCGTCGACAGGTCGAGCAGGTTGATGGCGGTAAACCATCCCGCCGCGACGCCGACGGCCATGGCAAGTGCGGTAATGACCGGGAACATCAGCGCACCCGCCAGCACCCGCGGGACCACCAGATAGCTGTGGGGATTGTAGGCCAGAGTCTCCAGCGCGTCGACCTGCTCGGTGACCCGCATCGTGCCGACTTCGGCGGCGATGTTGGCACCGACCCGACCGGCGAGGGCGAGACCGGTGAGCACCGGCCCCAGCTCCATCATGATCGTCTTGCCCACCAGCGCGCCGACGAAATACAGCGGCACGGCACCGGTGAAGATGTACTTGGAGAGGAGCGACAGGACGATGCCGGTGAAGACCGCGATGAACAGCGCGATCGGCACCGAGTCGACGCCCAGCCGCCGCATCTGCACGGCGAGATGCGGCGCCCAGGTGCGGACATCCGCGAGCGCGCGAGCGGTCTGGACGGCGCCGCGCCCGATGCGCGCGATGCGCCATCTGAGCGAGCGGGCCAGGGGAGCACGGGAGGACACGGGGCTAAGGTATGTGGGCCACGGGAATCGCGATAGGCCGCGCGCGGCGGCGGGAAAATGCGATGAGGACCGACGTGGTATTGGTGATGCTGACGGCGGCGGGTCCATTCGCGGTGAGGCGCCTCGTGGCGTTGGAATACGCTTCGAGCGCCCGAAGGACGCCCATCGCCGTCGGCTCCCCCGCCACCACGGCCGGCTCCCAGCCGGCGGCGCGGGCAGTCGCCGCGGTGGCCGGACCGAGGCAGACCAGCGCCGGTCGAACGACGCCACCGGTCACCCCAGCCATCCGCCGCATTACCCGGTGGCTGCCCACCACCACAAGCGTGGCGCCCTCGAGCGCGGAATGGATCTCCGACTCCCCAGCCAGCGCGACCGCGTAACAGTTGATCGGCTGAGTCGCGACGCCCGCCCGCGCCAGCAGCAGCGACAACTCCTCTCGCCGCTCCACACCACAGGGATGGAGGACTGGCCCCCGGACACCAGCCCCGATGATCGCCTCCGCCAGCGACCTGGCATTCGCGTGCTGGCCGAGTCGAATGCGCCAGCCAGGCGGGAGGGAGCGGGCGGTGGCGGGTCCGACGGCCCAGACTTCGCGCGGCTCCGCCACGCCCAGTGCCTGCGCTCGCTGGCGCACCAACCGGCCCGCCCGGGGCGAAGTCACCGCGAGCGCGCCGTGGCGCTCGAGTCGGCCCAGTGCCGCATCCAGTGGCCGGAGATCCTGGACCGATTGCACCGTGAGCAGTGGCGCCTCCCGGACCCCCAGTCCGAGGGCACGGAGCCGGTCCGCCAGTCCCGGGAACGCGCCGGACGACAGGGTCAGCGACACGATCATGGCATGCGCCCCAGGAGGCGATCGGCGCCATCCGTCCGCAGCTGGTCCGCCAGGGCATCGCCTAGCCACTCGGCACACTCCACGCTCTGAACCATCGCGCTGCGCTCCCCTTCCACGCACTCCCGCCCATCCAGTGATACAACTCTTCCCCGCAGTCTCAGCCACGAACCCCGGCCCGCCTGCCACTCGGCGTGGGCGCCGATCGGGACGTGGCATCCCCCCTCGAGGGTATGCAGCAGGCTACGCTCGGCCGTGACCGCGAGTCGCGTGGCGACATCCTCCACCGCGGCGTGCACCGCACCGCGAATCTCGGCATCCCCGGTCCGCGTGGTCACCGCGAGGGCGCCCTGCCCGGGGGCCGGGAGCATCAGGTCGACCGGCAGGCGCTCGCCGATGCGCCCCGCGAGTCCCAGCCGGACCAGTCCGGCGGTCGCGAGCACAATGCCCTCCCACTCCGGTGTCCGGTCCAGCCACTCCAGCCGAGTGCCGATGTTGCCCCGCAGCTCCACGACGGTGAGGTCGGGTCGGGCGCGGTGGAGCTGCGCCTGACGACGCAGACTGCTGGTGGCGACGCTCGCACCGGGGGGAAGATCGGCCCAGCGAAGCGGCCCGCGGCCCACCAGGGCGTCGCGGGGATCCTCCCGCCCACCGATAGCCGCCAGGGTGATCCCCTCGGGCAGTGCGGTCGGGAGGTCCTTGAGGCTGTGCACGGCGAGGTCGATCCGCTCATCGCGCAGCGCCTCGTCCAGCTCCAGGCTGAAAACGGCCGGCTGCCCGAACCGACCCAACGGCGTGTCGCGATCCAGGTCTCCGGTGGTCTCGATCGGGACGATCGTTATGCCCATCCCGCGCGCCAGCAGGAGCCCACCGATGCGCTCGGTCTGCCACAGAGCCAGCGGGCTGCTCCGCGTCCCGATCCGCAGCATGCGGGTCATGCCACGATCCGCACGTGGTGCTTCCGCCGTTCGGCCCACTCCACCAGTCTCGCCAGCTCCTCCTCAAGGATCTCCTCCGCCGCGAGCACGGCCGACTGATGATCCGCCGCCATCGCTCCCGCCCCGGCGATGTGGTTCAGGTCCAGCAATGCCAGCCAAGGAAAAGAACCGACGGCGGGCTCCACGTTCCGCGGGGACGCCAGATCGAGCAGCAGCACCGGCGGAAGCTCGGCTCCGAGAGCGGCGCGCGCCTCGGCCAGCGCGCCAGCCGTCACCGTCGGGGCTCCCGCCCCGGTGGCGATGATCGTCAGGCACGCCGTCGCGATCTCCCGGTGCCGCTGGGAGTATGGACGCCACTCGGCCCCCAGCTTCCGCGCCAGCGTGATCGCGACGGACTCAGTCCGGTTGAGCAGGGTGACTCGAGCGCCACAATCGGCGAGCGCCCTGGCCGCCGACCGCCCGACGCTGCCGCAGCCGAGAACCACGACGGCCTTTCCCGCGAGGCCGCCGAGGACCGACCCGGCGAGGTGCGCTGCCGAACCGCCGACGGAGGCCCGGGCCGGGCCTAACGCCGTCTCGGCGTGAGTCCGCCGACCGGCACGCAGGGCGGACTGGAACAGGCGATGGAGTTCGGCTCCCACCGAACCTGCGCCAACCGCCCGGTTGTAGGCGTCCCGCACCTGACCCAGGACCTGGATGTCTCCCGGAACCTGAGACTCGAGCCCGGCGGCGACACGGAAGAGATGGCGCGCCGACGCCGCGCCCGCCCGGAGCCCGGCGCGGGCGAAGTAGGCCGGGGCCAGTCGGGGCGAGAGTCGTCGAGCCACGGCGTGCAACCCCGCCACCGCCTCCGCCAGGGAGTGCGACGGGACCCAGCAGATCAGCTCCACTCGACTGCAGGTGTTGAGGAAGACGACCTGCGCCCCGCATGCGTGCCGGGCGGCGCGGCCCAGCCGGGCTTGTTCCTCCCGCGGAAGGACGAACTGCTCCCGCACCGCCAGGTCGGCGCGGCGATGGTCCAGCGAGAGCCCGATCAGCATCCGACCGCCACCGCCGCCCCGGGTGCGCCCGCAACGACCGCCGCCCGCTCCGCCACCGCACCGATCACGGTGACAATCGGGGCGACCAGGCCATCGCGATCGACGGCCTCCGCCAAGGAGGCCAGCGTGGCCACGGTGACCCGCTGCCGGGACGTGGTGCCCTCCTCGACGCAGGCCGCCGGCGTCGTGGGGTCTCGCCCCGCCGCGATCAGCGCCGCCGTGACCTCCCCCAGCACCGCACGACCCATGAGAATCACCACCGTGTCGATACCGACCAGCGAGTCCGCCAACCGCGTGAAGCTGGCGGGCAGACCACCCCCATCTCCCTGGGCCGTGACCACGGCGAACGAGCGCGACTCACCCCGGCTGGTGAGCGGGATTCCAACGGCGGCGGGGACGGCGATCGCGCTGCTGATCCCGGGGACCACGCTGCAGGCGACGCCCGCGTCACGGCAGGCGTCGGCCTCCTCCGCACCCCGGCCGAACACATACGGGTCCCCGCCCTTGAGCCGGACCACACTGCGCCCCGCGCGGGCATGTCTGATCAGCGCGGCATTGATCTCCAGCTGGGAGGTTCCGGCCGCCCCCGCCACCTTGCCGACATCGATGACAATCGCGTCGGGCCGGACTTCGTCGAGCAATTCCGGGGCGGAGAGCCGGTCGTGCAGGACCACATCCGCGGCACGGAGCAGGGCCAATCCGCGCACGGTGATGAGTTCGGGATCTCCGGGGCCGGCGCCAACCAGGGCGACCGTTGCTTCGGGCAGGATGAAGCGCGATAACTCCCGGCGGGCCAGGTCCGCGAGCAGATCGACCAGCCCCTCGTCCGCGCCGAGTGGACGGTCCAGGATAATTCGCCGCCGCCCCACCGTCCCCCGGATCGGGGAATCGAGCCCGAGCGTCCCGACCAGACCAAGCCGAGCGGGAAGGTCGGCGCTCGCATGACCGCCGCCGCCGATGAGGAACGGAACAACGATGGTTCCGGGGGCGGCGAGAGAGGCCAGGGCCGTCTCGACACTGGGGTGATCATCGAGGAAGCCGGTGCCAACCTCCCCGCCTCCCGGCTGGCGCAATGCCTCGGCGAGGCGAAGCGTGGTTGCCCGGCTGCGCGGATGACGGCTGGTGCCGTGACCGATCAGCAGCACGTCGTACTGCGACCGCCCGAAGTCCGCGGTCGCCGCAAGGTGCGCGATGCGCTTCCGCAGCAGATCCGCCAGCCTCGGATGGGTACCCAAGGCTGAAGTCCGCCGCAGGGCCACATGGCCGAAGCGCTGGCTGGTCTCGAGCGCGGCGGGCAGCACCTGTTCGGTGTAGTACCCTTCGCTGGTGAATACCGGAAGGACCACGATCTGGGTGGCTTGGAGTTGGTCCAAGGCGGCGCCGAACCCGGGTGTCCCCTGGTGGTACGCCGTCACGACCTCATCGGCGAGGTCGCGGGTGCGGAGCGCAGTCGCAAGCCGCTCGACCACCTGGGCGGCGACAGCATCCCGACGGGAGCCGTGCGCGGCCAGCAGCAGCGCGGTCGTCGGTCTCACCGCGCGCCGCCCAGCTGGACCAGCTCGGCCGTGGGCGTCTCGCGGCCGGTGATGGAACGCCGTGGCTCCTCCCGCGGGATCAGCCGCTGATAGAAGTCGCCCAGCGATTCTCCCGGCGTGCTCTCGGCGGCCCAGCGCTGGAACAACGGCCGGAGCGACTCGAGCAGTTTCCCTTCCCGGACCTGGGCGAGGTAGAGGTCGGCCACCCGGTCTCCCGCCAGGCTTCCACCGACGTAGACCTGGTACAGGCCTAACGAGCGTCCGACGAAGGCCAGGTCGGCGGTATAGGGCCGGGCACAGCCGTTGGGGCAGCCCGTCATCCGGATGGTGATCGGCCGGTCTTGCAGGCCCAGCGCGGTGAGTTCCGCCTCGATCCGGTCGAGGAGATCGGGGAGGAGCCGCTCCGCCTCCGCCACCGCCAACCCGCAGGTGGGGAGCGCGGGACAGGCCATGGAATAGCGTCGCGCCGGCGAGAGTTCGGTGGCCGGGGTGACACCGGCCGCCCGGAGCTCGGTGTCGATCAGCCTCGCCTCCACCTCGGTGAGCCCGGTGAAGAGCAGATTCTGCTGCCCGGTCAGCGCCAGCCCCGGGCGATGCTCCTCCACCAGCCGGCGCAGCGCGCGGCGGAGCGGCTGCCGCTCGGTATCCGCGATCCGGCCGCTCTGAATGAAGACGCCATAGGTCCACGACCCGTCGCGGGTGCGGCTCAGGCCCAGATGGTCGTGGAAGGCCGGTACCGGCAGCTCCACGGCGGGGTGCAGCGGGAACTCCGCCCGCCGGACAAACTCCGCCCGGAAACGCTCGATGCCCCACTCGTTGATCAGGTACTTGAGCCGGGCGTGTCGGCGGTCCTTCCGATTGCCGTGGTCGCGAAAGATTGCCGCGACGTGCCGGATGGCGGCGGCGCCGTCCGCCTCCGCGACGAAGCCGAGCGGCTCCGCCAGCCGGGCGATCGTGTCACCCTTGCCATGGGTCATGCCCAGCCCGCCGCCGACCAGCACATTGAACCCGCGGATCCGTCCCGCCTCGATCACGGCGAGCAGTCCGGCATCCTGGGAATAGATATCAACGCAGTTGTCGCTGGAGAGCGCGACGCCGGCCTTGAATTTCCGCGGCAGAAACTGGCTGCCGTAGAACGGCTCCGCTTCCTCCTGGGTGTTCACCTGCACCTCGCCGTCGAGCCAGATCTCATAATACGCCCGGGCCCGGGGACTCAGCTCGGCCGCGATGCGCTCCGCGGCACGGTGCACGGCGGCGTGGGCCGGATCCGTCAGATCGACCGGGCAGCCCATCACGTTCCGCCGGACATCGCCGCAGGCGGCGATGGTGGTCGCCAGCGCCTGGTTGATGGCCGCGATCGTCGGCTTCAGGTCCTGCTTCAGCACGCCGTGGAACTGGAACCCCTGGCGGGTCGTGATCCGCAGAGTCCCGTTGGCGTGGCTGCCGGCGAGATCGTCGAGCGCGAGGTACTGCGCCGAGGTCAGGATCCCGCCCGGCAGCGCCACCCGCACCATGAAGCTGTAGGACTTCTCCTCGGCCTCGCTCCGGGCCTTGCGCTGGTCCCGGTCGTCCTGCTGATAGGTGCCGTGGAACTTGAGCAGTTGCAGGTCGTCGTGCCCGAAGTGGGTCGCGTCCGACTGGAGCGTCTCCGCGATGGTGCCGCGCAGATGGCGTCCCTGCCGCTTCGCGATCTCGACCTTCGACTCCGCGCCGCTCTCTTCTTCATTCGCCTTCGCCATCGGATGCTCCCGGTTCAGATGCCACTGCCGTTGATGTGCAGGCCGCATTCGGTCTTGCCCAGGCCGTCCCAGCGGCCGAGGCGGCTGTAGTCGCTGACGGTGGAACCCGGGACCATGCGGGTGCAATGGGTGCAGCCCAGCGTGGGATAGCCCTGCAGGTGCAGCGGGTTGAACGGGACTTCGTGCTCCTCGATGTACCGCCACACCCGCGAGCGGTCCCACTGGGCCAACGGGCTGATCTTGAGCAGCTGGAACTGCCAGTCCCATGCGATCAGCGGCGTCTCCGCCCGGGCCTGAGACTGCTGCCGCGTGATCCCGGCGATCCACACTTCCACCCCCTGCAGGGCGGCGCGCATCGGGTCCACCTTGCGCAGTTCGCAGCAGCGGGCCGGATCGGTGCGCCAGAGGGCCGGCCCGAACTCCAGCGCCTGCGCCTCCGGAGTCAGCCCGGTTCCCCGGTTCTCGAACCGGAGGTGGGGATACCGCGCCACCATCCGGTCGCGCAGCGCGTGAGTCTCGGGGAAGAGGAAGCCGGTATCGAGGTAGACCACGGTGAGCGGCTGCTTGAGCGTGGCATACATGTCGATCAGCGCGCACCCCTCCATCCCGAACTGGGTGGTAAGGACGAGCGGCTGGTGGCCGAATCGTTCCAGCGTCCAGGCGACAAATGCTTCGGTCTCGGAACTGGCCGAGATGGTGCTGCTGCCGGTCATGCGCGCTCCAGCGGTGTGCGGCTCGTGCTCAAACTTCGACGCCGTCCCTGCCCGGCGGTGCCGTGCCTGTGCGAGAGCTGTCACAGTTCCGCCAACTATCCCCACGACGAAAAAGGCCCGCGGGAATTCCCCGTGGGCCGATCGATCTGCGCAGTCGCAGTCTACGTTGCCGTCAGGAAAGTTCCTCGAGGAGGCGGTCCGGATCGCCCATACACCTGGGCGCGGAATCGGCACACACCGGCGCACGACAACATGCCGCCCGACGGGCGGTGCTGGAAAGCTGGCGACGGGAGGAGGCTGACTGCATGTGTATCAATATGCAGTGAAGTGACTGGTCGGTCAACCGCGACTCACCGTTCCGTCGCGCGGAGCGCGGCGGGGAGGGCCCGGGCGAAGTGCTCAAGCTCGGGCGTCCGGTGGGCGGAGGAGGTGAAGCCTGCCTCGAAGGCCGAAGGTGGGAGGTAGATCCCCGCCTCCAGCATGGCGTGGAAGAAGCGGCCATAGGCGACTCGATCGGTGGCGCGGGCGGCGGCATGGTCGCTCACCGGTGACGGAGTGAAGAACGGGGTGAACATGGTGCCGACCCGCTGTACCGTGAGCGGGATCCCCGCCGCCCGCGCCTCCTGGCTCAGCAGGTCACAGGCGGCCTGGGCCCACCCCTCCGCCCGCGACCACGCATCCTCCCGGACCGCGGCGTCCAGCGTCGCCAAGCCAGCGGTCATCGCCAGCGGGTTGCCGGAAAGAGTCCCCGCCTGGTAGACCGGTCCCGCCGGGGCCACCTGCAGCATCAAGTCACGTCGGCCGCCATAGGCCGCGGCCGGAAGGCCACCGCCGATCACCTTGCCAAGACAGGTGAGATCGGGGGTGATGTCGTAGAGCAGCTGCGCCCCGGCGGGATGCACCCGCCAGCCGGTCATTACTTCGTCGAAGATCAGCAGCGCGCCCAGCCGCGTGGTGATGGAACGGAGGCCGGCGAGGAAACCAGCCGTGGGCGGGACCACCCCCATGTTTCCGGCCACCGGCTCCACCAGCACCGCGGCGATCTGCGCGCCCCGGCGGGCGAAGGCCGCCTCGACCGCGGCGAGATCGTTATACGGAACCACCAGAGTGTCCGCCACGGTACCGGGGGTGACGCCCGGCGAGTCGGGGAGGCCGAGCGTGGCCACCCCGGATCCAGCGGCGGCGAGCAGTACGTCGCTGTGACCGTGGTAACAGCCGTCGAACTTGATGATCAGTGGACGGAGCGTCGCCGCGCGGGCCAGCCGCACGGCGCTCATCGTGGCCTCGGTGCCGGAGTTGACGAAGCGCACCATGTCGATAGACGGGAATGTCGCGATCACCCGCTCGGCCAGCTGGAGTTCCAGCTCGGTGGGCGCTCCGTAGCTGGTGCCGTTGCGGAGCGCCGCCGCCAGGGCTTCGACCACCGCGGGATGGGCGTGACCCAGCAGCAGTGGCCCCCAGGAGAGCACCAGATCGAGCAGGCGATTGCCGTCGGCGTCGGTCAGCCAGGGGCCCGCGCCGCTCTCGATGAACCGCGGGGTCCCGCCCACGCCGCGAAATGCGCGGACCGGACTGCTGACCCCGCCCGGCATGATCCGCTCGGCGCGGGCAAAAAGCCTGTCCGATCGCGCTACGTGGCTCAACCGGGTGACTCCGCCAGCCATCGAGCCACATCCAGTGCGTGGTAGCTGATGATCGCATCGGCCCCCGCGCGCCGCATGCCGAGCAGCGATTCGAGCACGACACGCCGCTCATCGATCCAGCCCCGCTCGGCCGCCGCTTTCACCATCGCGTATTCGCCGCTCACGTTGTAGGCCACCAACGGCAGGGATGTGCGGGCGCGCACCGTGTGGATGACGTCCAGATAGGCCAGCGCCGGCTTGACCATCAGGAGGTCGGCGCCTTCGGCCTCGTCCAGGGCGGCCTCGTGCAGCGCCTCGCGACCGTTGGCGGGATCCATCTGGTAGCCACGCCGGTCCCCGACGGCCGGGGTGCTATCCGCCGCTTCACGGAAGGGGCCGTAGAAGGCGGAGGCAAACTTCACCGCATAGCTCAGGATGGCGGTGTCGTGATGTCCCGCCGCGTCGAGCGCGGCGCGGATAGCCCCGACCTGGCCGTCCATCATGGCGCTGGGAGCGACGATGTCCGCCCCGGCCGCGGCATGGCTCACCCCCACCCGGCCCAACACATCGAGGGTGGCGTCGTTGTCGACCCCGGTGGGGTCGAGGATGCCGCAGTGCCCGTGGCTGGTGTACTCGCAGCAGCAGACATCGGTGATCAGGAGGAGATCGGGATGCCGATCATGCAGCCGGCGCAGCGCCTGCTGCACGATGCCGTCGACGGCAAAGTTCTCCAGGCCGATCGGATCCTTGGCCAGGGGCAGCCCGAAGAGCAGCACCGCACCGATCCCCGCGGCGACGAGGACATCGGCCTCACGGTCGAGGCTGGTATCCACCGACAGGTGATGCACGCCGGGCAGCGAGGGAATCTCGCGCCGCACTTCCCGGCCGTGGACGACGAAGAGCGGCTGGATCAGATCGTCCACGCCCAGCGCCGTCTCCCGCACCAGCGCGCGCAAGGCGGCGGTGCGCCGCAGGCGGCGGGGACGATCGCGCGGGATGAAGGACATGGCGTGACCTCGTGTGTTGCTGGTTACGCCGCGAACGATGCCAATGCACGCCCCACTTCGCCCTCGCGCAGCCGCTTCAGCGCGCGATCGCGCAGCTGACGGACCCGCTCGCGGGTGACGCCAAGCATGCCGCCGATTTCCTCCAGGGTATGCTCCCGGCCGCCATTCAGGCCGAAGTAGAGCCGCAGCACCTTGGCGTCGCGGGGCGGCAGCGTGTTGAGCGCGGTCTCGATTTCCTCGGTGAGGAAGCGGTCCATCGCCTCCTCCTCGGCATCGGCCTGGTCCTCCGCGACGAACCGATCCATCATCGAGCGGTCGCCATCGATGTCCATGGGCGCGTCGAGCCGCACTTCGGCGGTGTTGAGCGCGGCGAGCGACTGGACCACTTCCAGCGAGAGGCCGGTCGACTTGGCGATCTCCTCCGGCGTCGGTTCCCGGCGCAGCTCCTGGCGCAGGGCCTCCGCCGCCCGCACGATGCGCGACAGATCCGCCGTGCGGTTGAGCGGCACTCGCACCGTGCGGCCCTGCCGGGCGAGCGAGGCGAGGATGGCCTGACGGATCCACCAGACGGCGTAGGAGATGAACTTGACGCCCTGATCGGGATCGAACTTCCGCGCGGCGGTCAGCAGCCCGATGTTGCCCTCGCCGATCAGGTCGGTGAGCGCGAGGCCCCGGTTCTGGTACTTCTTGGCGACGGAGATGACGAACCGCAGGTTGCGCTTCACCAGCTCGTTCATGGCCTCGGGGTCACCTTCGCGCACCAGCTTCGCGATGGCGAGCTCCTGCGGCCGGGTGAGCAGCGGAGTCAAACTGACTTCGTAGAGATACTGGTCGAGGATATCGCGATCGGAGTCGTAGACGCCGAGCGCCTTCGAGGTCTCCCGGCGGGCCTTGCGGACCTTCCCGGGCTCCGAGCTGGCGAGGATCTGCTGGACCGGTGAGAGCGGAACCGGCGGCTGTGGTGCGGACGTGGGGCCCTTCCGGCCGCGCGGCGCAGGCGTGCCGGTGCCCTGGGTGGCCGCCGTGCGGCCCCTGCCCGCCTTGCCCTCGCCGGAACGCTTCGTCATGACAGGACGTCACCCTCCAGCTTCAGCGAGAGTTCACAGGGCAGTTGACATGCCCGAGGGCGGCCAAGTAGTTTGTCGTGCTCTTCAAACCACCGGGGAGCCAGCGGGGCGCGCTAATATAATGGGGGCGTAGCTCAGTTGGGAGAGCGCGTGAATGGCATTCACGAGGTCAGGGGTTCGATCCCCCTCGCCTCCACTCTCAAGCCCCGCAGGTTGGGCCGG
>JAWXBX010000282.1:0-5368 GCA_034440415.1 Gemmatimonadota bacterium | reverse complement strand
TCCTCCGGCGACCAGCCGAACTCGTGAAAGAGCGGGCCCAGCGTGAGGCCGGTGTCGGTGACCCGTCCGGTGATGACCACATGGGCGCCCTGCCGCAGCGCCTCGACCATCGGCGCCATGCCGAGGTAGGCATTGGCGGAGAGCACCGTGGCGCGGATGTCGGAGAGCGGGCGGCCGGTGTCCATGTCGGTGAGCGGATGCCCGGTCTGCAGCAGCTCATCGATCCGTGGCAGCAGGTCATCCCCCGTCACCAGCGCGATGCGCAGCTTGCCGCTCAGGCCCAGCCGTCGCGCCACCTCCCGCACCGCTTCGGCGCAGGCCCGCGGATTGACGCCGCCGGCGTTGCTGGTGACCCGGATCCCGCGCTGGACGATATCGGGAAGAATCCGTTCCATCAGCGGGACGAAATCCCGGGCATATCCGAGCTTCGGATCGCGGGATTTCTGCTTCTGCATGATGGACATGGTCACCTCGGCGAGGTAATCCATCATGAGGTAGTCGATCGGACCACCCTGCACCTGGCGCACCGGCGCTTCGGGCCAGTCGCCCCAGAAGCCCTGTCCGGCGGCGACACGTACCACACGATCGGTCATGGGGAGAGCGGGGTGAGAGTAGGCGGCAACGGTACTTCGCGGGTCCAGGTCCGTTCCTCCTCCGGCACCACGACGATACCGAGAGGGAAAAAGCCATCGCCCAGCGCCAGTCGGGGCGGGCCGAGCGGAAGCGCCAGCCTGGCCGTCTGTCCGGGTTCGATCGTCAGCGGGGCGCCGGGTATCGCGGTCACGCGGGCAGAATCGGTGTAGAGCCGGATCGAGAGATCCGCCGTCCAGCGCAGATCGCCCCGGGTATCGGCGAAGCCGGGGAAGAGGAGCAGTTCGGCCGGCCCCATACGATCCGGCGGCAGGTCCACCTGCAAGCGACCGGTGGCGTAGTTGAGCGGCGACTTGCCGAGCTGCTGGCCCGCGCCGTCGACGAGGGTCACACCGAAATCGGTGAATCGCGGCCACTGGGCCGGCTCCATGCTCACATCGATCGTGGCATGCACCGCCCAGTCGGGCAAGGCGAAACGGACGCCCTGCCGGTCGCTACCGTTGGCCACCACGCGAACGGTGCGCTCCGCGCCGACCAGCACCACGAACGGCTCAGTCGCGACTGCGGCGGGCGACAGGTTCTCCAGCCGGACCGCGATACTATCCCATGCCCGAGTGGCGCTGATCCTGAGCGGACTGTGCTGGACGACGATCGCCGCGGCGGCGGCTTCGAGCGGGGGAGCGGTCACGACCGCTTCGTAGATCCCATCGCGCACCTGCCGCGCATCGACGAGCATCACCGCGGCCTGCTCTCCCGCCCCGGCACTGATGCCGTTCTCCTCCGGGTAGGGCTGACCACCAGGTTCATGCAGCCAGGCGGAAACCTGCTGCGAAGCATCCCGGGTGAAATAGGTCACGGCAAAGGGACGCCCCGCCTGCGCGGTGAAGAACCGGCGGGCCTCCCCGCCTGCGGGCACCTCCCCCATGTCCGCCATGAAGCTGGCGCCGGTATCGGGGACCACCACGCTGGTGATGAGGCGGACGACGGGGCCGGCCAGCGTGTCGCTGGTCCAGCCGGAGACGACACCAACGTGCAGGCCCGGCAGGGTGAGTGCACTGGCCTGCAGTGTCAGGGTTACTGGCGTCGTGGCGCCAGCACTCGTCCGCACACCGCCTGGTGCATGGAGCCAGCCCGCACTCGAACGAAAGGTCAGCTGGGTGGCGGGGCTTCCGGCCGGCTGAGTGAGGTCGAAGATCTGGGTGGTGTCGCCCTGCGTGCCGGGCGGACGCAGGCGCCAGGCTGCGCTCACACCATGGTCGCGTGCCCGCACCGCGATTTCCGGCAGCTGGTGCGGAGTACCGAGCCAGCGCCACGCCGCCCCGACATCGGGTTGACCGGTGCCATCGTCGAGAAACGTTGCTCCGGGGAGCGGGCGGGCGGTGACCATCAGCGCCTGGCGGATCTGGCGCGCGTCGATGGAACGCTTCTCCTGCGCGAGGCCCGACACCAGCAGCGCGGCCAGACCGGCGGCGTGGGGGGAGGCCATGCTGGTCCCGCCCTTCTGCTCATCCCCGGTGTTCCAGCGCGGCACGGAGGAGAACGCAAGTCCCGGAGTGACGAGGTCGGGCTTGGCGAGCTCGCCGCCACGGGAGCTGAAATAGGCGATCGGGTCGGCGCCGCTCCAGCTGGCGCCGAGAAAGACAGCGGGATAGGTCGCACCGACGGTGAGCGCCCGGCTGGCGGAGGCGGGGAAGCCCATGGTGGAGAGGCCGGGCCCATCGTTCCCCGCGCTGATGGCGCAGACGATGTCCGGGTGGGCGGCGAGGACGGAATCGACCAGCGCGTCCACCCGGGCCAGGCCTTCCGCTTCGTTCCCCACGCCGAAGCTCAGATTCAGCACCAGTGGCGCATGACGCTCGGCGGCGAAGCGGACCGCGTAGTCCATGGCGGCAAGCATGCTCCCTGACGTCGAGATGCCTCCCTGCGCATTGTTGGCGATCTTCAGGCCGAGCAGCCATGCTCCTGGCGCCACGCCGTCGAACCCCCGGACACCGTAGAGATCATGTCCCGCCGCGATGCCGGCGACATGCGACCCGTGGGCGCTGGTGTCGAAAAACAGATCGAGTCGCGGTGCGCCGCCGGTGGTCGTCGTGAAATTGGCGGCGAGGTTGAGTTGCGCAGGGCGCTTGCCGCTGCGCCAGGCGAAGGTCTCGCGGGCGACGAGATAGTCGCGCACCGGCGTTTCATCGGCCAGCGAGCCATCGCCATCGGTATCGGCAACGAGCACCCAGCCGTCGGTCGCACGAAGCACGACGATGGCGAGGGTGTCCCTGTTGTCGCGATCGCCGTTGAGATCGGAGGCGGGCAGCTCCCCCAGGGACAACTCGCTGATGCTGCCGGCCCACATGCCGGTCCCGACCCGGAGCCCGCGCAGCCGGGCGATTCCGCTGAGGGTCCGCCCGCCGATGGTGAGCTGGTCCCCCTCGGGGGCGGCGGGCGTGAGGGCGACGGCGCCTTCCCCGGAGAAATCGCGCAGGTCGAGGATCTTGCGGTCGCCCGTCGTGGTGGTGCCCAGTCCGGGAATCCCCGGGTCCTGGCCGCTGTCGAGAATGCCGATGATGACGCCGCGGCCATCGTACGTCGGATGGGCGGCAAGAAAGGCGGGGACGCCGGTGGGCCTGAGCGGCATCCAGCCGCGACGATAGGCCTCCGCCGGCTGCACCATCGGGGCTGGCTCGGTCGTGTCGCGCGCCGGTGGCCGCGCGGGGAGTGCCACGGAATCCGCCGTCGGCGGGGCGGCCGCAGTCGGTGGCGTCGCGGGCGTGGCACTGGCGCGGGGCGTGGCGCGGGCGCAGGCAACCGAGTGGAGCAGCGCCACCGCGGCCAGCAGCGCTCGCGGATTCAGCCGCTGCATCAACGCACTCCGGTGACGTCGAATGGCGGCAGGACGAACGGCCCGATGTGCGGCCCCGGAAAGTTGCGGGTCACGCCCAGCAGGAAGGCGAGGACATCACGAGTCTCCTCGACGGTGATGATCGCGTCAACATGTCCCCGGGCGGCGGCGAACTTGGCATCGAGCTGGTGCTCGTAGTCCTGCCGCATCGCGTCAGCCGCCGCCTGGACGTCGGGTGCTGGCGGGCGCTGCTCCGCCCTGGCGCGCGCGAGCTCGGTGCCGTGCACCGCCCCAACGGCCGACTCGCCTTCCATGACCGCCATGCGCCCGGTTGGCCAGCTGAGGATGAAGTCCGGATCAAACCCCTGCCCCGCCATGGCGTAGTAGCCCGCGCCGGAAGCATGGTTCACGGTGAGCACGATTTTCGGGACGAGCGCCGTCGCCATCGCCTCAACGAAGCGCGCGCCGGCACGGATGATCCCCGACTGCTCCGCGTCCGGACCCACCATGAAGCCGCTCACATCCTGAATGAACAGCAGCGGGATGCGTTCCCGGTTGGCCGTATCGATGAAGTAGGCCGCCTTCTCCGCGCTCTCGGTGTAGATGATCCCGCCGATGCGCGGCATCTGACCAGCCTTGCCCTTGATGACGCTGCGGGCGTTGGCGATGATCGCCACGGGATGCCCATCGATCCGCGCGTGGGCGCAGAGCAGCTCGCGGGCGAGATCCGGCTGGAACTCGAGCAGCGAGCCGGCGTCGAGGATGCAGTCGAGCAGGCCATGCATGTCGTACGACATGCGATGATCGGCGGGGAGAATCTCGTAGAGGTCGGTGATGGGCCGCCGGGGTGGCGCGAGCGGCGTCGCCGCCTGCCGCGGCAGATCCACCGGCAGCCGCGCCACGTACTCCCGCACCATGACGAGGCACGCGCGATCCGTGGCGGCCCGGTAGTGTGCCACCGCCGAAATCGAAGTGTGCATGGCGGCCCCACCCAGGGTCTCGGCATCCACGTCCTGCCCCGTCGCGCCTTTGACGAGGTTGGGTCCGCCGAGCCCCATGAAGCTGGTGCCATCGACCATGAAGATCACATCGGACAGCGCGGGCAGATACGCCCCGCCGGCGATACAGCTGCCCATCACGGCGCTCACCTGGGGGACGTGCAGGTAGCGCCGCATCAGGCTGTTGTAGTAGAAGATGCGGGCGGCACCGTACTGCCCGGGAAAGACTCCACCCTGGTAAGGCAGGTTCACGCCGGCGGAGTCCACCAGGTAGATGATCGGGATGCGCTGCCGCATCGCGACCTCCTGGGCCCGCAGCATCTTGGTGATCGTTTCCGGCCACCAGCTGCCCGCCTTCACCGTGGAGTCGTTCGCAACCACGACGACTTCGCGCCCGCCGACGACACCGACCCCGGTGATCACGCCCGCGCCGGGCGCCTGGCCGTCATACTGATCGCTGGCGACGAGCAGGCCGAGTTCGACCCACAACGCGCCGGGGTCGAGCAGCCCGATGACCCGTTCTCGCGGTGAGAGCTGGCCCTTCTCATGCATCTTGGCGACGCGCTTCGGGCCACCACCTTCGCGCAGCCGTGCGGCGAGCTCGAGATACTCGTCGGTCAGCGCGCGCAGCCGGGGGGGCCGGGCGGAGGGAGACTTGGGAGGCACGTGGCGCTCAGTCGTGAAGGTGTTCGTCGGCCCACGTTTCGATGTAGCGGATGAGCTCGGTGGTCGGCGTGCCCGGACCAAAGAGGCGGCCCACGCCGACGCGCGTCAGCGCCTCGATATCCTCGGGGGGGATGATGCCACCGCCGGTAATGAGCACGTCGCTGCGTCCCGCATCCCGCAGCAGTGCGTGCACCCGGGGGAAGAGGGTCATGTGCGCGCCGGAGAGAATGGAAAGTCCGACCACATCCACATCTTCCTGCACCGCCGCGCTGGCGATCAT
>JAWXBX010000281.1:0-5743 GCA_034440415.1 Gemmatimonadota bacterium | reverse complement strand
AGCGTTCAGCGTTCAGCGTTCAGCGTTCAGCGTTCAGCGTTCAGCGCCAACCCACGATGGTCAGCATGGTTCCACTCACTCGCAATTGGCCGAAGACTCACGGCTGAACGCTGAATGCTGAATGCTCCCACAACACCAATCCCCCTCCCCGCCCATGGCGGGAAGGGGGATTGCTGTTGTGGGGCCCCTCAGTTCGGCGCGTGCACCGAGGCCGCACCGTAGTTGCGGTTGAACCCGATCGCCGGGCCGTTCACGCTGAAGCCGTAGTCGTTCTTCACCTTCGCGACCCACTGCCGGATGCTGCCGGGGAAGGGCGACTTCTTCGCATTGCGGCCGAAGGGGTCGGTGTACCAGATGTTCTCCCCGCCGGCGTTATCGATATCGTTGTCATTGACGTCGATGAAGCGGCGCACCCCGTTGAACTGCGAGCGGGCATCATCGTAGGCCAAGCCGGTCAGCGCACCGTTGCTGGTCGAGGCATCACAGTCGTCATTATTGCGGTCGCGCGCCGGGTCCAGCACGTCGCACTCGGCGATCGGCCGGCCGGTGATGTTGGGCGCCGCGGGATCGTAGAACCGGCTCGGCGCAAAGACCTGGAAATACGGGTTGAAGTGGGCCACGGTGTGGCCGTTTTCGGTGCGCACGGTGTTGGAGGTCTGCCAGCTCTCGTGCAGCGCCCGGTCGTAATCAGCCCGCTGGTTGGCTCCGACATGCATGAACTGGTCGACGCAGGTGCGGTCCGGAATGATCCGCTGGCCACCGCCATTGGGTGAATTGGCGGGCACCGGAGCGGCGACATCAACCCGGACGCCATCGCAGGTGCGGGTGAAGCCACCCGGCGTGCCGATGGCCGACATGAGCGTCACGTGCATCTCGGTACCGTCGTTGCACGCGATATGGTAGGCGACCTCATGCAGGTTGTTGGTGAAGGCGTCCTTCGAGTGGGTGCCCTGGTGCAGCTTGGCGAGCACGTCGCACTTCACGCTGAACAGGGATCCCGTCACCCCATCCTTCCGCACGAACTCCAGGTTGTTCTCCCAGTCGATCTTGTGACCGTAGTGGTCCTCGTGCCGCACGCCCTGCGGGTCCCAGGTCTCCAGTGCCTCGTTGGCCAGGCCGAAGGGAATCGGGCCGACCTTGGCGTACAGCTGGGAACCCCGGGGGTCGCGACCGTGCTCGTGGCCGAAGCTGCAACCGGTCGCAGGGTCAACCGCCGGATGCCAGGTGTTGTAGCGCTTCCCGTCCGGCCCGACCACGGAGTACTGGTTGTGGATGGCGGGGGTGCAGGTGTCACCGGCAGATGGCACCCAGATGTTGTACTGGAATGCCGGACCGACTTCCTGGACCGGCCCGGTACCGGAGTAGCCGGCATCGCCGCAGCCGCTGAGCGCGGCGGCCGGAAGGAGCAGAGCGCCGAGGGTACGACGCAGGTTTCGCATGGAATGCAGCATTCGATCCTCCTGAAAGCAGCTAGTGCAGCGTGACGCCCACGCCGAGCTGGATGAGACTGGTGTTGGCGGAGAGACCGGAGATTGTCCGATTGATGCGGACATCCCCACCGGTCGTTCCGAGGAAGTTGAGAAACGGCACGATCGACAGCGAGCGGGTCATGAGAATTTCCCAGCCGGCGCCCACCTGCAGCGCGAGCGAGTTGCTGCTGACCTTGTCGGTGTTGTCCTTGGCGGAATACTGGGCGAACCCGGCGCCGGTCTTGAGGTAGAGCCCGCTGCCCGGCCGGGGATAGAGGTAGACCACCCCGGAGAGCGCGGCCATCAGATAGTCCACCTGCCCCGCGGTGTGGTACCAGATGTTGGTCTCCGCCCCCACCAGGACGTTGCGGCCGACGGTGGTGCCGATCCGGAGGTACCCGGTGGTCCCGCCATCTCGGCCGCCGCGGCAGACCGAGCAGGTGAGCTGGGCGGAGCCGAGCCCGAGGCCGGCGCCGACCCAGAGGCCGTGGCGCGGTGTTGTGGCAGCGCGTTGTGCTGCCACAGGAGCGTGCGTAGCGGCGAGCAGGCCCAAGGCCAGCGCCGCTGGGGCAATCCATCTCATAACGTGTCCGGGGTATCCGGTATGTAGGGAACGAGGACTTCGGCTGCATGGAAGGTCGTGTTTGCAGCGAAACGGTGCGGTGACCCGCAGCACAGGAGCAGGGTGAGAGAACCGGCGAAATCGCGCCGCTGAAAGGTGATACGAGTCGGAGCGGGGCGTTCTGCCTGACGCTGCGGCAGTGCGCCCGGGGGATCGGCGCGACAGCGCGCCGGCGGACCCGCACCACAGGCTGTGGCGGGAGCGGACAACCGCCCCGGATGCGCCACGGGCGGGAAGCCCCGAAGGGCCTCCCGCCCGTAGCGGTGTTCAAACTTCTGGTGGCCTAATGCCGGAAGTATCCCGTCACGCGCCCGGTATTCGGATCCATGTACTGGATCGGTCCCTTGCGGATGTCGTCGCCGTAGGGACGCCGCATCGGCACCTGCCCAGCCCGGATCGTGGGCTGAGTATTGATGTTGAAGGCGTCGGCAGCGGCGGGGTTCACCACGTAGCCCATGTCCGCCATCGATCGGATCGTGGTGAGACTGAACGGCCGGACCGTCCCGGTGATGAACCCGGTCATCACCTCGCTCTGGAAGATGGTCTCCTTCCAGTGTGAACCAGCGGTGCCTGGGCCCCCCTGGTCCTCGACCGACACGAAGAGCCCCGAACCACCATTGCTACCGGTGAACGCGGTCACAGCTGCCGACCCACTGAACTGGGTTTCCGCCGGCTGGTTGATTAGAGAGAACGTCGGCCAGAGGGTCCCGAAGCCGAGCACATGCCCCATCTCGTGCAGGATCACGTCGTTCAGCTCGCCCTGTGCGGCCAGGCCAGCCAGGTCGAAGGTATCGAACGTCATGATGCCGATCGTGGTCAGATTCGCCGCCGCCCCGCCGTTGCGGAGGAAGCAGGGACCCGCCTGACCGAGGATCTGGCCGGGCCCGTCGATCGAATCGAGCTCGACGAAGATCAGGACGTCGTTGATGGTCGTGTTAATCGTCTGATTGCCGCACGACCCGGTGTTGAGATTGGCGTTGACCGCCCCGAGATCGCCGGTGATGGCCTGCTCCCAGCGCGCCTTGGCAAGATTGAACGTGGTCTGATTCGCGGGCGACGCCGCCGTCAGGTACTGCAGCTGAATGGTGAAGTTCGAGACCGTCGCCCCGCCGGTCGCATTGAAGCTCACCGGGCTTCCGCCCAATCCCGCGCTTGTCGCCGTCATGGTGTTGACCCCCGACGCCGGGCCAAGCGTCCAGTCGCCCACCGTCGCCACACCGCTGCCATTGGTGGTCTGCGTCAGACCGGTGCCGCTACCGCCTCCCGCCGTGACCGCGAAGGTGACCGACCGGCCGATCACCCCGTTGCCGTCGGCATCGGTCGCCTTGACCGAGGGCTTGGTGGTGACGGCGGTGTTCAGCAGGCCATTCTGGGAGGTCGCCGAATTGGCGACGAGCGACGTGACCGCCCCGGCGGTGAGCGAAAGAGTGGACGAGTTGACGGCGACCAGGCCCGTCGAGGTGAAGCGCAGCCCCTTGGTCCCGATCAGGCCGGCGATGGCGAGGTTGCTGAAGGTCGCCCGACCGCTGACGTCGGTGACAACGCTGCTGGTGCCGGTGAGGCTGCCGGTGCTGCCCGACGCGAGGGCGGCGGTGACGGTGATGCCAGCGGTGTCGACTGGATCGCCCTTGCTGTCGATGATCTGGACCACCGGCGCTGGTGTCAGGGTGGCACGGGCGGCCGAGGTCGCCCCAGGCTGAGTCAGCACCTCGAGGCCCGCCGCGATACCAGCCCCGGGCCCAATCCCACCCTTGCTGCCTGAGGAGCAGGCGGCGAGGAGACTACCGCCAAGCGCAACCAGCGTGGGAATCTGCCAGCGCCATCTCCCGCTAGTGCGCAACACCGAAGCCTGCGTGCCAGTCGGCAGCATCGAGGTAACCATATTTGAGACCTGCAGTTAGGAGGTTGCGACGGGAGCAGCGACTGTTCCGGTTTCCCGGTCTACGGGCAAGCCATGCGCCAAGGTGACGTCCGATTCTGACGGCACTGCCGGGTGACGACGTCACGCGCAAATGGATAGCCGCAAGATAACGATTGACAGACCGCAGCGGCACGGGCAAACTCCCCCCGCTGGCTTGCCCCTGATCAATAGACCAACCCGTCACCGACTGTTCAAGTCACTGGCTGCAATCGTGATCTACCCCGACGTGCGGCATTGGATTGGTGGCGAATGGGTGGCCGGTGGCCCGAAGTTCCAGGACGTGCACAATCCCGCCAATGGAGAGGCGATCTCCCGGGTTCCGCTGGGGGACGCCGCACTGGTGGACCGGGCCACACAGGCAGCCTCCACCGCCTTTGCCAAGTGGTCGGCCACGCCGGTCAAGGAGCGGGTGCAGGTCTTCTTCCGCTACAAGGCGCTGCTCGAGCGTGACCTGAAGTCGCTCGCCGCGCTGATCACCCTCGAACATGGCAAGCTCGCCGGTGAGGCCGAGGCGGAGATCCTCAAGGCGATAGAGCTGACGGAGTTCGCCTGTTCGATGCCGCAGCTCATCGCCGGCGAAGTCCTCGAGGTCAGCCGCGGCGTCGAGTGCCGGGTGGAGCGCTCCCCCCCTCGGCGTGGTCGCCGCGATCAATCCGTTCAATTTCCCCTCGATGGTGCCGCACTGGACGATTCCCAACGCGATCGCGATGGGCAACTGCTTCATCATGAAGCCGTCGGAACTGGTGCCGCTCTCGGCCGGAAAGATCGCGGAGCTGCTGGCAGAGGCGGGCCTGCCGGCCGGCGTGTTCAATATCGTCCATGGCGACCGGGTAGTCGCCGAAGCGCTGTGCGACCATCCCAACGTGCAGGCGGTGACGTTTGTCGGCTCGACCACGGTGGCCAAACAGGTCTACCGCCGGGCGACCGGGAACCTCAAACGCGCGCTCTGCCTGGGCGGCGCCAAGAACCACATCATCGTGCTGCCCGATGCCGACCCCGAGATGGCGGCCGGCGGCGTCCTGGCGGCGATGGCTGGCTGCTCCGGCCAGCGCTGCATGGCGGCGTCGGTGATGATCGCCGTCTCGGCGACGGACCATATCGTGAACCGGCTGGCGACGCAGGCAAAGGCGATGGTGACCGGCAAGGATGTCGGGCCGGTGATCTCGCCGGTGGCCAAGGCGCGGATCGAAGGCTACATCACCGAAGCGGAACAGGCCGGTGCGAAAGTGCTGGTGGATGGCCGCGGCGCGGTGGTCACGGGCATGGAAGGGGGCTGGTACGTCGGCCCGACGGTGATCGACCAGGTGCGGCCGGAGATGAAGATCGCGCAGGAAGAGGTGTTCGGCCCGGTGCTGGTGATCGTGCGGACGGCCACGATGGATGAGGCGATCGCGGTGGAGAATGCGTCGCCCTACGGCAACGCCGCCTCGATCTTCACCGAGAGCGGCGGCGCCGCCCGCTCGGCGATGGACCGCGCCAGCGCTGGCATGGTCGGGATCAACGTCGGGGTGCCGGTCCCGCGCGAGCCCTTTGGATTCGGCGGCTGGAACGATTCCCGCTTCGGTGTGGGCGACATCACCGGCCGGAGCAGCCTCGAGTTCTGGAGCAAGACGAAGAAGATCACGACGAAGTGGAACAAAGAGGCGGGGACGAATTGGATGGCGAAGTAGCCGTTCGCCGTTCGCCGTTCGCCGTTCGCCGTTCGCCGTTCGCCGTTCGCCGTTCGCCGTT
>JAWXBX010000280.1:0-21880 GCA_034440415.1 Gemmatimonadota bacterium | reverse complement strand
GTGGGCGAGGGGAAGACGAAAATGTCGCTGTCGGCATAGAGGTCCGCCAGCACGTCACGCTCGAGGAACCCGAGGTGACGCGCAAAGGGCAGTGCGTCGCGCACCGCCTGGGCCTTCGGGCCGTCGCCGGCCACGGTGAAGGTGGCCGCGGTGCCGACCCGCTCATGCGCCAGGCGGAACGCGGCGATTAGCGTGTCCACGTCCTTCTCCACTGCCAGGCGGCCAACATGCAGCACGCGCACCGGTTCGATGGCATGCGCCAGCCCGCGCCGAACGCTGGAGCGCCGCCCCGGCCGGAACCGCGCGGTATCCACCCCCCGCCCCCATACCACCGCGTGCGGTAATCCGAGCCGCACCAGCTCGTCTCGCGTCGCCTCGCTGGGCGTCTGGGTCATGCACGCCGCCTGGTGGAACCACCGGATGTACGCTCTGGTCGGGCCGACCGCGAGCGCGCCGAGGTAGCGCGCGGCGTACCGGGGGAAATCGGTGTGAAATGAGGAGACGAGGGGAAGCCCGCGGCGCTGGGCGCATGATCGGCCGAAGAGCCCGAGGGGGCCCTCCGTCACCGCGTGGATGAGATCAGGGGTGAAGCGGTCGAGAACCCGATGAAGCCCGCGACCCCACGGCCAGGAGAGTCGTACCTGGCTGTAGCCGGGACAGGGGACGGCGCCGAGGCGGTGCACGCGATCCTCGTCCTCGGAAGGATGTCCATAGTCCGGCGCGAGAACGAGGACCGCATGTCCCCGGCGGCGGAGCCCGTCCCGCATCATGGCGAGAACAGTCGTGACGCCGTTGACCTCGGGCAGGAAGGTGTCGGTCGCCAGGCAGATTTTCATGCCGGAAGGTGCGCCACGCCCGTTCCGTGGAGGCGACAACCGCGTCACGATCCGGCGACACCGGCCCACGACGGCCCGGTGGTCGATGCGGAGCCGGAACCGCATCATGACTCGACCGTGACACATGTGCGGCAGATTCGCTCAACCCCTCAGGGAGACGCGGCATGCGCGTTCAGTTCAGGAAGGTGGTGCTCGTGGTCCTCGAAGGGCTCCGGCCGGATGCCATTACCCGGGACGCGATGCCCAACCTTCACGCCATCATGCGGGGCGGCTGGCAGGCGGTTGATGCGGTCACGGTCCGGCCGAGCGTCACCGTGGCCGCGCTGAGTTCCCTGGCGACCGGCGTCAGCCCCGCGGTGCACGGCTTCACGTCGGCCGCGTCAACCCCGCTGGGCCGCATCACCTCGCTGCGGCCGCTTCCCCTCGAACTGCGCCGGCTCGGCGTCGAAACCACGGTCGTCGTGCCGCAGCTTGGCGGGGCCGCGCGCTGGCTCGCGGGATCGCTCCTCCGGCTCGGTGGCGTAGATCGGCTGGTGACAGCCCCTCCCGTTCCGGCTCGCCTGGTGGAGGCCGGGATCCGACAGCTCGACGGGAACCAGCGGCGGGAGTTCGTCGTGCTCTACCTTAATGATGCCGACCTGGCGGGGCATGCCTGGGGGTGGATGAGCCCGGCCTACCTGCAGGCCGTCGCCATGATCGACCGGGCGCTGCTCCCGATCGTCCCACTGGCACAGGAGCCCGACACGCTGCTGATCATCACGGCGGATCATGGCGGCGGCGGTGTGCTGCCGCAGGATCACGACCATCCCCACCCGGTCAACGACCGGATCCCGCTGATCCTCGCCGGCGGGCGGGTGATGCCTGGACTCATGACCACGGAGCCGGTACGGCTCCTCGATATCCCGCCGACCGTGCTCAACGGCTTCGGCGGCAGCTCCCCGGCGGCGTACGAAGGCCGGGCGATCCACGAGGCCTTCATGACGGAGATGGTATGGGCGTGACGCCGAAGCAGGTGGAGCGGGAAACAACTGAGCGACGCAAGGTCACAACGCCGTGCAGCCCGGGCCCGGCGCCGGCCGAGGGTGTGGTACCGGTTTCCATGGGGGAGGATGACCTGTTCCGGAATCCTTTCACCGACGGCTTCCCCAGCCGTCGCTAAGTCGCTGAGAGGCATCACCCTGCCCCATCGTTACGTCCCCGTTACGCAGCCTGCCGTCGTTCGTGACCAACAATTCGATCTTTCCGCCTGTCTCGAACGGCCATACCGGCCGCACGAGATCGCACCTACTCACGAGGACCGTTCATGACGTCCGCTCGCTTGTCCGCCCTGGCCCTGGCCGCCGTCGTCCTGGCCACCGCCGCGGCCCCCATCGCCGCGCAGACCACCTTCCCGAACGTGCGGCTGAATGGCCGACTGCAGGAACAGTTCTACTACTTCGGCAATGAGGACTACGCCACCACCACCGGGCCGAAGAGCAACTTCTTCACCCGGCGCGCGCGTATTGAGGCCCGGGGCCAGATCAACGAGTACGTGACGGTGTTCATCCAGCCGTCGTTCGAGGGCGGTCGTTCCATCTCCGGCTCCAACAGCTGCAAGCCGATCATCGACGACCAGACCAGCGGACCCGACACCCTCGCGGTGAGCTGCACGTTCAGCGGCACCGGCGGCGTCCGGCTGCGCGACGCCTGGATCGATGTCCGGCTCAACAAGCCCGAGGCGAAGACCGCGCTCACCGTGCGGTTTGGCCAGGAGAAGCGGCCGTTCAGTCGCTACGAACTCACCAGTTCCAACAACCTGCCATCGATCGAGCGGGGCGGCGGACGGGGCCTGATCGCATCGCAGAGCAACGACCTGTTCGGCGGCGCCGGGCTGCTGGCGCACGACGTTGGTGTGCACGCCCGACTGGAGCACAAGATCGACGCCACCGGCCGCATGGCGAGCCTGCTGGTCGGTGTGTACAACGGCCGGGGCGAGAGCGTGCAGGACAACAACAACGCCAAGTCGATCGGCCTGCGCGGCTACGCCGACTTCTGGAAGAAGCTCAGCATCGGCGGCTCGTTCTTCTCGCACGACAACATCGTCGGCACCGACTCCGCCTTCCGCAACAGCGGCTATGGCATCGATGTGCAGTGGAGCCGGGTGGGTGAAGAGGGCTTCTACGGCATGGCTGAGTGGCTGCAGGGCAAGGATGCGTCCGCGGCGAAGAACAAGATCCGCGGCATCCAGGCGGTGGCGGCGTACAACTACCGGCTGACCAGCCCGACGAGCTGGCTCTACGCCATCGAGCCGGCGGTGCGCTTCGACTTCGCCGATCCGAACACCGCCAGCGCCAAGAATGGCTCGACCCTGATCACCGGTGTGGTCGGCTGCTACCTGTCGAGCAAGGCGCAGTTCCGCGTCGGCGTGGAGCACCAGAGCTTCCAGGCCAGCAGCGCCAAGAGCATCACCGGCGTCCGCACCGCGATGACGGTCAGCTTCTGACCGCTGTGACCACGCCGTGACCGGTCCGGAGTCGCTCCGTGACCGGTCCCGGCGTCTGTTGAGGCGAGTCGGGGATGTCCCGGCGCGCTCGAGTCCACCAAGGAGAACGCGATGTCAACTGCTACACTGCGCGATGGCCTGTTGTTCGCTACCCTGCTGGGCGCTTCGTTCGCGCCGACCGCAGCGGCGCAGAAGCTGACCGGGGCCGGGGCGACCTTCCCCAATCCCATCTACACCAAGTGGTTCGATGCCTACAACAAGAAGACCGGTCTCCAGATCAACTATCAGTCGATCGGGTCCGGTGGCGGCATCCGACAGTTCACCGAGGGCACGGTCGACTTCGGCGCCACCGACGGCCCGATGAACGAGTCGCAGATCCTCGCGGTGCAGGGCAATGTGGTGCACCTCCCCACCGTGATCGGCGCCGTCGTCATCACCTATAATCTCCCGACCCTGGGCGCGACCAAGCTCAAGCTCGATGGGGCGACGGTGGTCGACATGTTCATGGGCCGGATCACCAAGTGGAACGACAAGCGCATCGCTGCCCAGAATCCGGGCGTGGCGCTGCCGAACATCGACCTGATCATCGTCCACCGCTCCGACGGGTCGGGCACCAGCTACGTCTTCACCGACTTCCTGACGAAGATCTCGCGCGAATGGAAGGACAAGGTCGGCTTCGCCACCTCCGTCAACTGGCCGGTCGGGCTGGGCGGCAAGGGCAACGAGGGCGTGACCCAGCAGATCAAGCAGGTCGAAGGCGCGGTCGGATATGTGGAGCTGATCTATGCGGTGGCGAATAACCTGCCCTTCGCGCAGATCAAGAATGCCTCGGGCAACTACGTCGAGCCCAGCCTCGAGTCGGCGACCGCCGCCGCCGCGAGCGCCAAGCTGAAGCCCGATACCGATTTCCGGGTGTCGATCACCAACGCCCCCGGCGCGCAGGTCTACCCCATCACCTCGTTCACCTGGCTGCTGGTCTCCGACGACAGCAAGGACCCGGTCAAGGCGAAGCAGATCCGCGACTTCCTGAGCTGGATGATCAGCGACGAAGCCCAGGCGATGGCGGTCGAACTCAAGTACGCCCCACTGCCGGCGGATGTCCGCACCCTCGTGGCGGCACGCATCAAGACGCTCAAGGCGAGCGGGAAGGTGATCGCGGCGAATTAGCTGTCAGCCGCCAGCCATTCGCCGTCAGCCGTCAGTCCTTGAAATCGAAGGGCTGACGGCTGATCGCTGTGGCCGTCCGCTGTCTCCAGTGACACGTCCGTTACACTCCCGTGACCGGGCGAGAGGGTACCGCCGGTAACATCCCCTCCATGTCCACCTCCACCCTGCCCGAGCCGGCGTCCGCCACCGGAGCACCCTCCGTCGCCCTCCAGGGACGGCACACCGGGGACCGGGTGTTCAAGAGCCTGCTGACCGCCACAGCCTGGGCCGTCCCGATCCTCATGCTCTTTCTGGTGATCGAGCTGTGGACCGGCTCCCGGCTCGCCATCGACCAGTTTGGCCTCGGATTCATCACCGGTTCCACGTGGGACCCGGTGGCGGAGGAGTTCGGCGCCCTGCCGCTGATCTTCGGGACGCTGCTCTCCTCCCTGCTCGCGCTGCTGATCGCCGTCCCGCTCTCCCTCGGTGTGGCGATCTACCTGACCGAGTTCGCCCCCAGGGCAATCCGTCAGCCCATCGCTTTCATTATTGAGTTGCTCGCGGCGATTCCCAGCGTGGTCTACGGCCTGTGGGGCATCTTCGTCCTGATCCCGTTGCTGAAGCAGTACATCTTCCCCTTTCTGCGAGAGAACTTCGGCTTCCTCCCGATCTTCCAGGGCCCGATCTACGGCCCCTCGATGTTGTCGGCCAGCATCATCCTCGCCATCATGGTCATGCCGTTCATCATGTCCGTGGCGCGCGAAGTCCTGCTGGCGGTGCCCTCCAGTCAGCGGGAAGCGGCGCTGGCGCTCGGTGCCACCCGGTGGGAAGCGGTGATGTCGGCCATCCTGCCCTACGCCCGCTCCGGCATTATCGGCGCCATCATCCTCGGCCTGGGCCGCGCCCTCGGCGAGACGATGGCGGTCACGATGCTGATCGGCAACCGCAACGAGATCGCCGCCTCACTCTTTGCGCCCGGCTACACCATGGCCGCGGTGATCGCCAATGAATTTTCCGAGGCGGCGACGGATATTCACTTCGCCTCGCTGTCCTATGTCGCCCTGCTGCTCTTTCTGATCACCGTCGCGGTGAATGCGTCGGCGCGGCTCCTGCTCTGGCAGATGGCGCGGAAGGGGAAGGCCTCATGAACCGGCGCATCTTCCGCCGCTGGGTGAGCAACTTCATGGTCGGCCTGATGCTGGTCGCCGTGATCGTCGCCGTCGCCCCGCTGCTGTTCATCCTGCTCAATCTGATCGTCAAGGGCGCCAGCAGTCTGTCGCTCGACTTCTTCACCCGGATGCCGGTCCCCGCCGGCGAGACCGGTGGCGGCGTGGCCCACGCGATCGTCGGAACGCTGATCATCGTCGGGCTGGCGAGCTGTTTCGGCCTGCCGATCGGCATCGGCGCCGGCATCTTCTGCGCGGAGTACCCCGGCACCCGGCTGGCCAAGGCGACGCGGTTCATCGCGGATGTGATGAACGGGACGCCGTCGATCGTGGTCGGCGTCTTCGCCTGGACCCTGATCGTCGCGCGGCAGAAGCACTTCTCCGCCCTTGCCGGGGCGTGCGCGCTTGCGATGCTCATGATCCCGATGGTGATGCGGACCACGGAGGAGCTGATCAAGCTGGTGCCGCACTCGTTGCGCGAGGCGGCACTCGCCCTGGGCTATCCCCGCTGGCGCACCAGCTTGAGCATCATCCTGCGCACCGCCCTGCCCGGCATCGTGACCGGCAGTCTCCTCGCCGTGGCGCGCACCGCCGGCGAGACGGCGCCGCTGCTGTTCACCGCGCTCGGCAGTCAGTTCATGAGTTTTCACATCAACGAGCCGATGGCGGCGCTGCCGCTGACCGTCTTCACCTACGCCACCGGCCCGTACGAGGAGTGGCACCGCTACGCCTGGGCGACGGCGCTGGTGCTGATTCTCGTCGTCACGGTCCTGAGCATCGCCGCCCGCCTGGCCACCCGGCAGAGGCTCTCCGGCCGTGGCTGAGTCCGCCCAGCATCTCTCGACCGATCACCTGACCGCGATGTACGGCAAGTTCACCGCGGTCAAGGATGTCTCGCTCAGCTTCCCGGCCAACACCGTGAACGCGCTGATCGGTCCGTCGGGCTGCGGCAAGTCGACCTACCTGCGGACCCTCAACCGGATGCACGAGCTCTCCGAAGGCGGCTGGATCACCGGCCGGGTGTCGCTCGACGGCGAGGACATCTACGGGGCGAAGGTCAGTCCGATGCAGCTGCGCCGGAGGATCGGCATGGTGTTCCAGAAGCCGACCCCCTTCCCCACCATGTCGATCTACGACAACGTGGCGGCGGGGCTGCGCATCAACGCGCGGCTGCCGAAAGGCGAGCTGGATGGCGTGGTGGAGCGGTCGCTGCGGCAGGCGGCGCTGTGGGAGGAAGTGAAGGACCGCCTGCGCGGCAGCGCGCTGGCCCTCTCCGGCGGACAGCAGCAGCGGTTGTGCATTGCCCGGACGATCGCGCCGAAGCCGGAGGTCGTGCTGCTGGACGAGCCGACCGCCTCGCTGGACCCGGGCGGCACCCAGCGCATCGAAGAGCTGGTCTTCCAGCTCAAGCGGGATTTCACCATCGTGATCGTGACCCACAACATGCAGCAGGCGGCACGGGTGAGCGACACGACCACTTTCTTCTACCTGGGCCAGATGATCGAGACCGGCCCGACCCGGCAGATCTTCACCGCCCCGAAGCAGGAACAGACCGAGGCCTACATCACGGGACGATTCGGATGACCATGACGACCAATCCAGCTCCGCGGCCCATCGTGCCCGCCGCCCAGGTCATGCCCGCCGGACTGACCGGGCCCGCGGCCATCCCCCTGCTCCGCACGACCCTCACGCCGCGCCAGGCCCCCGCCACGCCGCGGGAGCCGACGACGACCGCGCTGGCCGCCCGGGATTTCCGCTTTGCCTACGGCCCGGGCGCTCCCGTGCTCAAGGGGATCAACCTCGACATCCCGCGCAAGGCGGTGACGGCGATCATCGGACCCTCCGGCTGCGGCAAGTCGACCTTCCTGCGCTCGATCAACCGGCTGCACGATCTCATCCCGACTCATCGCTACGAGGGAGAGATCCTGCTCGACGGCGTGTCGATCTTCGCGCCGGGCACCGACCTCGTCACCCTGCGGCAGCGGGTCGGCATGGTCTTCCAGCGGCCCAATCCCTTCCCGAAGACGATCTACGACAACGTCGCCTACGGCCCGGCGATGAACCGCCTGGTGCCGAAGCGCGATCTGCCCGACCTGGTGGAGCGGTGCCTGCGCCAGGCCGCGCTGTGGGATGAGGTGAAGGACCGGATGCACTCCGACGGGACCGGTCTCTCCGGCGGACAGCAGCAGCGGCTCTGCATCGCCCGCGCGCTCGGCAACCAGCCCGATGTGCTGCTGATGGACGAGCCCTGTTCCGCGCTCGACCCGATCGCGACCCAGAAGGTGGAAGAGCTGATCTTCGAGCTGAAGAAGGACTACACGATCATCATCGTCACGCACAACATGCAACAGGCGGCGCGGGTGAGTGATTTCACCGCCTTCTTCGACCGCGGCGACATGATCGAATTCGGCGAGACCGAACGGGTGTTCACCACCCCGGCGCACGAGCGGACGGAAGCGTACATTACCGGGAGATTCGGATGAGCCTCGACATGCACCGGCACTTTCACGATGAGCTGAATGACGTCAAGGTCCGCCTGCTGACGATGTCAGGCGAGGCCGAGGCGGCGCTCGGGCTCGCGGTCGAAGCGTTGCTGGAGCGCGACGCCACGAAGGCCCGCGGCGTGATCACCAGCGACCGGATCATCGACACGATGGAGATGGAGATCGAGGAGACCTGCATCAACCTGCTCGCCCTGCAGCAGCCGATGGCGCGCGATCTCCGCATGCTCACCTCGGCGCTCAAGATCGCCAACGACCTCGAGCGGGTTGGCGATCACGCGGTCAACATCGCCCAGTCGGCCGAACGGCTGGCGCAGGCCCGGCCGATCACGCCGGAGCCGGAGATCATCGAGATGGCCCGCCTGGCGCGGGAGATGCTTTCCGACTCCCTCGAAGCCTTCATTCGGGGTGACGCCGCCGAAGCGCGCGAGATCTGCCTGCGGGACGACAAGGTCGACAATCTGCACCGTTCAGTCTTCCGCATCCTCCTGACCCACATGATGGAGGATCCGCACATGATCGGCGCGGGGATGGAACTCTTTCTCGTCAGCCGGAACCTCGAGCGGATCGCGGATCTGGCGACGAACGTGGCCGAGGATGTAGTCTTTCTGGTCGAGGGGAAGTCCATCAAGCACCACGCCGAGGACCGGGGCGACGACCGGAAGTCGGGCCAGCATCGGAGCCCACCAGCCGCATGAGCGTGATCCCCCTGCCCGAACGGCGCGAACGCCTCGCCGCCATCGATGTCGGCTCCAACTCCATTCGCCTGCTGGTGGCGGAGTACGGAATGGCCTCGGGGCTCACCGTCATCGACGAGGTGAAGGAGCAGCCGCGCCTGGCCACGGGAGTCGCCCAGACCGGCCGGCTCGATGGCGCGGCGATCGAGCGGGCCGTCGCCGCCCTCAAGCGCATGCACGGTGTCTGCGAGCGGCGCAGCGTGAACCGGATCTCCGCCGTTGCCACCGCCGCGGTGCGTGAAGCGACCAACGGTCCGGATTTCGTGCGCCGGATCAAGGACGAGGTCGGGCTCGATCTGCGCATCATCGACGCCGCGACCGAGGCGGCCCTGTCCTACCGTTCCGTCTCCCATCATTTCCCGCTGGAAGGCGGCCGGACCGTCGTCGCCGATATCGGCGGCGGCAGCCTGGAGCTGATCAGCGCGGTGGACGGCGTGATCGAGGAGAGTCTCTCACTCCCCTTCGGGGCGGTGCGTCTGACGGAACTGCATCTGGGCGATGGTGATGACATCCGTCGCAACGTGCGGAAGCTGCGCGAATACCTGCGGCGCCAGTTCCGCCGCAAGTTGCCGTTGCGCGACTGGACCGCGACGGCGCTCATCGGCTCCGGTGGTTCCTTCACCAACCTGGGACGGATGGTCGCCGCGCGGCGCGGACTCGGAGCGGATGACCCGGTGCACGGCACCGCGGTCACGGTCGCGGAGGTCGAGCACCTGATCGAATGGCTGGCGGGCATGTCGCCCGAGCGCCGCGCCGCCGTCCCCGGCCTCAATCCCCAGCGCAGCGACATCATTCTCGCGGGCCTGGCGGTCACCGCCGAGCTGCTCGAGCGGATCGAGGCGCGCGAGGTGAAGGTGAGCGCCTTCGGGCTGCGGGAGGGACTCCTGCTGGAGATGACCGGCACGGAGGCGGCACCGGCCGCCGTCGAGCCGCTGCGCCTGATCCGCGAGTTCGCCGAGCGGTGCCACTCCGACCGTCGCCACATCGAACATGTACGGCTGCTGGCGCTGAACCTCTTCGACTTGCTGTCCGACCGGCTCGAGGCGACCGCCGAGGAGCGCGGCCTGCTGGAGGCGGCCGCGCTGCTGCACGATGTCGGGCAACTCGTCAGCTATCGCCGGCATCACCGCCACAGCTATCAGCTGATCATTCACGGCGACCGGCTGCCGTTCTCCCATCGCGAACGGCAGTTGGTCGCCCTCGTGGCCCGCTATCATCACCGCCGCGGCCCCCGCAGAAAGCACCGGGAGTTTGCCGCACTCGAAATTGCGGACCAGCAGATTGTCCGGCGGCTCAGCGGCATTCTGCGGATTGCCGAGGGACTCGACCGGGGCCATACCGCGATCGTCGAGAAGATCATCGTCGAGGTCTGCCCCACGGTGCTGACCCTCACGGCCGTTCCCCGCTTCGCCGGGGCTGACTTGAGCCTCGAGTGCTGGGGCGCGCAGGAACAGGCCGATGTCCTCGCCATGGTGATGGAACGGGAAGTCCTGGTGACCCCCGCAGTCTAGGGCTTCATCCGCCGGACCACTTCGCCCTTCCCCCCAACCAGCTCTTCCAGTGTCGGCGCATCGGCGCCGACCACACCGGTCCAGCTTGCGGCCGCCGAAGTGCCGATTCGATTGGCGCCGGCGCGGAGCATCCGCACCGCGTCCTCGGGGATGCGGATGCCACCGGAGGCCTTGACCCCGGCGCGGGTGCCGACGGTCGCGCGGAGCAGACGGACGGCCTCAGCGGTGGCGCCCCCCTTGGGATGGAATCCGGTCGAGGTCTTGACCATTGCCACCCCGGCCGCGAGTGCCGCCTCACAGGCACGGACGATTTCCTCGTTCGTCAGCGCGACGGTTTCGAGAATCGCCTTGACC
Organism: Gemmatimonadota bacterium; assembly: GCA_034440415.1. Classification (GTDB taxonomy): domain Bacteria; phylum Gemmatimonadota; class Gemmatimonadetes; order Gemmatimonadales; family GWC2-71-9; genus JADJOM01. The sequence continues at coordinate 11,147 of JAWXBX010000280.1, read as the reverse complement.
GGGCGCCGGCGCGCGGCGCCGATGACGACGGCCAGCTCATCCCGTACCAGCTCCCAGCGACCCGCCTTGGCCAGGCCCAGGGAAATCACCACATCCAGTTCCGCCGCACCGTCCATCACGGCCAACCGAGTCTCGGCCGCCTTGGTCACCGCTCCCGAGGCGCCCAGGGGAAATCCCACGACGCCGGCCACCCGGACCCCCGTGCCTTCCAGCCGGCGAGTAGCGACACGCACCCACTGCCCGTTGACGCAGACGGTGCCAAGCCCGAGCCGGATCGCTTCCTCGGCGAGCGCGAGGATATCCGCCTCGGTCGCTTCCGGCTTGAGCAGCGTGTGGTCGATCACCGGCCCGAGCCCGCGGTGACCGGCGAACGCCCGCAGCCAGTAGGGAAGCGTCGCGGTCATTGGTAGGCGCGCCCCGCTGCGGCGCGGTGCGCGGCGACCAGGTCGGGATCGCGAAACAGCGGCACCAGCAGCAAGCCGCCCAGAAACCCGCCGACATGGGCCATGAAGGCCACGCCACCATCGCCCTGCGGGGCCCAGCCCCCGACAAGCTGCAGCAGGAACCAGTACCCGAGCATCACGAAGGCGGGGACGTCAAGGAAGAAGATGAACAGGAAAGTGCGGATCCGCGCCCGGGGATAGAGCAGCACATATCCACCCATCACACCACCGATCGCGCCGGAAGCACCGACCATCGGCGCGGTGGAGGCGGGATTCGCGGCCATCTGCGCGGCGACCGCGGCGAATCCGCACAAGAGATAGAACAGGACGTATCGCCCGCGGCCCATGACATCTTCGACGTTGTTGCCGAAGACGTGCAGGAACCACATGTTGCCCAGCAGGTGCATCCAGCTCCCGTGCAGGAACATGGAGGTGAGCGGGGCGTACCAGGTGCGCCCGGTCGTGACGACGCAATCCATCCCCTTGCCCAGCGGAATGCGAAACCCGTCCGGCAGGCGCAGCAGGAACTCGCCGGGAATGAGACCGAGCTGGCAGACCGAGCGGCTCAGCGCCGGCTCCACGCCCATCCCCTGCACCAGCAGCCAGACCACGACATTCACGGCGATCAGCGCGTAAGTGGCCACCGGCTGGCGCAGGGTCGGGTTGTTGTCTCGGATCGGGAACATGGATTCAAGCTAGCCACCCTTGGTGCTGCTGACATCTGCGCCACCAAGGGTCCATATTGCGTGACGTCCTCCCGAAGCTCTCTACACCCTGGAGTCACTCCGTGCCCGCCTTCTCCCGCTTCGCCCGGCTGATCACCTGGGTCGTCGCAGTGACGCTCTATTCACCTGGCATGCTCGTCGGGCAGGAGCCGCCGCTCGGGTCAGTCAGCTTCCCCAACAGTGGAAGCGCGAGCGCCCAGGCCAGCTTCATCCGCGGCGTCCTGCTGCTGCACAGCTTCGAGTACGACGACGCGGCGAAGGAATTCGCGGCCGCGCGCCAGGCGGACCCGGCCTTCGCGCTGGCCTACTGGGGCGACGCGATGACCCGCACCCACGGATTGTGGAACGAGCAGGACTCCACCGCCGCCCGGAACATCATGGCGGAGCTGGGCCCGGATCCCGAGGCGCGCGCCGCAAAGGCGCCGACCGCACGGGAACGGGGCTATCTCGCCGCCGTCGAAGCGCTCTACGGACCCGGCTCCAAACCGCGGCGCGACACGCTCTACTCCCGCGCCATGGCCCGTCTCGTCACCCAGTTCCCCGACGATGATGAAGCGAAGGCCTTCTACGCCCTCTCCCTCATGGGACTCAATCAGGGGGTGCGCGACGTCGCCAGCTACATGCGGGCCGGCGCCATTGCCCTCGAACTGCTGGAGCGCCACCCCAACCATCCCGGTGCCGCGCACTACGTCATTCACGCCTTTGACGACCCGATCCATGCGCCCCTGGGACTGCGCGCCGCGCGGGCCTACAGTCAGATCGCGCCCGGAGCCGACCACGCGCAGCACATGACCACCCACATCTTCCTCGCCCTCGGCATGTGGCCGGAGGTCGTGGCCCAGAACACGATCGCCTCCGGAACCGATTCCTCCCGCTGGCAGCCGGGTCACTACACGCTCTGGCTGGGCTACGGACTCGGGCAGGAGGGTCGCTTCCGCGACGGGCACGAGCTGCTGGAGCGGCTGCATACCCAGTTGCCTGCCGCACCGAGTGTGGGCCGCCGGGCGAGCCTCGCGATCCTCCGCGCACACCAGGTCGTCAACGCTGAGACCTGGGACGATCCCAGCCTCGCCTGGCCCATCGACCTCTCGGATGCCAATGTCGTCCCCCGGGCGATCGATGCCTTCGCCCACGCCTACGCCGGAGCGCGACATGGCGACGCCGCTGCTGCTCGCCGCGGCATCGCCGCGATCCACGCCCTCGGAGGGAACAAGCCGGGGGGTTACGGCGAGCTCCCGGAGGTCCCCCGGATTCTGGCGGGAATACTCGAGGCAGGGGTGCTACGGGCCAGTGGCAATCAGGCCGGGGCGATTGCCATGCTGGATAGCCTCGGCAAAGTCGTGGGGACCCTGCCGGTGGATTTCGGACCGCCGGATCTGGTGAAGCCGGTCCACGAACTCCTCGGCGAGTGGCTCATGGCGGCCCGCCGACCGAAAGAAGCGGAGCACGCCTTTGTCCGGGCACTGGAACTGGCGCCCGGACGGCTCCGGTCCCTCCAGGGGTTGGTGCGGGCGGCCGAGGCGTCAAGCGACCCGGAAGTGGCGGAGGGAGCCCGTCGGACCCTCGAAACCCTCCGCGCCGTCGCAGACCCCGGGGTCGTCGCCCTTCAATAGCGCAGACCTCCTGCGATCCCGGCAGCCGACAGGCAGCTCGCGCCACCCGCCGACTGCCTGTCGGCATTTTTCTGCCAATCCGGCAGCAAATCACGGTACGACCGTTGCCTTGAGCCCCAGCGAGAGCGTAGCGAGGCGGGTCCCGGTCGGTTCGGCGACGAAGCGCCTCCCTAATTCACGACACCCACACTGAAGGCGGCAGCGGTATGGCCTCCAAGATCATTGGTATTGACCTCGGCACCACCAACTCGGTCGTCGCGGTCATGGAAGGCGGCGATCCGATCGTCATCCCCAACGCGGAGGGTGGCCGGACGACGCCGTCCGTGGTGGCGTTCACCAAGGACAATGAACGGCTGGTGGGCCAGGTGGCCAAGCGCCAGGCCGTGACCAACCCGAAGCAGACCATCTTCTCGATCAAGCGGTTCATGGGCCGCCGGATCAACGAAGTGCAGGAGGAAGGTCGGCGGGTTCCCTACAAGATCGACACCGCCGCCAACGGCCTGGCCGCGGTGGAAATTGCCGGCAAGAGATACACGCCGCCCGAGATCTCGGCGATGATCCTGCAGAAGATGAAGCAGACGGCGGAGGACTACCTCGGCTACAAGGTCGAACAGGCAGTCATCACCGTTCCGGCCTACTTCAATGACGCACAGCGCCAGGCGACCAAGGACGCCGGCAAGATCGCCGGCCTCGAGGTGCTCCGCATCATCAACGAGCCCACTGCGGCGGCGCTGGCCTACGGCCTCGACAAGAAGAAGGAAGAGAAGGTCGCGGTCTTCGACCTCGGCGGCGGCACCTATGACATCTCGGTGCTGGAGCTGGCCGAGGGCGTCTTCGAGGTGAAGAGCACCAACGGCGACACCCATCTGGGCGGCGACGACTTCGACCAGCGGCTGATCGACTGGCTCGTGGCGGAGTTCAAGAAGGACCAGGGCATCGACCTCTCCAAGGATGCGATGGCGCTCCAGCGGCTCAAGGAAGCCGCCGAGAAGGCCAAGATGGAGCTGTCGAGTACGACGCAGACCGACATCAACCTGCCATTCATCACGGCGGATCAGTCCGGTCCCAAGCACCTGAACGTGGCGCTCACCCGGGCCAAGTTCGAGCAGCTGGTCGACGACCTGATCCAGCGGACCCTGCCGCCGATGCAGCAGGCGCTCAAGGATGCGGGGCTCAACCCCAAGGACATCGATGAGGTGATCCTGGTCGGCGGGTCGACCCGCATCCCCAAGATTCAGGAAATCGTCAAGAATTTCTTCGGCAAGGACCCCAACCGCTCGGTCAACCCGGACGAAGTCGTGGCGATCGGTGCCGCCATCCAGGGCGGTGTCCTCGGCGGCGAGGTCAAGGATGTGCTGCTGCTCGACGTCACCCCGCTGTCGCTCGGTATCGAGACGCTGGGCGGGGTGGGTACGGTCCTGATCCAGCGCAACACGACGATCCCGACCAAGAAGTCGGAGGTGTTCTCCACGGCGGAGGACAATCAGACGACGGTGGAGATCCATGTACTGCAGGGGGAACGACAGATGGCCGCCGACAACCGGACCATCGGCAAGTTCCAGCTGACCGGGATTCCGCCGGCCCCGCGCGGCATGCCGCAGGTCGAGGTCACCTTCGATATCGACGCCAATGGCATCCTGCACGTCTCGGCCAAGGACAAGGCGAGCGGCAAGGAGCAGAAAATCCGGATCGAGGCCTCGAGCGGCCTGTCCGACACCGAGATCGAGAAGATGGTGAAGAGCGCCGAGGCGCATGCGACGGAAGACAAGAAGCGGCGCGATGCGATCGAGGCCCGCAACCAGCTCGACGGTCTGGTGTACAAGGTCGAGAAGGACAGCAAGGAGTGGGTCGATCGCCTTGCCGCGGATGCCAAGAACCGGATGGATCAGGCGGTCGAAGGCGCCAAGGCCGCCCTGAAGACCGGCGACACCGACCAGATCCAGAAGGCATTGGATGAGTTGAATGGTGCCTACTCCGCGGCCGGTGCCTCGCTCTATCAGGCGGCACAGACGGCGGGTGGCGACCAGGCCGGGACCGCCGGACCGACGGACCCCTCGACCGGTGCCCCGAAGGATGATGTGGTCGAAGCCGACTACGAGATCGTGGACGATTCGAAGAAGGCCTGAGACAGCCGTCAGCCATCAGCTCTAACGGCTGACGGCTGATTGCGACCCCGATCCTGCACGGCGCATCCGGCGTAGACTAGATTACATCAGCTTCTCTCGGAGAGTCCCATGTCGGCTCGCACGTTGAATTGGCTCAAATTCGGTGGCCTCGTGACCCTGGCGTTCGCACTCGGGCTCCTCTTTGCCGGCCTGCTGGATCTTCCCAGCCGTTCTTCGGCCCAGGAACACGCTCGCACCGCCGCGATTCAGGCGGTCCAGACCCCGCCGATTCCCCAAGCCCGGATCCTGACCGAGCTCAGCGACGCCTTCTCGGCAGTGACTGAGCAGGTACGGCCCAGCGTGGTCTTCATCAAGAGCCAGCGGACCGATCGGGCGGCGCATCCGATTCCGCCGGGAATGGAGCAGTTTTTCCGCAACGCCCCAAAGCGGCCCGAGATCGAGCGCGGCAGCGGGTCGGGGTTCATCGTTTCCGCCGATGGCTACATCCTCACCAACAACCACGTGGTCGAAGGCGCGGAGAAGGTGACCGTTCGGCTGTTCGACCGCCGCGAGTTCACCGCCAAGGTGATCGGTACCGATCCGCTGACGGATGTGGCGCTGGTGAAAATTGAAGCCCCCCGGCTCAGCCCGGCTTCGATGGGGAACAGCGATAACACCCGCATCGGCGACTGGGTCCTTGCGGTGGGCAACCCGCTGGGCGACGAGTTCACCTTCACGGTGACCTCGGGCATCATCAGCGGCAAGGGCCGCCGCCTGCCGGGGTTGCAGCGCTCGCGCGCCAGCATCGGTGATTTCATCCAGACCGACGCCGCCATCAACCCGGGCAATTCCGGCGGGCCGCTGATCAACGTCCGCGGCGAGGTGGTGGGCATCAATTCCGCGATCGCCAGCGAAACCGGCTACAACGTCGGGTACGGCTTCGCGATCCCGATCAATCTGGTACGCCAGGTCATGAACCAGCTGGTGGCGACGGGGCATGTGCAGCGCGCCGCGCTCGGTATCGTGGTCAAGGATGCCACCGAAAATGATGCGGCCTACGTGGGCCTGAAGGAGATTCGCGGGGTCGTGGTTGGCGGCTTTCCCGAGGGGGGCAAGTCACCGGCACAACGGGCCGGCCTCGAAGCCGGTGATGTCATCGTCACGATCGACGGGCAGCAGGTCAACTACGTCGCCCAGCTGCAACAGCTGGTCGGGTTCAAGCGGCCCGGGGAGAGCGTGAAGGTGGAAGTCGCCCGCAAGGGCGGCCTTCGCAAGACCTTCACCGTCGCACTCACCGAACAGAAGGCGGACACCGACGAGGCTGCGCCTGAGGAGACCGAGAAGCAGGACTCGGTGCAGGACGACGCCATTAGCTTCGAGGAACTCGGTGTCTCGGTGCAGCCGCTGAGCACCGCGATCGCGCGCGACCTGGAGCTGACCGCCGATCAGCGAGGACTCCTGGTCAGCGAGGTCGACCCCAACGGCCCCGCCTATCAGCAGCTCTTCGCCCCCGACGAGGGCGGGCCGGACATCATCCTGGCGGTCGAGGGGCAACAGGTACGGACCGAGACCGAGCTGCGCGCGGCCCTGCGCACGGCGGGCAAGGGCTCAATTGTCACGCTCCGGGTCTACAACGCCCGGGCCAAGGTCGCCCGGATCGAGCGGGTCCGACTGCAGTAACCGCGGACGGGTTCAACGCCTTCCGACAGCGCGTCCACGGCCTCCGTGGGCGCGTCTGTTTTTTCGCCCGGAGCAGGACATGACAGCACACCCGACTGCAGATCCGCCGGCTTCGGCCCCCTTCCCGCGCTGCTGGTGGGCCGGTCCGTCGGAGGAGTACCTCCGCTACCACGACACCGAGTGGGGCATTCCAGTTACCAATGACCAGCGGCTGTTCGAGAAGATCTGCCTGGAGGGGTTTCAGGCCGGCCTGAGCTGGCTGACGATCCTGCGGAAGCGGGAGAATTTTCGGCGCGCCTTTCTGGACTTCGACCATGAGCAGGTGGCGCGGTTCACCTCCAAATCGGTGGACCGCCTCCTCACGGACCCCGGGATCGTGCGGCACCGCGGCAAGATCGAGGCGGTGATCAACAACGCGCAACGGGCGCGGGAACTCGTCCGCGAGCATGGCTCGCTGGGCGCGTATCTCTGGCGCTTTGAACCACAGCCCGAGTCCCGGCCGGCCGAGCTCACCGAGGAATGGCTGCGGCGCAGTTCTACCTCACCCGAGTCGATCGCGCTCTCAAAGGACCTGAAGTTCCGGGGCTGGAAGTTCGTCGGGCCCACGACCATGTACGCCTTCATGCAGGCGATGGGGCTGGTCAACGACCATGTGGTGGGATGTTCTGCGCGGCCGCAAGCGGTGGCCGCGCGGGCAAAGCTGAAGATCCCGTGAGCGCGGCGGGCGCAGCCCATCACGCATGCCATTGCCAGACAGGAGTACAAACGACTCAGCGCGGGGGTGCCTCACGAAGTTGGCGCGTGGGGCCCCCCGGTGAGTCAGCTAGGCTGCGGGCTTGGCCATCTTTCCGGCGATCATTTCGGACAGGAAACCCAAGACCGCTCCCGCTACCAGGGCGATGATGGTGTTGAGATACGTCCCACTGGCCCCCACGACCACGCTAACCGTGGTCGCGGCGCCGAGAAACGCCCCAGGAATGAACGCCAGGGGAGGCAGCTTCGACTGGAGAACCATCGCGAAAGCGATCGCGCCGACGAGCGCCGAGAGCACCGGCAGGCCACCGCCGAGACGGGCCGACAGAGTGAGGGCCACGAAGGCCCAGAGGACGCCCGAGAGGTTGGAAGCAATGGTCTTCTGCAGCCCGGCCGTCTTGCCCCCGGCGGCGAAGAACGTCCCCCAGGCAACGATGCCTGCCCAGACGGGGAGGGCCGCGGGACCGAGAGCAACATAGGTCCAGCCGGCAATAAGGACGCCAATGCTGAGACCGAGGGCGAGGAGCATGTCCATGAGGATCTCCGAGAAGAGGACGTGGGACGGTGAACCGGAGGGAACCGCCCGGCAGGCTGGCTGGACGGCGGCGATAGGGTACGCCGGGGTACGGCCGCCGTCAAGCGGTGAGTTATGCCCGGCAGGGCGAGCGATTGCCTGACAAGCGACATCCAGCTCGCGGAGTCTGGCGGATTTTACCCCGACAGCGAGACCCGGTCATCGAGGACGATCGCTCCGCAATAGTTTCCGGTGCCCAGTCCGGAACGCTCGGGGGGAGTCACCTTCAGGTCGTACTTGCCGGGACGGAGTCGAGTGACCCGTAGCGCACCCTGCTCGTCAGTGCGCCCGCGTGCGACGACAACGCCGGTCCTGCCGCGCCCGCCAATGGCGGGCGTTGTGGCATTGTGGGCTTTATCTTTGAGGTGCCGCGACCGTGGCGGAATTGGTATACGCGCCAGACTTAGGATCTGGTCCCGCAAGGGGTGTCGGTTCGAGTCCGACCGGTCGCATTGCCATCGCCCCTCATGCACATTTATTGCCGTTTACTTCGCCCCTCGTCGGCGAATGTTCGGGTGCTTATTTTGCGGGAGCACTTCAATCTCCGGGCACCCTCGGCGGAGAGAGACGGATCACGCTTGACCTTGAGAAGTGCTTTCGGGCACTGATCAGCAAAGGCGGATGTGATCTTCCGGGGTCACAGCCGCCTATTTTTGAGGGACGACGACCTGGTGCCGTTCGCCATCGCCCCGCAGGTCACTGTCGCGGAAAAGGAAGTATGCAGTAACGGACTGGAGGTCCCCTATTGAAGCACATCACCTTTGACGCTGCCTTGGCGTCACCTGGACAGCCGCAGTTGCAGATCTTTTCCGTCAACGCGAATATCGCGGGTGACGGCATCTATCATGAGTATTTCCATGTCCGGACTCCGGAGCAGGGCACCCACCTGCACGTCGGGTGGAACCCCACTACGAGCGCCGGACTCTATAACCTGACCGATCATGCGCAAAAGCCGCTGGCCAACCCCACCCACTTCACCACGGATGCCTACGCCTATCTCGGCGAATGGCGGACTTGGACGAACGACACGGGGACCTATGGTCGGATCGGCATGGCCACGGCCAACCAGTCGACGGTGTGGACAACGGAGTCAATCATCACGCCTTGTCCTGACTCGGCCGCAACAGCATTGGAGTTGCCCGGGACCGAGGGAATCATCGCGTATGTCCCGGATGTAACCGCGACCTACACCCAGTGGTCACACCTCATTCTCCCGCACAACGCGACGATGACGGCCACCGGCGGACCTGGCCTGATCATCATTGCGTGGGCACAGAGTATCGAGCTGCTTGGTCACGTCGTAAAGCGCTCCAACCGCCCGCCACGGATACCGGGCGAGGAGCGACTCGAACGCTACAAGGGGGAGGGGGTCACCTCGTGGATAAATCGACCCCAGGGTCTGTACCAGTCGTTAACCGACCATCAACAGCGGGGCCTGCACTGATGGATGTCACTTTTGCGCACCTCTGCGACTACGCGACCGTGTCGCAGGACGGTAAGCTGAGCGTGATGGGGATCTTCGGCGCGATCAATACTCCCCAAGTTCCTGCGGTACATCCCCAAATGTACCTCGCCTTCGAACTGGCGTTTGACTATACGGAGATCGGCCGGGATTTCACCGCCGGGGTACAAATCGTTGATGAGGACGGCAAGATCATCTGGGACCTGAAAGGTGGCGGGTCTATTCAGTCACCGTTGCCGCCCAAACCAGGGGATACCCCAACGGCTGGTCAGATCTTTGTCATCCAGGGGCTCAAATTCGACAAGTTTGGGTCGTACGATGTGAACATCTTTGCCAACGGCAGACCGGCGAAGCGAATCGCGCTAAAGCTCAATCGCATGGCGGCCCCTTCGGTACCAAACAGCTGAGTTCTCCCAGGTCCGACGGTCGTCCGGGAAGCCTCCAAGCTCTCCTCACCCCCAAGGATGATGCAGCATAACTGAGAGCTACCTCGTCACAACGCTGGCGCGCCGCAGGAGAGCATTGCGATCTTGTCGTCATCGACGGTTTGGAAGACGGCGCGGATAGAGAACGACAGGTCCGCAAGGGGTGTCGGTTCGAGTCCGACTGGTCGCATTGAACAGGAACCGTCAGCCGTCGGCCGTCAGCAGTGAGCCCAGCGCCCCGCCGCGAAGGGCAACGGTCGCGCCTGGGCGGTGAGCTGCTACGGCTGACTCGGCCGCCGCAGGAGCGCAATCCTCAGGGCGTCGACCACCAGCAGCAGATCATCCAGCTTCGAGAGGAGCGGTACGCCCCGTTGCTCGATCGGGACGTGGACCCGCGGGTCCCGCGCGGCACCAGTCAGGAAAACAACCCGCTGGGACAGGGCGGGTGAGAGTTCCAGCAACCGGTCGTAGAACGCCACACCGCTGATCTCCGGCATCAGCACATCGCTCACCACCGCGTCCGCCGGACCACCCTCCGCAACGTGCGTGAGGGCCTCCTGCCCCGAGGCGACATCCACCACGGCAAAGCCGGAGCGCTCGAACAGCGCCCGCAGGGCTCGGCGCATCGATGGTTCGTCGTCAACGACCAGAATTGTGGTCACAAGCTCAACTGTGGTAACAGGTTATTGCCCGGTGATCGGCTCCCCCAGCGGGCCGATGGGCGCGAGGCGCGGGGTGAAGCTGGCCTCACCGGGGGTACCCGTGCCTCCGGGCCCGGTGGCAGACCTGCTTCCCATGTCGCAACTATCGGCAGGGACGGCATTTCGATTGACCCCCGGGACCGGCCAAGGGTAGATTGCCGCCCATGTCGGATATTACAATCGTCAAGACCAAAGAAGATGTCGCCTCCAAGTCGCTGCAGGTCACGGTCCCCACGACCATGATCCAGCAGGCGGAGACGCGCGCCGTCCGGAACTACTCCAAGCAGGCCCGCCTGCCCGGATTCCGTCCGGGAAAGGCCCCGGAGGCGGTGGTGCGCCGCCGCTTCGGCGAGGCCATCCGCCAGGCGGTCCTGGAGGAGCTGATCCGCGAGAGCTGGGACGAGGCGCAGAAGTCCGAGGCGCTCAAGCCGATCGCCGAGCCCCATATCCACAATCTGAAGTTCGAGGAGGGGCAGCCGCTCGAGTTTGAATTCCACGTCGAGGTCCGCCCTGATGTCACCCTCAAGAAGACCGGCGGGTTTTCCGTCCAGCGGACGGTCAAGCCGGTGACCTCCGAGGATGTGGAGGAGCGGCTGCGGGACCTGCAGGAGCGCAAGGCGACGTGGCTGCCCCTGGAAGGCGTGAAGCCGGCACCGGGCCAGATGG
>JAWXBX010000279.1:0-14015 GCA_034440415.1 Gemmatimonadota bacterium | reverse complement strand
GTACATGACCAAAGCGCACATGGTCGGAGATTTTGAGGGTTGGTTGAAGGGGAGTCCCGAGTTTGAGGTGCACATTATGGGACAGCTCGGCACGACCGACTCGCTGGTGCGGTACGCCTGCGCCGGTGAACATCAGCCCTCGCCGTATGACTGGGATGGCGACACCGACTGGAGCGGCACCGTCATGCTGTTCAGTTCGGCAGGTATCAGTGCCTACAAGACGGCGCATCCGGGGCAGACGTTCCGGGTGGTGGCAATGGAGGACGATGACACATCGTGCGAGATGCGCATCGACCCGAACCGTTGGGCCACATTCCTCGGCACGATCCAACCGCTCTTCCAGGACGTGACCGGCGCGATTGACAGCGGTACTACCAAGAAATACGTGTCCGCGGGCAAGAGTCTGCTCAAATTCCTGAGCAAGCTGGCCAGCTGGCTCAAGTCGAATGATGACCTGATCGGCAATGCCGTCGAGGACAAGGTGACCGGTGAGTTCCACGCCGGCTACAATTGGAACCTCAAGGCGGACAACAACGTGACCAACGGCTGGATCTACCTGCAGATGCAGTGACCCTCAGGCCGGCGGGGCGCCCCGCCGGCCACTCATCCCCTACCGGGAGCACCAATGCGCCGCGCATTCGTCGTCCTCACACTCCTCCTCTTCACCCTGACCGGGCTCTCGGCCCAGTCCGCGCCGCGCCGGTGGGGCGTGGATCTCCTGCTGTCGCGCGATGCGTTTACCGGGGCCTCGTCCGACAACGCCGGCTCGGTCGAGATCTCCCCGAATCCACGGGTCGCCTACGAGCTCGGCGTCTCACATGCAGGATCGCACTGGGGCCTCCGGCTCGGACTCGGTGTGGCAAGCGGGGGGCTTCGGGGGAAGAACGGACCGGTGCGCCTCGACGACAACTCCACCAGCGTCGATCGCTATCGTGCGGGACTGCTGCTGGAGCGGGTTATTGCCCGCGGCGACCGACTCCGCCTCGCGGCGGCGCTGGGGCCGACCCTCGATCGGTGGGAAGCGGCGGGCATCAACGATCGCACGGTGCTGGGTGCCCGGGGCGGGCTGCATCTCGGGATCGTGCTGGGGCGGCTGAGCGTGGAGGAGGTGGCGCTGGTCGGCGTGAGCAGCAGCCCCTTCACCGAGGCCGCCGTGGCGCCGACCGGCAAACTACGGGCGCTGTGGACCTGGAGCATCGGTGCGGGGGTGCGGGTCGGGCTCTAACGGTCGTTGCGAACAGGGGCTTTCGTGGCATCGTCGGGGTGGGATCGCAGGGGTCGCACACACGCGACCCCTACGATCCCACCCCGACCGCGACACCGCAGGCCTCGCAGAAATGACTCCCCGGCACCAGCGGGGCGCCGCAGCCGCCACACCCGCCGATGGTCAGCGAGCGGCCACAGTGTGAGCAGAAGATCGCATCGCCTTCCGGCCGGGGGCCGCAGCCGGGACACTTGACTGCCTGGCCCTGGAGCTGACGCACCCGCTGGGCGATCAGTCCCTCCACCGCGTCGACCTCCGTGCCGGCTGCGCTCGCGGCCGCGGGGCGCGGGGCGGCGGCTTCGTTGCGCAGCACGACGAGCGCCTCAGCGGTGTACTTCGCCTTGAGGCTGGCATAGTCGTCGTCGGACAGCTTGCCCGTCGCCTTGTCGAATTCGATTTCGCGCAGTGCCGCAAGCGCGATGCCCTTGGGCGTATCGTCCATCTCCTCCGGGTCATCGACCCCGGTGGGCTGAATGTGACCCCCGCGCCCGAGGGGCCCACTGATGATTGCCACCACCGCCAGCGCCACCAGCGCGGCCGCGATCACTTCCATGGTCATCATTCCTCGACGCTCCTGAGTTCGCGCTCGAGGCGCGCCAGTTCCTCAGCCGATGCGGGCGGTGCGGCGATGGTACCGGCCGCGGCGCCGGCCGGCATCCCCGGCCTCCCCGCCGCCGCGTTGATCCGCATTCGGCGCCGGAGCAGCACGACCATGATGCCCGCGACCATCAGCACCAGCAGGGTTGGCAGGACATACCCAGCGATGTTGAAACCCTCGGGCTTCGGCGCCATCAGGACCTTCTCGCCGTACTTCTCGACGAACACCGCCACGATCTCATCGGCATTCTTGCCACCGTCCTGCAGCGCGAGCACCTCGCGATGCAGTTCGGGCGAGTAGGTGCAGGTGAAGTCGGTGGTGCGGCAGGTGTAGATGTCCAGCGTGCAGCCGCAGGTGCAACGCAGCCGTTCCTCCACCGCCCGCACGAAGGCGTCATTGTCCCGCGCCGTTACGGGGGCCCGGGACCTGCCCGCCGCGTCGGGGTCTCGCAGCTCGCCGCTGGCCCCGCCCGACGATGGCAGCGCCTCCTGCTGGCTGGCGGCACGGCCCGGCAGCAGCAGCGCCCCGCCGATCCCGCCGAGAAAGGCGCGTCGCGCGAAGATCATTCGGCCGCTCCCGACCCGGCGAGTTGCACCTCATAGCCCGGCTGGGTGCGCCGCGTTGCACCCGGCACGGTGCCGCCCGGCCACATCGTGATCAGCCCGCCGATGACCAGCACCACGCCGCCGATCCACACCCAGATCACCAGTGGATTGAGGGTGAAGCGGTAGACCGCCTCCTCCGTCCCGGCCACCGAGCCGGCGTACACGATGTAGAGATCCTCCTGCAGCGTGCTGCGGATCCCGACTTCGGTCGAAGGTTCGAACGACTTCTGCCGCACCCCCGGCGCGGGCTCCGAGAAATGCTGCCGCTTCTCGGAATTGACCACGCCGAGCGGCTTCCCATCCTTGGTCACCTGCACCGAGGCCTGCGTGACCACGCGATTGAGCTGCTCGAACTGCGAGACGCCGAGATGGGTGAAGCGGTAGAGATGGCCGAAGGCGCTGCGCACTTCCACCGACTCACCGGGCTTCAGGGTCGCTTCCTGCTCCACCCGGAAATACATCCCGGCAAAGGCGGCGAAGTAGATCACCATGCCGGCATGCACGATGTATCCGCCGTAGCGCCGCCGGTTGCGGGCGACGAGGCGGGCGAAGGCGAGGGGATAGCTCTCCTCGTACATCCGGTGACGGGCACCGGTACCGCGCAGGAATTCCTGGGTCAGCGTGCCGGTGACGAAGCCGGCGAGACCAAAGGCCATCATCGGAGCCAGACCGCGCACCCCGAAGGCGAGCAGGGCCGCAACCGTTGCGAGCCCGGTGATCACCGGCCAGATGAACTGCCGCTTCAGGTTGGCGGCCGAGGCCTTGCGCCAGGCGATGAGCGGCCCGATGCCGGTGAGCAGCAGCAGCGCCAGGCCCAGTGGCACATTCACCTTGTTGAAGAACGGTGGCCCGACCGAGATCTTGGTCCCGCGCACCGCCTCCGACAGGATGGGGAAGAGCGTGCCCCACAAGACCGAGAAGGCGATCCCGACGAACAGCAGGTTGTTGAAGAGAAACGCCGCCTCGCGGCTCAGCATGCTCTCGAGCTGGACGTCCGCCTCCAGCCGGTCCCACCGGGTGTACAGCAGCGTATAGGAAAGGACGCAGGTGCCCAGCAGGAAGGCGAGGAAAAAGTAGCCCACGCTGGACTGGGTGAAGCTGTGCACGCTCGCGATGATCCCGGAGCGGGTGATGAACGTGCCGAAGATGCTGAGCAGGAAGGAGCCGAAGATCAGCCCCATATTCCACCGCTTCAGCATCCCGCGCTTCTCCTGGATCATCACCGAATGGAGGAACGCCGACATCGTGAGCCACGGCAGCAGGCTGGCATTCTCCACCGGATCCCATGCCCAGTAGCCGCCCCAGCCCAGCTCCACGTAGGCCCACCACATGCCCAGCGTGATCCCGATGGAGAGGAACAGCCAGCTCATGATGGTCCACTTGCGGATCGCCTGGATCCAGCCGGTATCCAGCCGGCGGGACAGCAGCGCGGCCACCGCAAAGGCGAACGGAATCGTGATGCTGATATACCCCAGATAGAGCATCGGCGGGTGGATGACCATGCCGATGTTCTGCAGCTGCGGATTGAGCCCGTTGCCGTCGGGCGGGGTGAAGGCCAGCCGCGCAAACGGGTTGGCGGCAAAGAGCATCACCGCGATGAAGAAGACCACCACCGAGCTGGTCACCGCCGCGACGTACGGCAGCAGCGCCTTGTACCGCGCCGAGGTCAGCCACTGGGCCAGCGCGGCAAAGCTGGACAGCACCACCGCCCAGAAGAGCAGCGAGCCCTTCTGTCCCGCCCAGAAGGCGGACACGATGAAGTAGCCCGGCAGATTGCGCGAGGTGTAGCTGGCGACGTATTCGATGTTGAAGTCGTGGTTGATCAACCCGGCCCACAGCGAGGCCGCCGCGACCAGCATGACCCCGAACAGCGCATAGACGCTGCGGGTGACGCTCACCGTCAGTCCGGGGTTGCCGTGCCACCGGCCCGAGAACCCGACCACCGCGGTCCAGACCCCCACCAGCAGCGCGGTCCACAGCGCGAAATTCCCCAGTAGCGTCATTGTCCTGATCCTCCCTCGGCCGTTCGGGCGGCGGTGAGGAAATCCTCCACCGCCCGGGGATGTTCTGCGTATTCCGGGCGCTTCAGGGCGGCCTCGGCGGCGTAATGCTTCAGGAACGCGGTGTAGGCGACGCCGAGGGCGGCCTGATCCTTCTGGAACCGCGCAATCGTGCCCTTCACGATGTAGCCGAAGAGATGGCCGGGTTGCGCCTTGAGAATGCTGTCGCCCTGCGCCGCCGCCCCGGCCATATCCCCGGTATGCAGTTGAATGAGAGCCGCATGGTAGCGGGCGTCGACGTTCACGCTATCCAGCATCTGGAAGGCCGAGAGCGCCATCGGCGCAAAGGTGGTGACGGTCGCTTCATCTCCCGACTCCGCCGCGCGCATGATCCGGTTGAACAGCCGGTCGAATCGCTCCCGAGGACTCATGTTGCTGATGTCGGGCGGAGTCCCGTCGGCGGCACTGGCCCCGGAGGCAAAGGGCGCGTTCACCGCCCCGGCAGCATCCGCCACCGTTGGCGGCCGGTCCTGGCCCAGCAGCAGCGCCAGGGCGCCCGCGAGTGCCACGACGCCGCCCCCGGCCAGGAACCAGGTGAGCCGCTCGGTGCGGCCGACGCCGGGTGCGGTGGCAGAAGCCGAGGCACCGCACTGGGCGCAGAACCGGGCACCCGCCGCGGGCGGGGCACCGCAGCGCCCGCAGCATGGGGAAGCGGAGCTGGTCAGCGTGGTGCCGCACTGTCGGCAGAACTTGCCAGTCGCGGCGCTGCCGCAGGAGGGACAGGTAACTGCTGTCACAGGTTTGCTCGCGGAAAGGTGAACGTCGCCTGCGGCGGCCACGGAAGCGCGTCCACCGCCGGACCAGAGGAAAGTACCGCCACCCGGTCCACCACAACAGTCGCGCGGGGAACGACGCATCGGGAGTGCACCTGGCTTTCCAACCCCGCGGTGGTCACCCATCAGCATGATCCCTCTGTTCCCGGGACACCATCCAACGGTTAGACCGAAGATAGACCAGGCCCTGAAGTGTGAAGCAAATATGAAGAGAGTTTCACCCGGAATTCGCTTGCGGTTTTGCCTGGTAGTTTTACTGTACTCCCTAACCCTGTAAACTACGGACGATACCATGCACTCTAAAGCGATTCGGATCCGCCCGTTGTTCCTGGTACTCGCCGCTCTGACCCTTATCGGCCTGGGTGCCTGCACCGATACGGTCTATCGCGACCGCCCCCCCTTCAACACACCGCCGGATGCCGCCAGCGGCTTCCTCGGGTACTACAACGCCAGCACCGGGCAGACGACCTGTGGCAACTGCCACGTCGGGCAGCAGGCTGACTGGAGCCAGACCGCCCACGCCGAAGCATGGAACACGTTGCAGAGCAGCGGGTTTGCCCAGCCGTTCTGCGAGGGCTGCCACACCGTGAACTCGCGCGGCAATCAGCCGCTCGCCACCGTGGGTTATGACTCGGTCCAGACCGCCGTCTACCATGACGTCCAGTGCGAGAGCTGTCACGGACCGGGCTTCAAGCATGTAACGAACCCCTCGGTCGACAGCACCCGTCCGATCTCCAGCATCAACATCGACACCGCGATCGCCATCGCGAACAACAGCTGCGGCGCTTGTCATACCGACAACGCCACCGCCAAGCATCACAACTATCTGAAGGAGTGGCTCTCGTCGCGGCACGGGAAGCTCAACGCCTACCCCGCCGGGAATGCCAGCTGCGCCGGTTGCCACGAGGGCAAGGCCGCGATCACCCGCTTCGCCGGTAACCGGTCCTATAAGGAGAGCGGCAGTGCAACCCTCCTGCCCCAGAACTGCGTCGTCTGCCACGATCCGCATGGCACCGCCAAGGATGACCAGGGCAATGTCCTTCCTGGCCAGCTCCGGTTTGCGATCAACACACCCGACCCCACGCAGAACCTCTGCCTCCAGTGCCATGGCCGGGTGGACAAGGTCGACCCCACGCCGACCAATCTGCGCGGCCCGCACGGCTCACAGGGTCCGGTACTGTTCGGTCAGGCCGGCTATTTCCCGCCCGGCTCGTCCTTTGACACGACCATCGTCTACACCAGCCACGGCTCGACGGCCAATCCGCGCCTCTGCGCCGGGTGCCACGTCAACAAGCTGACCGGAGTGGACACCGCCGGAAATTCGATCACCTTCAGCGGCCACAGCTTCCACCCATTGCCCTGCCTGCAGCAGAAGAACCCGGTCGTCGTGGACACGACGTTTATCAACAATTGCAACTACGACCTCCCGAGCCGGTCCTGGGGCGCCTGCACGGCGTCGGGCTGTCATGTGGGCGGAGAAGCGGTAGCCGAGCAGCTTTTCACCAATTTCCGCAGCGAAGTCGACGGCTACACCCGGACCCTGTGGATCAACACTACCAAGTGCGGCCCTCCGGGGACGTGCATCGAGGTGGTGGATGCCTTCCCGGCGGACTCGGGCTACCTGGCCAAGATCAAAGCCGCTTTCCCCGGCGATCTCGACTATACCGGCGCCAACAAGAACCTGCTGACCGGCGCCAAGGGAGCGACCTTCAACGTGCAGATGCTCGGTGAAGGCTATGCGGACCACCCGGACGGCTCGAAGGGCGTCCACAACCCGTTCCTGTATCGGGCCTTGCTCCAAGCCAGCGTTGCCGATATGCTGGCACAGTATCCCGGCACAGTGCCCGCCCCGCCGGCCCCGGTGCTGGCGGCGATCCAGGCCGCGGTTCGTAGCGGTCAGCTCCGCCTCGCTCCGTCGACCGAGCAGGTCGTCATGCACCTTGATGCGGCCCGGACCGCGACGCAGGTCAGCAGCCACCGCTGATCGGCCCCGCCATTAGAGGTCTGCACTCATGAAGTTCTGTGTCTCCTGCCCCGGCGAGACTACCCTCGCCGGGGCCGGTTTCATCCCTCTGGCCCTCGCCCAGGATTCCTCCGGGGCGAGGGCGCTGTCCGTTCACCCGGTCGACTCCCTCATCGACAACACCCTGCTGGGCGACCGGATCACGCCGGTCATTCAGTTCATCTTCCAGCAGGCACCCTGGGTCATGTGGGGCGGTGCCATCCTCGCCGCGGTGGTGGCATTCGGGCTCATCCGCTGGCTCTGGCCCAGGCGGGCGGCGGCCAGTGCCTGGCTCCGGAGCCGTGGCTTTGGTCTGAAGCTCGCGCTGACCGGCACCGCGGCCGTGGCCGTTCTCACGGCGGCGGGACTCGGGGTGAAGAGCTACGAGTTCGTCGAAACCGACAAGCGCTTCTGCAACGGCTGCCACATCTTCATCGCCAGCGGGCAGGCCTGGGTCCAGGCCGACACCGGGAACTACTCGCTGGTGCCCCGGCTGGAGGGGAAGCACGACAGCCTGAGCTGCCACTCCTGTCACCCGCTCAAGCCGATCAAGGAGGGAGTGAAGCTGGTGCTGTGGATGTCGGGCGTCCGGGACTCCACCATCCCCCCGCATGCCAAGGTGCCCCGCGCGGTGTGCGAGCAATGCCACGTGCAGGGCGACGCCAAAGAAACCTGGCAGGCGGTGGCCGCCACGGCGGGACATCGCACCCACCTCGAATCGGACTCCTCCGCGCTCAAGGGCAAAATCGAGTGTCTGACCTGCCACGCCCGCACGGCGCATCGATTCGTGCCAGTCAACGAGACCTGCGGGCAGTCGGGCTGCCACGAGGAGAGCAGCACGAACATCGTGCTTGGCAAGATGGCGACGCAGGGGGAATTCCACTGCGTCGCCTGTCACAATTTCACGGCCGACGTTCCGCTGCTCGCAACAAGGGACTCAGCCGAGGGCACCCTCCGCCCCGCCCTCCGGCAGTGCTTCGGCTGTCATGAGATGAAAGAGCGCCTGCCGGACTTCGACGCCGCCCGCGATCCGCATAACGGCAGCTGCGGGACCTGCCACAATCCGCACCTGCAGAAGACGCCGCGGGAGGCCACCAGGAGCTGCACCACCGCCGGCTGCCATGCCGACTGGCGGAAGGAGCCCTTTCATACCGGAATCGAGCACCGCAACGTCGCGGAGACTTGCGTCACCTGCCACAGTCCGCACGCAGCACGGGTCGATGCCAGCGATTGCACCGGGTGCCACAACGCCGTCCGCGCCCGGCCTAACGGGCCACGACTGAGCCCGCCGGTGCCCTTCGATACGCTGAAAGCCTTGCAGTCATTCGCACCGCCGCCCGTTCGGCCGGAGCGGCCCAGCAAAGTGAAGGGGGATGCGGCTCCGCCGGATCCCGATCCGCCACCCCAGGCGAGCCTCCTCCCCCGCCTGCCGAGCGACACCTTCACCCACAACCGTCACGAGCGACTTGCCTGCATCACCTGCCATGCCTCGGCGACGGGACATGGCCGGTTGACCTTTGAGGCGCCGCGCGGGTGCCAGATCTGCCATCACCAGGCGGCACAGCAGAACAAGTGCGCCGCATGCCATACCAGTCAGGAGCTGGCCGATCCGCGGGCAGTCACGGTCGGGGTTACCGTCCCGAAGCACCCCGCTCGGGCGCGCACCGTGCCATTCTCTCATGAGCGACACGACACCCTCGCCTGCGTCGCCTGTCACGCCAAGGCGGTTTCGCTGGCGCCAGTGGACAGCACCGTCTCCTGCACTGGTTGCCACGACAGTCACCATGAGGCTGGCCGGGACTGTGCGACGTGCCATCGGACGGAGGCCATTACCAGCGCCCATGCCCGGCCAGTCGAGGCGCATACCCGGTGCGACGCCTGTCACACGCCGGCCCGGATCGTCCCGCTGCAGCCGACGCGAAGCTTCTGCCTGGCCTGTCATGCAGCGGAGGTGGATCACTACGCACCGAGGCAGTGCACCAGCTGTCACTTCCTGCGGGAGCCGGCAGAGTTCCAGCCCACCCTGCACGGCGCGAGCGTCGGACGATGAGAGCCGCGCCACTGCTGGCGACAGCGACTTTTCTCGTTGCCCGCCAGCTTCCGGCCCAGGATTTCCTGCTCCGGCTCGATGCCCGGGTCCAGAGCGTCGCGTACCGTGGGATCCAGCTCGACAGCGTGCTGGCGACGGCCGTCGTCCCCGGAGCCAATGGCGGCCTGGAAACCACCGATGGCTACGCGGTCGACTGCCCGCCGGGCGCCACGCACTGTCAGTTCTACCGGGCCGGCGCCGCACAACGTGGCGGGCCGATGGTGACGAGTGCCGACCTGACCGCCTGGGGATTCGGTGTGCGCGGCCTGAGCCTGCACGCCAACGGTCGCCTCGGCCTCGACCTGGGCAATGCCGACGTGTGGCCCGGCACCAACCCCGCTGTGCAGCTGTTTGAAGGCTACCTCGAATACACCAACGCCTGGCTCACCGGGCGCGCCGGCCGGCAGACCGAGCGGGGCCGCCTCGGCTACACCGGATTCGATGGCGGGATGGTGACGCTCCGCGACGGCAACCACGGCCTGAGCGGGATGGTCTACGCCGGCTTCGGCCTGGCCCGCGGCACGGCGCTGCCGGTCACCAGCCCGGCACTCAACCCGCTCGACGAGTTCCAGCCCCGCCAGCGGCAGCTCGTGGCCGGTGGCGAGGCCCGGTGGCAGGCCCAGCGGCTGGACACGCGGCTCGAGTATCAGCGGGAGGTGGATCGAGACACGCGGAACTTCGTCTCGGAACGCGTCGCGCTGAGCGCGACGCTCCGACCCGCCATGGGCTGGCGGCTCGATGCCGGTTCCGAGTATGACATCGCCCGGGGCGAGTTCGGTACGTCCGACATCGAGCTGCGCTACGGCCGGACCAGCTGGAGTGCCGCGGCGGGTATGCGGCGATACCGCCCCTATTTCGATCTGTGGACGATCTGGGGTGCGTTCAGCCCCGTGGCATACACTGCGGCTCAGGGATCGGTGCGAGCCTCGCCCAGCCGCTGGCTCGACCTGCACGCCGGGGGCGAGCGGTACTGGTACGACGCCAGCGGGGCGGAAGCCCCGCTGCAGGTGACTGAGGATGCCGGCTGGCGTTGGAACTCCGGCGCCGGCGTGACTCCCGCGACCGGATGGTACTTCTCGGCCAACTATCGCGCTGAATTCGGGCCCGGTGCTTCGTCGCGCGGATGGGATGCTTCGGCCAGCTGGCAGCCCCTCCCGGTGCTCAGCCTGAGTGCAGAGGGGGGGCACCTCTCCCGCCCGCTGGAGTTCCGCTTCAGCGACAGCCGGCTCGACTGGTTCGGTGGGCAGGTGGACCTGAAGGCGGGCGACCGGCTGCGCTGCTTCGCCAGCGCCATTCGCTACATCGAGGATCGCGACCGGCCTGATGCCGGTGCGTTCAGCTGGAACCAGACCCGATTCACCGCGGGCATCTCCTGGCTGCTCGGCTCCGGGGCCGATGAGATTCCTCTGCCTCCGGCCAACCGGCGGGGAGGCGACAAGTGACCCCCCGTCGATTTCTGGCAGCCAGCCTGTTGATGACGCTCGCCATCGGACGCCTGGAGGCGCAGACCTCCCGCGACCGATTTGATCACGAGGAGCACCGCAAGCTCTTCCCCTCCTGCCAGAGCTGCCACGCCGGGGCCGCGGTCGAAGGGCAATCGTTGTGGCCCCAGTCGACAGGCTGCGCCACCTGTCACGACGGCACGATTCAAAAGGCGGTCAACTGGGGGCCACCGCCCTCGCGGCCAACCCTGCTGCGCTTTACCCACGGCGAACACGCGCGGACCGTCAGCGCCCGGAGTACGGCGGATTCCTCGCTGGCCTGCGTGAGCTGTCATGCGCCCGAGGGCGCTCGGTGGATGCAGGTCTCCCGGGGCGAACTGGAACGCTGCCTGAGCTGTCACGGGATCACGGCGGCGCATCTCGAGGCGCCGGACAGCGCCTGCGCGACCTGCCACCGATCATTGCCGGAGGCACCGGCGCTGAGTCGAGAGCGCATCGCGGCCTTTCCCACCCCGCCATCGCACGAGGCCGCAGGCTTCGAGACGAAGGGCCACGGCAGGGAGGCGCGGTTACCGGCGTCCGACACGCATCACGCTGGTGTTGCGACCAGTTGCGCCACCTGCCACGCAAGGGAGTTCTGCACCCAGTGCCATGTGAATGCGCCGGAGACGCCGACCATTCAGGCACTGGCGTCGGATCCCCGGTCGCTGGCCATTGCCGCCAAGCTGAAGTCCCCGGCCGGACATGGCACCGATCGCTTCCAGCGGCGCCATGGTGGCCAGAGCCGAGCCGCGAGTGCCACCTGCGCGACCTGTCACACCCAGGAGAGCTGCGTCTCCTGTCACCGGTCCAATCCGGCTATCGCCGCGGCGCTGCCCAGGTCCTCGCCCAGCCGGGGCATCGGCGCGGTCGTGCACCGCCAGAAACCCGCGACGCACGACAACGGCTTCACGGAAGGCCACGGCCTGCTCGCCAGCGCCACACCGGGCAGCTGCAGCGCCTGCCATGCCCGGTCGGAGTGCCTGGACTGTCACCGGCCGAACGCCGGCGGCGCCAACGGCTATCACCAGGCGGGGTTTCTCTCCCGGCATCCGAGCGCGGCGTATAACCGACAGTCGGACTGCAGCGAGTGCCACAACTCCGCCTCGTTCTGCACCACCTGCCATGCGCAGTCGGGGCTCAGTTCCTCACAGGGACTGCTGCAGGGGAAGTATCACGATGCGGGGGGAACATTCCTGCTCAGTCACGGCGCGGCCGCCCGGCGGGGTCTGGAAAGCTGCGTCACCTGCCACACGGAACGGGACTGCCTCGTCTGCCACTCGGCACAGACCCGGCGGTTCAACCCGCATGGCCCGGGCTTTGACGCCGAGCGACTGCGCAAGAAGAACCCTCAGACATGCGCGGCCTGTCACGGCCGGGCAATTCCCGGGGGCTAGGCGCGAGGCGGCGGGCGATCGGCGCCAACCGAAATGATACGGGGTGAGCTCGTCGCCGAGCCCACCCCGTTGCCTGCCGCGCCTGCCGTCGGTTCAGACGGTCGGAGCGGCCTCCTTGTATTTCTTCTCATAGCGCGAACCGCACTTGGCCAGCAGCGTCGTCGCGTGGAAGACGCCATCCTGTCCCAGCCGGCCCTCGACCACGACCTCGATTTCCTGCTGATCGGTGAAGGTATCCGGGGCGAGTCCGCGATATGTGACTGGATACGACTGGATGCCATCGGTGACGGTGAACTCTATGGTCTGGGTCGCGACATCCCGCTTGATGGTGCCGGGAACGACTTTGGCTTCCATCTTGAGCCCGGTGTTGTGGAGGCTTGGGTCCTTCGCGATCCGCTCGGCCAGCTCGGACGGTTTCAGCGAGTACTGCCCGAACTGTTTGACGCCCTGCGCCATCAGCAGTCCGACGCTGACAACGATGACGCCCGCGCCCAGCAGAAACTTCTGACCGGCTTTCATGGCTAGCTCCGTGGGTGACAACCTGCAGACTCAATATAGCGCGGATACCTGCTGGAGCGGTTATTCTAAAGGTACCTTCTGACTTCAATGCCGCCGGGGCGGGTGCTCCACCCGGGACGTGACCGTTGGAATGCGAGGACCTGACATGACCGACCAAGAACCTCCCCGTGTGCCTCGGGCTTCATGGGTTCATTCCCTGTTCAATCATGAACGGAAAGTGGCCCGCCCCACTCTGTCCGCGCTCAACGCCCTCCTCGGGGGCGGCAGCGCCGACCCGGCCATCGGCGTGCACGTCGCGCCGACCGCCGGTGGCGCCAACGCCATCGATCTGGCCAATCTGCCGACCCTGTCGGAGATCGGCGGGGTTGCCAGGATCGAATCCCCGGGAGAAGCCCCGCTGGCCGTGGCCAGGGTCGGCCGGCGCAGCTTTGTCGGCTACCGGATGGACGCCGACGGGCTGGCGGAGGTACCGATAGAGCTGGACGAGGCGGCAACCAGGCTGGTGATCGGTACCGACAAGGCGCCGTCAAGCCACCTCGAGTGAGGCGGCCGCCGCTACCGCCTGGGCCTGCAGGTCCTGCCGCCCGTTGAGCATCCAATCTCCGGACAGGATCCGCGAGTCCTCCTCCCTTTACTCTTCAATCACGAACACCTTCAGATCCTGGAACGCCGTCGGCTCCAGCTTTTCAAACCCGACCTGCGGCACCTTCAAATACTGCCACACGACTCCGGTCAGCTGGGTCGCGTTGTCGCACCAGAGTCGCGCGGCGCGGTCCTTGTGGGCGACATCGGGGTCCTCGCGCCCTTTGGTCTCAATCAGGCGATGCGACCCGTCCATCAGGATCGCCACGAAGTCAGGCTCGTAGTACCGCAGACTGGCGGAGCTGTCGGTGTACTCGATCGCGAAACCGAACTGCGAGGGGAGCTTGGCAAAGGCCCTCACCTCCGGGGCGTTCTGGAGAAAGCGGGCGAAACGCTCCTCGAAATCATTGTCGCAGAATGAAGGAGATGCAGGCGCTGTGGGTGCCGTCGATCCTGCACCCTGAACGCCGCGTGGCGCAGCCGACCCTGACCGCCCTGCTCCGCCTCCTGCGGCTGAATCGTACCGAGGAGAGTGGCGTGCCACCATCAGCCGGGTCATGCGCGCTGCAGAACGCCCCTACCCTCGGCACGGTTGGTGGCATCGCGCGGATGGAAGGGCCGGGGGGCGAAGCGGTGGTCGTTGCC
>JAWXBX010000278.1:0-6477 GCA_034440415.1 Gemmatimonadota bacterium | reverse complement strand
CGTGGCGCCACGCTGTACGTAGTCGTCAAGTTGCCACAGCAGCACCGGAGTCACGTTGATCGTGACATGCACCTCCGGGTAGTCAAGCAGGAGGGCCGTCCTGGCGTAGTAGTCCCGAAGGGCATGAAGCCGCACCCAGGGGAGCCGGTAGCTGCCCCGCGGGCTCGGCCCGGCGAGGTCGCGATACAGCGGCTGGTGATAGTGCCAGATCAGCGCGAGCGCAATTGCAGGCTCTACCACGAGTTCGTAATCGGGCCCGTCCACTCGCCCATCGGACGATTCTCCGATCAGTCGATAGTTAAGCACCGTACCAGCAGGCAGGGCAGGCAGGTCGGCCCTCCAGTAGCTGCAACCTTCGCGGTTGTCTTGCCAGTAGGCGGGGACCTCATCCTGTTGGGTGGTGTGGTCCCGGGACCGCGCAACATACCGGACAGCCACGGACTGCCCTGCCGCCACCGGGCGAGTTCCCGCCCAGAGGGAGATCGGCTGGTCGCCTCGAGCGTGCCGCGGAATCGCCTGCGGGTCAGGTACCTCATGCCACAGTTCCATCGTGCCTCCCAGCTACTACGGCACCGCGCCGCAGGCTGCGTCGGGACGGGTGCGCACGTCCCCGGAGTGGTTGCGGTGTGACCGGAGAGCCGGCCCAGAACACCAGGAGGCTTGAACTGGTGGCCAACCGGCGTAGCGATCAGAAGGAGAACGGGATGAGGGCGAGCGCTGCACGCCCCCACCCCTCACTCCTTCCAGGGGTCCTCACGGCCGATGCGTGAGCGGATTCGCCTGCGGAGACCCGGTCTCGACCACCGGACTGGTCGCCTGCGGTGCCCGCCCAAAGTCCACCATCAGCGGATTCGTCGCCGAGGCAGGGGGCGGAGTCTGGAGATCGACCGCTCCCGTGGGCATCTTCATCCAGGGTTCGTGGGCCTGCGTCAGCGGATTGGGCGGGCAGGTCGGCTGCTCGGCGGCGGCCGGCATAGGCGCCAGGGTGGCCGCGACAAGGAGCGCGGCGGCGGTGATGATCGTGCGCATAACAACCTCCTGAACGGGTGACTCATTACCCGCGCCCATCGCGCAACGCAGGGGATTCGCGTTGAATCCGCAACCAATGTGGTCTTCTGGTGCTGAGAAAAGTCTGACCGCCGAGTTAACGGCCGTTGAGGTCTGTGGGGCAGGAGTGAGGGGCTGCGCGCTCGGCGCGACAGTGGTGAGCGCAGGTGTGGACGAAGTCCTGAAGCCGCGCCGCCGAGGTCTCCCGCGAGTCGAAGCTCACTCGGGCGACACCGCGAGCGGGATCCAGGGCGATCGTCCGCACTCCGGGCTGCTGCAGGAGGATTCTTGTCACGTCAGCAGGCGGGTAGACCCACAGCAGAGAGTGGATTGCCAGCGTGACCATGCCCTCACCATGCCGCCGCCCGGCCATCGGCAGCCACGCCGGCAGGAGGGACCAGACGAACAGCATGCCTGCGGCCACGGCCACCCACCACAGCCAGTGTACGCCCAGGAGCTGCCAGTCCGTAAGTCGCATTGGAGCGCTCGGCTAACGGGTTTCTCTCTCGACGCGACGCCTGATGCCAGCCGCACTCGCGCCCTCGCATCATCGGACCGTCCGGCCGAAGTCGCCGTGAACCCGGGCTTAAGGATCCTTGAGGGAATCCAGCCAGTCGCGAGTACAACGGTCGAAGAATCCTTAACGTGCCCTTCAGGGTGTGATCACCTGACCGGTGCAGCTTGTGCCTCGGTGTCTTCCGGTCGCGCGCAGCCTGTGCCACACCAGCGAAGAGTGATTCCCATCTGCTGGATGCCGCCTCACACCAGTTCTGACGACGATTCTCATCCGAAGTGAGGGAGCACCTATGGCCGACTCCAACCGTGGCACGGGAGCGATGAACCGCACGGGTCACTTTCAGGCTTCCAGTCGCTACGTATCCGCCCTCGGTTTCCGCTGGTTGACCCCGCTCTACGATGGCTTGCTGCGGCTCGGCGGTCGGGAACGGACGTTCAAGGGACGGTTGCTCGATCAGGCGGCAATCCAGCCGGGCGAGTCGGTTCTCGATTTGGGCTGCGGGAGCGGCACCCTGGCCATCCAGTTGAAGCAGCGGGCACCAACGGCAGAGATCGTGGGTCTCGACGGCGATCCCGACATCCTCAGCCGAGCCCGGTGTAAGGCGCTCCGCGCTGGGCTCACGATCCGGTTCGACCGGGGTCTCTCATGGGAGCTGCCCTACCCGGACGCCAGCATCGATGTCGTGCTTTCCACCCTTTTCTTCCACCATCTGGATGCACGGGGTCGATGTCGGACTCTTGCGGAAGTGGCCAGAGTGCTCAGGCCACAAGGCCGGTTGCATGTGGCGGACTGGGGGCGCCAGGGATCCCTCTTGATGAGAACCATGTCGTTTCCAGACCGACTGCTCGACGGCGTTGATCGCACCGCCGATTGTTTCGCAGGCCGGCTGCCGGTCGTGATGGAAGAAGCCGGCTTCGTCTCGGTCTCGGAGACGGGTACGCTGGACACCGGATTCGGACGGCTCACGTTCTACGCCGCGAGCAAGCCCTCCTGACTCAGCGCTCCATTCCGCTCCCGGCCGAGTGTCGCAGCACGCCGGTCGGGGTGAAGATCTTCGGTCCCGATCTGGGCGAACTGGAACGGCTCGGCCGCGAAGTCGAAGATGCGGTGTGCGCGGTCCCCGGCACCCGCAGCGCCTTTGCGGAGCGGGCCCAGTCGGGCTACTACGTGGACATCGACATCGACCGCGCCGCCGCGGCACGCCATGGCCTGAATGTGGGCGACGTGCAGACCGTCATCGCGACGGCGATCGGCGGGATGACGATCACCCAGACCGTCGAAGGCCGGGAGCGCTACGGCGTGCGGATCCGCTATCCCCATGAACTGCGCGACAACCCCGAGCGGCTGCTCGACGTTCTCATTCCCGCGTCGTATGGCCCGGCGCAGGCCGGTGGGGCCGGTGGCATGGGGATGCCGGGCAGTGCGGCGCCAGCCGCCGCGCCAGGCACGATTGCGTACGTGCCACTCGGACAGGTCGCGACGATTCGTGAGGCGGCGGGACCGATGGTGGTCCGGACCGAGGGGGCGATCCCCACCGCCTGGGTCTATGTCGACGTCGCCGGCCGGGACATCGCGAGTTATGTCGCCGAGGCGAGGAAGATGGTCGAGGGGATGGTGGAGCTGCCACCGGACTACACCATCACCTGGAGCGGTCAGTACGAATGCATGCAGCGCGCCGCCGCCCGGCTCCGGCTGGTCGTGCCGGTGACGCTGGCCCTCATCTTTCTTCTGCTCTACCTCAACTTCCGGAGCGCGGGTTCGAGCCTGCTGGTCATGCTCTCGCTGCCCTTCGCGCTGGTCGGGGGGATCTGGTTCATCTACCTGCTGCACTACAACTGGTCGGTGGCGGTCGCGGTGGGGTTCCTCGCGCTGGCGGGGGTCGCGGCGGAGACGGGGGTGATCATGCTCATTTACCTCGACCAGGCGTGGGCCGCCCGCCCGGGGCCCACCATCGCCGACCTCACCGCAGCGATCATCGAAGGCGCGGTGGAGCGGGTGCGGCCCAAGATGATGACGGTGAGGGCGATCATCGCCGGGCTGCTGCCGATTCTCTGGGGCAATGGCGCGGGGGCGAGCGTCATGAAGCGCATCGCCGCGCCCATGGTCGGCGGCATGCTGAGCAGCACGCTGCTCACCCTGCTGGTGATTCCGGCGGCGTATTCGTTATGGAAGGAATGGGAGCTGCGGAGGGCGGGCGAAAGGCGGTAGGCGATTGGGCGATTGGGCGATTGGCGCGGTGGTAGGGGCCGCATATATGCGGCCCCTACCACCGCGCCGGCGTCCCCCGTACATCGACATGCACGAACGGGCCGTGCACCGCGTTTGCCCGATAGACGCCGATGCCGCCGGTGAGTTCGGGGTAGACCCCTTCGACCCGGGCGGCGAGCTGCGCCAGCCAGCGGGCATCGGCGATCGTCACCCGGCCGTCGCCGTTCAGGTCGTCCATCGCGCCGTTGCCGTCGGCATCCACGTAGATATCCGCCGCGTCGCCGTACATGTGGCGACTGTCCCCCGCGCGCCCGCCCAGCGGCCCGACGCCCTGGGCGTTGTACTGCGGGGTGCGGAAGCCGGACATCACCCGGACCGCGGGGGTGCGACCGAGCGCCGCCAGCTCGGCGCTGATCAGCTCCAGCTTGTCCAGCAGCGGCAGCCGGATGACCAGGACCTTGGGCCAGACGGCTGGCTGGTCGTGGGTAAGGAAGTCGCTGACGACGAAATTGGTCGAGAGCGGGGTCTGGGCATTCTCCGGGGTGACTTCGAGAAAACCGGCGGGCAACTCGTAGCGCGAGAGGCGGTGACTGGCGCGCTCGCCGGGCCAGAAGCCAGTCCGGTAGCTGTGCCACCGGCCGTTCTGCCGTGCCGCGAGCGGGAAGAACGACAGCGCCCGGATCAGGGCGCCATCGGGAGCGGTCAATCCGGTGAGGTGAACGCCGGGACCTTCGGCGGCGAGGGCGGGCACCAGCGCGGCGAGCGGACTGGCGACAGCGGAATCGGCGGGGAACATCACGGCGCGGAGCTGACCGCTGACGCCGATGAGGGAGGAGACGTCGGGGCTGATCGAGTCGGATGCGGCGTGCGACGGGTGTGACAAGGGGACCGATGCGGGCGCGGCCATGGCCAGCACACCCACCAGTCCAGTAAGAATGACGAGCAGCACGCTCGCCCCCGCCCACACCCGTCGCCCCATCGCCGCTGCCTGCATGCCGACCCCGTCTGGTTCACGACATCACGGGGCGGAAAGCTACCCGGGTGTCCCGGGAACGGGAACCGCAGCGTAGGGGCGATTGGACGACGACCGAAGCGCCTTAGGAGCAGCGACCGAAGCGCCATGGGAGCGGCAAAGCCGCGACTCGGCGCGAGAGAGTGGCGATTGGGCGATTGGGCGACGACCGAAGCGCCTTAGGAGCAGCGACCGAAGCGCCATGGGAGCGGCAAGCCGCGACCCGGCGCGAGGGAGTGCTGCGACTCGGCGCGAGAGAGCGGCGATTGGGCGAAGGGATGTCGGATAGGGGCGGAGCAATTCCTCCGCCCCTCATTTCCTGCCTGCCGCCGCCCCGCGCACGCGTCCGTCTGGACACTCGAGTCTCATTTCGTGGACACTCGTCACCGATCCCACTCCGGGAATCTGGGCTGCGGCCGGGGACTCGCGCGCATCTCCATTATACATCTCTGCATATTCCCGGGACGCTTCTGTGTCTCACCCAGCGCCTCCTGTGTCCCGCCCTATCGCGCCGTTGCTGCATATTTTCCGGCGTTGTCCGACCCGGTCGGTCTCATGTCTGGCCGGTACGCGGCTGTGTCTCACCCAAACGCGCGTATGTCCGACCTGCAGTTGCCGATGCCCGCCCTGCACGGCAGCGAAGCTCTCCTGTACGCTCCAACTCCTTGCCTGCGCGGCGCTTTGCCGAGCCTTGCCGGGGGCATGTCCCGCCTGACCGGTCCTGTGTCTTCCCTGTAGACGGCGTTGTCGGGCAGTGTGGGGGCATTGCCCGGGCTGGAGCGGACCATGTCCGCGCTTGTCGGGACGACATCCGTCCTTGAGCAGACGTTGTCCGGACTTGCGCGGACGTTGTCCCGACTTGCGCGCGCATTTTATATATTTTTCGTCTGCGTTATGCCGCTGCGTATTGCCTCACACCGCCGTGCGTATCGCGTGTCCTTCCTGTGGCACGCCCGATGCTTCCTCCGCCCCTGATCGCGCGGTAGTTGAGTGGACCCGCGGTCCTCTGCGGCAGGTCATTGGGCATACACCGCCTCAACCGGGTGTGCCGCGGGATCCCCCGGGGAGGGGGCACGATATGAACGGAGCATTGCTGGTGATACTCGTCATGCTGGGACGGCTGCAGGATTTCCTGCGGGCCTATCCGCTGGGCGACGCGCCGAGCGACAACGTGGTGGCGCAATTCATGGCGAAGCTGGACCGGCTGCGGGCGCTGGTGGCCCAGCAGCGGGAGGGGGAGTCGCTCGTGAGGCGCAGAATGGGAAGCACCGGGAGCTGCGCCGGCGGATCACCGCGGGGCCGCTGCGTCACCTGGCCCGCATCGCCCTGGCGCTCGAGGCGGAGTTCGCCGAGGTGGCGGCGGCGCTGCAGCAGCCGGTGCGCCGGCTGAGCATGAACGAGTTCCTGGTGACGGCGCAGGGTATCGCGGCGGCGGGCCAGGCGCAGCACGACCTGCTGCGGGCGCGGGGCATGGGGCCGCAGACGGTGGAGGACCTGAACGGGCTGCTCACGGAGTACGAGCGGCGGTGCATGGGGCCAATGCGGGACGGCGGGCGCACACCGGAGCGCGTGCCGAGCTGCGGTCGCTGGGGCGGGAGCTGATCCAGATGGCCCGTCAGCTCGACGGGATCGTGGTGTACCACTTCCGGGGGAATCCCGAGGTGCTGGGGGCGTGGAAGAGTGCCCGCAATGT
>JAWXBX010000277.1:0-18477 GCA_034440415.1 Gemmatimonadota bacterium | reverse complement strand
ACTCAGAAAGGCGGCCCTGTCCGCCGCATTGACCTTCACCGGCTGATACGGCACGGCGGGACCGATCACCGGCGCGCCGACCCCCAGCCACTCGACGTGATAGTCGCCCACCCGGCCCACCGCCACCCGGCCATCGCTCGCGACCCGCCACTCATCCTGTGGGGCGTACGGCTGAGGCCGCATTGTGACCGCGCGCGCATTCGCGCTGCCGCTCACTTGCATCTTGAGCGACGGGAGCTTGACCCTGGCGACGGTATCCAGTTGCGTGGTCCCGCGCTGCCACCGGACCACGGCGACGGACTCCGGCAGTGCCTCCGTCTCCGCCCCCGGACCGCCGAACGCACTGCCCTGAAAGTAGATCCTGCCCTGACTGTCCATGCCACGCGGTTCGGGAAACCCCAGGAGCTGCTCGGGGAACGGCACGGTGGCGCCCATCGTCCCGTCGGGGCGGATCAGGAGGAAGCGACGACTGGCCCGGTCCACCACCAGCGTCGTGTCCCCCCGAGCGGGAATGAGGTCGCCCGGCTGCTGGTACTCTCCGGGCCCCTGCCCGTTCCGACCGACGGTGGTCACCGTGCCGCTGGTGAAATTGGCGAGCACCACGGTGCGCGGGCCCAGATCGGTGACCAGCACCCGTCCGCCCGGGAGTTCACGCAGGCTGAGGATCTGATCGAAGGACTCGGCGAACTCCGCTTCCGGCCTGGTCAACAGCTTTCGGGCGACCGGCCCCTGCGCGACCAGGGGAGACGCAAGACTCAGGGTCACCAGACTCAGACGAATGACGTTGCACACGTTGCAGCACCTCCTGCCTGACGGGGAAATGGACTGGGCCTTCAAGGTGGGTGACGAGGGATCGCTGCAGAGATGCCCCGGTCCTGCGCCCCGTCGCGATGCCGGACCGCCGGGCCGGATTGAATCCAACCCTGGAGCCCCGCCGTCCATCTAAGTCGCGGTACCAATTCCCCGGGGTCCATCATGTTGCTCTCGTTGTCCGCGGTGCTCGGCACCGCCCTGCTGCAGATTGCCTCCGTACAGGGGCTCCCGACGCCCCCGGCCGGCCAGTCGGGGGTGCGCGCCATCAGGGCCGCGTCCCCGGTTGCCGTCGATGGTGCGCTGTCCGAGGCCGTCTGGGCCGGCGCCCAGGTCGTCACCAGCTTTCAGCAGCGCGACCCTGAGGAAGGGGCCGCACCAAGCCAGCTCACCGAGGTGCGGGTCCTGTATGACGACGCCGCGCTGTTCATCGGCGCACGCCTGTTCGACTCGCACCCCGATTCGATCATCGCGCGGCTCGCCCGCCGGGACAACGGCGTCACCAGCGACGCGTTCACGCTCTTCCTCGATCCCTATCATGACCGCCGGACCGGCTACTACTTCGGCGTGAACGCGGCGGGCAGTCTCTACGACGGCACCCTGCTCAATGACGACTGGGACGACGATTCCTGGGACGGCAACTGGGACGCCAAGGTGCAGCGCGACTCGCTCGGGTGGTCGGTCGAGATGCGCATCCCGTATTCCCAGCTCCGGTTCCAGCAGAGCGACCACTACACCTGGGGCATCAACTTCAAGCGGGAAATCGCGCGGCACAACGAAACCGCCTACCTCGTGATGGTCCCGCGCAACGAGAGCGGCTTCGTGTCGCGCTTCGCGGACCTCACCGGCATGGAACAGGTGCGGCCCCCCCGGCGGCTCGAAGTGCTGCCGTATTTCACGAGCAAGGCCGAGTTTCTCGAGCACACGCCGAACGATCCATTCAATGATGGTTCGCGCTTTGGCGCCAGCGCCGGCGCCGACTTCAAGCTGGGCATCGGCAGCAACGTGACCCTGGATGCCACGGTGAACCCCGACTTCGGCCAGGTCGAGGTCGACCCGGCGGTGGTGAACCTGAGCGACGTCGAGACCTTCTACCCCGAGAAGCGGCCGTTCTTCGTCGAGGGCTCAGCGATCTTCAACTTCGGCGAGGGCGGAGCGAACAACAATTGGGGCTTCAATTTTCCCCGCCCCGACCTGTTCTACACCCGCCGCATCGGCCGGGCCCCTTCGGGCCGAGTGCCGGATGCCAACTACGCCGATGTTCCGGGCGGCACCACGATCCTCGGCGCGACCAAGTTGAGCGGTAAGCTCGGCAGCGCGTGGAATTTCGGCGTCCTGAGCGCCCTGACCGATCGGGAGGACGCCACGCTGCAGGACCCGAGCGGGCGCTTCCGTGCCGGGGTTGAACCGCTGACCTCCTACAGCGTCCTGCGGGCGCAGCGCGAGTTTGGTCAGGGGCGCCGCAGCCTGGGGTTCATCGCCACCGGCACGGTACGCTCGCTGGACGACCCGACGCTCCAGCCGCAGTTCAACAGCGATGCCTTCTCCGTCGGCGTCGATGGCTGGACCGTGCTCGACAAGAACAAGAAGTGGGTCGTCACCGGTCTCATCGCCGGGACGCGGGTGAGTGGGTCTACCGACCGCATTACCGCATTGCAGTACAGCTCCCAGCACTATTTCCAGCGGCCCGATGCGGACCATGTCTCGCTCGACTCGAACGCCACCGTCCTGACCGGCTGGATGTCGCGCTTCGCACTCAACAAGCAATCGGGCAACTGGCAGTTCAATGCCGCTATCGGCAGCGTCAGCCCCGGGCTGGATGTGAACGATCTCGGCTTCCAGTTCCGCACCGACGTGATCAATGGCCACGTGGTGGGCGGGTACGCCTGGACCCAGCCGGGCCGGCTCTTCCGCAACGCCAACGTCAACGTGGCCACCTTCCGCAGCTACGATTTCGGTGGCAACAACACCGCGGCGGGGCTGTTCAGCAACGTCAACGGCCGGTTGCGGAACTACTACCGGATTCACCTCAACGGGGAATGGAATCCGCGGACAGTCAACAACCGCCGCACCCGGGGCGGACCGCTCATGCTCAATCCTTCCGGTGCGCGGATCTTCGCGAACCTCAGCTCGGATGACCGTCGTTCGGTGGTTTTCGGGCTGGCAGGAGGAGTGGGGCATTTCAGCGGAACGTTCTGGGAATTCGGGCCCAGCATCGAGTGGAAGCCGGCGCCCCAGATCTCGCTCAGCTTCGAGCCCTCGGTGGCGGTGGAGCCGAACACGGCCCAGTACGTTACCACGGTGGACGACGCCGCCGCCGCTCCGACCTTCGGGCGCCGCTACGTCTTCGCAGACCTGAGGCAGACGACGGTCTCCGGCAGCGTCAGGATCAACTGGACATTCACACCCCGGCTGAGCCTGGAACTCTTCGCCCAGCCGCTGATTTCCTCTGGCAACTACAGCGGCTACAAGGAACTTGCGCAGCCGAAGAGTTACGACTTCAACCGCTACGGCCAGAACGGTTCCACGATCACGCCGGTGACCGACTCCAAAGGCGTGGTGCAGGAGTACACGGTCGATCCGACCGGCGCCGGGACCAGCACCTTTGCCGTACCGAACCTCGATTTCAGCTTCGCCTCGCTCCGCGGCAACGCCGTGCTGCGGTGGGAATACATGACCGGCTCGACGCTGTACCTCGTCTGGACCCAGGACCGGTCGGACTTCGAACAGAACGGCGACTTCCGGCTCGGGCATTCGCTGAGGCAGCTGGGCCAGGCGCATGGCAATCACATCTTTGCGGTGAAGGTGAGCTACTGGTGGCATCCCTGACGGGGGGCGCAGTCCCGGCAGGATGACGTCCGGGGGGGCATCCCGCATCTCCTCCCCTATGGGCGACACCAAGCCCATTCCACCGCCCCTCGCCGCGGTTACATTTCCCGCCCCATGCCACCGGCCCCGTTCCTCCGCACACTCAGCCTGCCACTGCTGGCGCTGCTCGCCGCCTGTGGTGGTGAGCGGCCCCCGGCGCCGACATTCGAGCTGACCGCGACCGGCGACACGATCCTCGCCCCATACGGCGACGTGACCGACGCCGCCTGGCTGGGCGCGCGGCGGTTCGCCGTGATCGCACCGCAGGATACGGCCGTCGCCGCCGCCGATTTCGACCGCCACACGCTGCGGCCCTGGGGCGGAGCGCGGGCCCGCGAACTCGACCAGCCATTCCATCTCTTCCGCTCCGGAGATTCGGTCTATGTGGCCGACTGGGCCCGTCGCCGGCTCACCGCCTGGTCCCTGACCGGCGAGTACGGCAACGCCCTCCCCGCCCCCGATGTGCTGCGCGGCGCCCTCCCTCGCCAGCGCGATGCGGCAGGCCAGTGGTACTTCGAGCTGCGCTCCGCGCCCGGCCCCGATGGCAGCGGCAATCGCGACTCGGCCACGATTGCCCGGTTCGATGCGGCACTCCTCCGCGGCGACACCATCGCCCATCTCGCGCCGTTCGATCTCGTCGAGGTAGTCTCCAACGGCCGCCGCCGACTGGAGCGGCGCCTCCTGTCGGGCCAGGATCGCTGGGGCGTGCTGCCCGACGGCACCGTCTGGGTCGCCCGCATTGCGGACAACCGTATCGACTGGCGCGCTCCCGACGGCACCTGGCGCACGGGGGACAATCTCCCCGATCCCGTCCTGCCGATCCGCCAGAACGACCGGGACCTCTTCCTGAACCAGTTCGACGTCGATCTCCGCCCCACCGTCGAGGCGATTCCCTTTGCCGCGATCAAGGCACCGTTCGAGCAGGCCATCCTCGCGACCGACGCCAGGGCGTGGCTGATGAAGAGCCGCTCGGTGGGAGACACGATCCGCCACTATCAGGTGGTTGATCAGCAGGGCCATCTCGTGGCGGAGGCCCGGCACGCCGGCCTCGGCCGCCTGCTCGCGTTGAGCGACAGTCTGGCGCTGGTCGGCGAGCATTTTGAAGGTGGAACCCGGCTGCTCCTTTTCCGCCTGCCGGCCCGTCCGGCACCGGCCGGATCCTGACGCCAACCGCAGCTTCCCGGAGTTCACTCTGATGATGGTCAGGTCTTTGCGGGTCGCGCGGCTCGCCCCCGCGGTCATCCTGCTGGCGTGCAACGACGCCGCTTCACCGCTCATCGTCCTCGACAAACCGGACAAAGTGCTCGGCCGCACCTTCCAGCAGGTCAGCAACGTGATCGAGTTGCGGGACGGCCGGATCGTGCTCGCCGAACTCAAGGACCGGACGTTCCTCTACGTGGATTTCACGTCGGGCGACGCCACACCGGTCGGGGTTCACGCCGATACGATCCGGGAGAACGACCCCGCCCCAGGCAAGCACAAGCTGCCCGGCTACGTGATCCTGTTCGCCGCCGATACCGTCGGGCTGGTGGACTTCGCCGCGGAGCGGACCAGCCAGTGGGATGAGCAGGGACAGTTCATCCGCCTCATCGGCGGCGGCAAGGTTGGGGGCACCAACCAGGCGCTGGCGTGGGACTGGGGCGGCCACTCCTACAAGGAGGACCTGCGCACCGTCCTCGGCGGGCTCGAGCCCGGTGCGGAGCTCGGCTTCGACAGCCTGGCGGTCATGCGCATCACCGATGGCGACTCGGTGGCGGACACCGTCGCCCGCCTGAAGCTCCCGGAATGGGGCCGCGGGCAGTTCGGCGAGACGGTCAAGATCGTCTCCACCATCTTCTCCGGCCGGGACGTCTTCGGCGTGCTGCCGGATGGATCACTCTGGGCGGCCCGCGCCAACGACAACCGGGTCGACTGGCGTTCGCCGACCGGCGAATGGACCCGCGGCGAGAAGCGCTCCTTCGCCATCATTCAGGTGACGCAGGAAGAGCGCGATGCGTTCCTCGAGAAGTTGCGGGTGCAGATGATGCAGATGGGTGCGCCGGCGGGCATCGAACTGAAGTACCCCTTTGCCGACACCAAACCGCCGTTCAGCTCAGCGGTGGCCAGTCCCGTCGGCGAGGTCTGGCTCCAGCGCTCACGCGCCTTTGCCGATTCGCTGCCGGTATGGGACGTGATCGGCCGCGATGGCAAGGCGATCCGCACGGTGCAGTTGCCGCGGGGTGCTTCGGTTGGCGGATTTGGCCAGGAGGGGCGGGTCTACCTCATCTTGCGCGACAGCGAGGGACGGCAGACGGTGGCGAGGTATGTGGTGAAGTAGGCGGTTGGGCGATTGGGCGGTTGGGCGGTTGGCGGATGGTAGACGCCCCGCGCCTATCGCCCATCGCCTCCCGTTGACTCACCGGCGGCTGACGGCTGATCGCTGACGGCTGACGGCTCTTCCACCGCATCTTCCTCCACCGCTTCCGGTGGATCGTTCCTGCGCCGATCGCGACGGCGTCCCTCCTCGTACCATTTCCGCGTTACCTCGCCGGCCAGGTGACGGTTCCCCAGCCCGAAGGCGAGGGCTGCGGCCAGCGCGATCGAGCCCAGGATGAGCGTGAATGCGGAGGTCACCAGTTCCTCGCTCACCCCCACCTGCTGCAGCGCCATGAAGCCGGCGATCAGCACCATTGTTCCCTTGGTGAGCTTGGCGACCGTTCCCACCCCCTCCACCCCGCCGGCGGAGGCGACGATCAGGGCCCGAACGAACTCGCCGATGATCATGCCGAGAATGACGATCACCGTGCCGGAGATGAGCGTGGGGATGAAGGCCAGCATGCGGCTGAACATCTCGCGCACATTCTCGAGCCCGAGGGCGGAGCTGGCCAGCAGCACGACGACGAGCATCGTCAGCCAGAAGCCGAGCTTGCTCACGGCCCGCACCGGGTCGAGGCGCACGCGGCTGGCGGCCTCGGTCAGGCCGCCGGCATCGGCGAGGCGGCGGAACTGGATCCGCTGCAGCCTACGCCCGATCCAGCGTTGCAGCTGGCGCGCCACGAAATAGCCGGCCAGCATGATCATCGCCGCGGCCAGCAGGCCCGGCAGGACGTCCATCAGCTCACTCCAGCCGATAAGCAGGCGATCCAGCAGCTCGTTCATGCCCTCACCTCGATAACGACCTTTCCCAATTGCGCGCCGGACGCGAGCCGCCGGTACGCCTCCACCGCCCGAGCCAGCGGCACGACCATGTCCACCTCGGGCCACAACTCGCCGCGCGCCGCAAGCGCGGTGATGGCCCGGAACTCCGCCTCGTTGCCCATGGTGGAGCCGAGCAGCGACCACTGATACCAGAACAGCTTGCGGACGTCGGTCGTGACCATCGGCCCCGTGGTCCCGCCACAGGTCACCAGTCGTCCACCGCGCGCCAAGCTGCGGAGCGAGCGCTCCCACGTCTCCGCGCCCGCGGTGTCGACCACGACGTCAGCGCCCCGCCGCGCCGTCAGCGCACGGATCTCCCGGGGAATATCGGCGGTGGCATGGTTCAGCGTGCAATCCGCACCGAGGGCACGAGCCCGCTCCAGTTTCCAGTCCGCCGAGCTGGTGACGATCGTCCGCGCGCCCAGCAGCCGGGCGATTCTGAGCGCGGCCTGCGCCACGCCGCCGCCAATCCCCCAGATCAGGATCGTCTCGCCGGGCTGGAGCCGCGCGCGGGTCACCAGCATCCGCCAGGCGGTGAGGGTGGCCAGCGGAAAGGGGCGGCCTGCGTGAAGCTCATCGAGTCCGGGATCCGCGCCAGGTTCCGCGCGGGGACCACAACATACTCGGCCATCGTGCCGGGGAGGTGCTCACCGAGGACCCGGAATCCGGGACAGAGCGGCTGCTCGCCGGCGACACACCATTCGCACTGTCCGCAGGCCAGCCCGGGATTGATCATGACCCGATCACCGGGATCGAAGTCACGCACCGCCGGACCGGCGGCTTCCACCACACCGGCGCCATCCGCGCCCACTATGAGCGGGAAGGTCGGCGCGATACCAGGCAATCCGTCGATGACAAAAAGATCGAGCCGATTCAGCGCAGCCGCATGGAGCCGGACGAGGACGTCGTCCGGCCCGGGCGGGGCGGGCGCCGGCATGTCCTGCAGCACCAGGTGGTCCAGGCCACCGGTTGCCGTGAGTGTCATCGCATTCAAAAAGCCGGGCTCGTGATCCGTTCGCCGGGGAGGAGGCGTACCGACGTCTCCGCGCCGCTGGAGAGCAGGCGCCACTGCAATGTAAACTCGGGAACCGGCCGGTTGTGCTCGGCGGGACGGCTGGCCACCCAGGCCAGGCGGGATCCGTCGGGGGCAAAGGCGACGTCCTGCAGCGCAAGTGCGCTGGATACGAATTGGGCCGTGGGCGCCCCGGGGCTCGCCTGACGCAGGATGAGGTCCGGGTCCTTCCGGTCCCGGCGCAGCAGCACCCAGCTGAGCTCGCCTCCCGACAGGAAGACCGGGCGCATCTCCCGGCGATCGGGAGTTCGCGTCACCGGATTGAGAGGGCCACCAGTGATCGCGACGGTGTAGATGTCGGACGGTTCATCGCGCTTGCCGGGATACCCGGTAAATGCCACCCGCTGTCCATCGGAAGAGAGGCTGGGTTCCTCCGCACCACCTGGAAGGGCGGTGAGGGCGCGAGCCTCGCTTCCATCCGCCGCCATGATATGCAGCTGGCGGACTCCGGTCCTCGTCGAGACAAAGACGAGATGCGTGCCATCCGGGGTCCACGCCGGCTGGAAGTCGAGACCGGGATCGGTGGTGAGTCGGACGGCGTTCCGGCCGTCGGCGTCGGCGAGGTAGATGTCGTAGTTGCCGGCGCCGGCGCGATCGGAGGCGAAGGCGAGCCGGGTGCGGTCAGGAGAGTAGACGGCATCGAGAGTGTTCGTGGCGCTGTCAGCGAGGATCGGGATGAAGGTCTCCGGCGCCGTCAGCAGGAGGGCATAGACGCCGAAGCGTCCCCCGCGGGTCGAGGCAACCAGCAGATCGCCGGTGACGAGGATGGTCACTTCGGCGGGGACGCCGCCGGGGGCCTGGGCGGTGATCGTCGCCCGGCCTGGGGCCATGGCGTACACGGTGCCATCGGCGGTCACCCGCGCGACACCGGCATTGCTGGTGACCCAGGCGAGCCCCGTCGCCGGTGCGACTGGACGGCCCTGGTCATCGACCAGCTGGGGCGAGAAGCTGGTGGTGTCTCCTGGTCGCAGCGCCACCCGGGAGCGCCCGAGGGAGATGGCGCCCGGCAGCACTTCGATGGTCCACGCCTTCGGCAGGAAGCCGCGGGCCGCAAAGCTCAGCATCGTCATCCCCGGCTGGAGTGCCGTCAGCTGGCTGCTCGCCACATCAAAACGTGCGATCATCGTATCACCCACACTCCACCGCAGGTCCACTCCCTCGACCGGGAGGGAGTCCGCTGTCTGCGGGATCAGGGTGAACTCCCGGCTGGAGCGGAGCAGCATGCGGACCGGCTCGGTGAGACGCGGTGCCGTGAGAAACCGGGCGACCCGCTGATGCACCACCACCGACACATAGCGCTGCTGCAGGAATCCCTGGGCGACCAGCTCGGCCCGCCCCGGTGCGAGCGCCTGCACGATCCCCTCCGGGCTGACCGCAAGCACCGAGGGATCGCTGACGCTCCACTGCAGGTCCTCGCCCCGCAGTCGCCGTCCACCCTGCGTGGCAACGGTGGCGCGCAGCGTGTCGGTATCCTGGGGTGAGAGCACCAGGGTCGTCTCGTCCAGGGTCCACTCGGCG
Organism: Gemmatimonadota bacterium; assembly: GCA_034440415.1. Lineage (GTDB taxonomy): Bacteria > Gemmatimonadota > Gemmatimonadetes > Gemmatimonadales > GWC2-71-9 > JADJOM01. The sequence continues at coordinate 9,032 of JAWXBX010000277.1, read as the reverse complement.
AGCGACACCGTCACCGGGATGGTGAGACTGGTCCCGCCCGGTGCGATGGCCTGAACCACACCCGTTCCCGTGGCCAGCGCAGTCACTACGCCAGTCGAATCATTCACGGTGACGATGTCGGGGCGCAGCGATTTCCAGACGAGCCGCACCGGCCCCGTCGCCGGGGTCCCGTCCACCTTGAATGCCCGCAGATTCACCCGACCGCGCTCGGTGGGCAGCAGCGCGATTCCGGCCGGCTCGGCGACGAGCAGGCCCACCTCGTTGATCGGCGCGGACATCAGGGTGGGGCTGGCAACGGCTGCGGGAGCGGCGGTAGCGACGGCAGCGGCGGGAGCGGCTGCGCCCCCGGTGACGATGACCAGCACCGAGCGACTCTTGCGGCCGGCTTCCACCATGAGCTGGGTCCGGCCGGCACGACCGGCGGTGATCGTCCCATTCGATGCGATGCGGGCGACCAGCGAGTCGGCGGTGCGGTAGTTGATGGCGAGTACGGCGTTGCCCGCGTCGTCGAAAGCCTGCACCCCAAGGCCCTGACGCTTGCCGGCCTCGAGACGCACGGTATCGGGCGTGACATAGAGCTCGGTCACCGTCTGGGCCGCCACGGCAGGTGTGCCGGCGCCAAGGAGAACGGTGACCAGAATGGCCTGCTGCAGGGGCTGCCGCATGAGTCGCGATCGTCAGGAGATGACGGTCACGATGAGCAAGGGACGGACCACCTGGTATTACTAGCTAACTCATTTCAGCACAGCGCATTAGTCGTGCTGGAGATGACCAGAAAAAGGGGCGCGGCGACAAGCCGCCATGTCGGTCGCGGAATGCACTCGGCGGCGGAAGGGTGCCCCTGCACCACGGTCAGTGGAATTGCCGTGGGACCGATTCCCGCCACTCGCGCACCCGCACTGTCCGGCCGGCGCTGGAAAGCCTCCGGCGCACCAGGACGTGGAACGCCGTCGAGTCGCCCTGAATTTCGAGGGTCGTCTCGAGCAGCAGGTCCCGGCCAGGGGGCCGGATGCGGTGGGTTTCGAAACCGTCGAACCGGGCATGGGCCGGATCGTGCGTGGCGACGGTGTACCGCTCGCGCTCGTCGTTGTCGATCCGCACCTTCCCGATCCGTTCGGCGTAGATGGCGCGCCACTCCATCGTCGTGGTGCCGCTGTGCGGCTCGAAGGTGATCTTCTCGACCGGCTCGGGACTGTCGAGCCAGGTCACGTCGGCCCGCTCGGTGCGCGGCTCGGGTACGGGCAGGCGCGGTGCCGGATAGGCGCTCGCGCCGGGGACGACGGGGAGCTGCAGCAGCGACCCCTGGCCGCCTAACACCACCGTCGAGATCATCGGGTAGGGTGTGGGCCAGATCATCGGGAACTGCGCGTTGGAGAGCGCGAGGCGGATGCGGTGCCCGGGCCGGTAGACCCAGGTGGTGAAATGGAGGTCCCAGGCGAGATCCAGCGTGTCGCCGGGGGTAAGGCGCGCGGGGCTGGTGCTCGAGCGGGCCTGGGTGGCGCTGAGCACTCCGCCCGCGACGAGCGACACCTCTCCGGTCGGGGCAACGTCCTCGAGCCGGGCGGTCCAGTTGGCCAGTGGCGCGCCGGCGACGGCGCGAATGCGCACCGCGGGCAGGCCGATGAGCGTGATGGCGCTGTCGACCGGCGGGGAATCGAAGGTCAGACTGCCGGCGTCATCGGGGCGCATGTCGCCAGTGGGCTCGCCCCACCAGTCGCCGGCGACGGTGCCATACCCCGGATGGTAGGCCAGCATCACGGAGGAGGGCGGGATCGGTGTCCCCGCACTCACAAGCCTCCCGTCCGGCGCGAGGCGATAGCCGCGGGTGGTTGCTCCCGCGACCGGCCAGTCCTCGAAGCGCCAGCGGCCAGCGGTCTGTTTGAGATCACGCTCGGGCAGTTGGCCCCCGCGCTGAAAGACCAGGAGCCGGGGCTCACGGATCAGTGGGGTGTCGAGCCCCCGCAGCCAGTGATTCCACCACTCCACCGCCCGGGCGCGCCATTCGTAATTGGGGCCGGGGGTGCCGTTATCGGGCCAGGCATGCACCCAGGGACCGATCTCCACCTTGACCTGTGCGTGGGTCAGGTAGCCGAGCGCGCGGATCGGCGTATCGCGGTACCCGTCGAGCAGCCCACCGATGAAATAGGCGGGGATGACCAGCTTGTCGGGATGATACCGCAGGCCATGATCGCGCCAGAACGGGCCGTCCACCGGCTGCTTGAGGTAGCTCAGCACCCACGGATAGGCATCGAAGCGGTCCCGGAAATACGCGGCGTCGATCAGGTAGTCCGGGGTCCGCGGCAGGGCATTCTCGTGATCGATTTGCAGTGTGTAGGGATCGATGTGGAGCCCGCCGTCGATGTAGCGGATGTCGTCGTGGTAGAGATCGTCGGCGGCATGCAGCGCGATGATCGCCTTGAGCGCGGGCGGCTGCCGCATCGCCACCTGCAGCGCATTGAACCCGCCCCACGAGATCCCCCACATGCCCACATTCCCGTTGCTGCGTCGATCCGCGGCGAGCTGACGGATGATTTCGACGGCGTCATCCAGTTCGGTGTCAGAGTACTCGCGGTCCGGCAGTTTTCCGCTCGAGCCACCAGTGCCCCGGATATCCACCTTCGCCATGAGAAAACCGCGGCGGACGAAATAGTCGTAGAGCGGAAAATCCCTGGCGTAGAACGAGTCGTCCTTGCGATACGGGAGTAGTTCGAGCAGCGCGGGGAAGCGTTCTCCGGGAAAGCTCGGGGTCGGAATCCACCAGGTGACGGCGAGCTGCGTGCCGTCGGTCGCGGTGAGGAAGCCGCGAGTCGTGGTGTACTGGTACTGCGGCGCGGCGGGCGGGGCCTCGACAGCGTCCTGGCCGGCGGCTGATGCTACGTTAGTCAGCAGCAGAATCCCCGCGGCCAGCCCGAAGCCACTGCGGCGTCGATCGAATGTGCGCATGGCGTAGGATACGGCGCATCCGGCCACCGGCCAAGCATGACGACGGGGCAAGATGCGGGTGCGCTTCCGGGCCCGGGCCACGTCGAGACGGTGAGTCCTGCCACCGCGGCGGTCCTCAGTGTCCAATCCGCTCTCAGGCGGGCGGGTCCGCACCCGGCTCTCCTGACCTGAAGCTGTCACCAGCGACACATCGCAAGCGGTTTATCTGCAACATGTTACAAGAAGATTCCGTGACCGGGATTCACTGAGCCCCAGCGGGCACCCGGGTGGGTGGCGGCGCGACGGACCAATCCCATGTGATCACGCCCACCCGCTTGCATCAGATCGGAAGAGGTGCATCTTACGGGCGTGTCTAGCGCTGCGGGCGGGGGCCCGTGGTACCGGCGGCGGGTTTCTCGCCGCGGCAGTCTCTGGAGGAAACACCCATGGCTGAGTCGAACGATATGGAAACGAGCTGGTCGCACTCCGGATGGATGGATCCCGCACCAGTTCCGATAGAAGCCCCCGTTCCGCCACCGGCTCCCACGCCGAGACCGGCGATGCCGGCGGCAGCACCTGCAGCGCCGAAGAAGGCCGCCGCAAAGAAGGCGGCGCCCAAGAAGAAGGCTGCTGCCAAGAAGACGGCCGCTCCCAAGAAGAAGCCCGCCAAGAAGAAAGTTGCTGCCAGGAAGAAGCCGGTCAGGAAGGCCGCCAAGAAGAAGGCCAGCAAGAAGAAGGTTGCGCGGAAGCCAGCCAAGAAGGCGGCGAGGAAGGCCAAGAAGAAGGCGGGCAAGGGCAAGAAGAAGCGCTAGGCCGGCATTCACTCCGGCCACTCTGCACCGAGCGCCCCGGGATTCCCGGGGCGCTTCTGTTTTCCACGACGGGACTCAGCGCTGGTCCTGCAACGCGGCGAGTCGCACCCGGGCGGTCTCCTTTGCCGGGCCGAACCGGGCATCGCTGCCCGACCAGACCGCCAGTGCCCGCCCGTAGGCAACCCGTGCGCTGTCCCGCTGGCCGGCCTGTTCGTACAACCGCCCCCGCTGCATCAAAGAGGGCGCGAGCCAGACCACATCGATCATCGGCCATGATTCGAAGCTCTGATACCAGCCGATCGCCTCGGCGGGACGACCGGTGGCTTCGAGTGCCTGCGCCCGGAGCCAGCGTTCGTACCCGTGGCCGAAACCGAATCCGTTGGCGATGGCGCTGCGCAGCAGCGTGTCGGGGACCGGGGCTAGGGCGCGGAGCGCGGCGGTTGCATCGCCATCGGCCAGGGCGACCACCGCCCGGGTTGCCTGAACCACTCGCAGATCGGCCGGCGAGAGACTGTCACCCCGGGGCATCCCAGCAAGCGCCGCCATGGCCGCTGCCGAATCCCCGGCCAGCGCTGAGAGTGCGCCGAGGTAGAACTGGCGGAGCAGCGATTGGGTGAGTCCTGAGCCGGGTGACTCGGCAGGCTCCACCTGTTTCGCCGCGGGCCACTGCGCCACGCCCTACCTGACGGCGCGGCGCTCGTCGGCCGTGAGTGGAAGCCCGGGGAGGGCGGCGAAATAGCCCCGCACTTCCTGTGCGGCGGAGACATCCAGCTGCTGCAGCTGCCGCAGTGCAGCCTCCGCCTCACGCCACCTCCCCCCGGCCAGGCGAACCGTCGCGCTGAGGGTGTACCCCTGAATGCGCTCGGTGCGGGGGCGTGCGGATGCCTGCAGCAGTCGGGCGAGGTCGTCCGCCCGTGCGAGGGTGCCCTCGAATCGGCCAGTCACCATCGTGGCGAGCGCGAGGGTTCCTCCCGGGGCCGGCCGGAGTGAGTCGAGCGTGCGGTGCCACTCGACTTCGGTGGCGTTCAGGGCCCGCTCGAGGAGCAGGAAGATGGCCCGATGCCCGGCACTGGCCGGCAGCCGGTCGAGTCGGTCGTTCAGCGCGCTGTCCAGCGCGGAGCGATCGCCCGAAAATGCGATGAGGTACAACAGATGGCCTGCGGCGTCGTTGCCATCCGGCACCAGCGCAGCCGCCCGCTGGAAGGGCAGCTCCGCCGCGGAGATGGGGCGACCTCGCTCGGGGTTGGCGTGATACAGCACCTCGCCCAGCCAGTACCATGCTTCGGCGTCGTCGGGATAGTCGAGTGTCAGCGCCCGGAGCCGAAGCTCCGCGTCCGCGGCCCGTGCCTCTCGCCCGAGCCAGCCGTTGTAGGCCTCCAGGAGCCGCCGGTCGCGAGGAGTCAGCCGATGCGCCAGGGCCAGCGCCCGGTCCATGGCGCGCTCGACCACTCCCCCCGACGTACCGACCCATCCCGCGGCGACGCTCAGCCGGTACCACGCCAGGGCGAAGAGCGAATCCTGCGTCGTGGAACGGGCAAAGTCCTCCACCGCCGTGCTGTATTCGCCGCTGCGGTAGTGCCGTTCCCCGTCGAGGTAGGAGCGAAGCGCGGCCCCGGAGGCGGTCGTCTGGGTTGCTTCTCGGGTCAATCGTTCCCCGGGCGTCGTCAGGCGAGTGGCGAAGAGGGCGCCCGCCAGGGAATCCACCAATGGGCCCAGGCCGTCCTGATCCGCCGCGCGACCCGCGACAGTCGCGAGCGCGGCGCCGGCGGCGTCATGCAGCGTCATCCTCAGATCGAGGGCCTGTCCCAGCACCGTGATGCTGCCCTCGGCATAGAGCATTGCGCCGAATGCCGCGGCGAGCGCGGGGCCCGGCACCGGAGCACGCGCGCTGCGGGCGAGCACTGCCGTCGGATCGATCGCGCGGAGGGAGCCCAGTCCGTCGAGCCGGGTGCTGAGCAGATCCACCATCCCCTCACGCAGGTACTCCAGCCCGGAGTCTCCCCGCACGACGAAGGGAAGGACGACGACCCGTTCGCTCGCCGGAATCGCCACCGGAGTGGGCCGACTCCACAGGATCCCAAGTAGCAGTGCGACAGCGAGGATCGCGAATGCCGGCAGGGGTCGCCAGCGTCGAGGTGCGGTGACAGGTCCTGATGCTGCGCTCGCCGCGGCATCGGATACTGCGAGTCCGTCCGGACTCCGGCGCGCACGTCACCCGTCGCTTCAGCGGCCGCGGTGAGCGACATCGCCGCCTGGGCGGCGCGCTGGCGGAAATCATCGCGGGTGGCCTCCAGCCAGCGGTCGAACTCGGGTGCCTCGTCGAGGTGAAATCCCGGCAGCAGGTCGCCGGCATAGAGATCGAGCGCCCGTTCCCGCTCGCCGGCCCGTAGCAGCCGATCGCACTCCGCCGCATCGCACCAGAGTCTGGCGGGATCGACGCCGAGTTCTTCCGTCCCTCGGGAGGGCAGCGCCGCCTCGCCCAGTGACTGCCGCAGCACATAGACCGCCTGGCTCAGTGCGGCGCGGGCGCGGCCGGCATCCAGTTCCGGCCAGAAGAGCGCCAGCAGCTGGTCTCTGCGATGGAAGGAACCGGGTCGTTCGATGGCGAGGTAGGCGAGCAGTGCAAGGCGGCGCGGCTGGGTCAGGGGGGCCCGCACTTCCGCGCCGTCCGGGCCGGTCAAGCCGTTGCCCGACAACGTCTTGAGGCGGTAGGAGGGAGCGGTGAGAGACAGGTGAGTGCGGGGTGAGAGGTGGAGGGAATGTTGCCCCCAGCAGCCCGGCGCGGCAAGCGCGGTCGGGTCAACCACGTCCCCCAGGAGGAATCATGATACACAGTGCGAAGCGTGTCGCCCATCTGGCCGGCATCCTGATCCTGGTCACCGCCTGCGGCAACGGGACTGGTCCCGGCAACGGCGGCGGCGGCGGCGGGGGAAGTGGTTCAGTGGTCGTGACCGCCGCCACGCCGGCCTCCGGCAATGGGACCATTGCCGGCATCGCTGTCGGGCAGGATACCATCACGATCAGTGCGGTGCTCCATCGAGCAGTGCGACTCACCGGCAGCGTCGGCACGGTCGAACACAGTGTGGAGATCTATTTCGAGGACGGCACCGGCACCCTGTACAGTGCGGCCCACACCTGGGGCTCGAATATTGGGGGCAATCCTCCAGTCGTTGACGGGGTGCTCGCCTGCGATGTTCCGATCTCGAACAACTGTGGCGCCGCCCAGGTCTCGGTAGACGTCGTCGCCAAGACGGTCACCCTGACCAACCTTGTGCTGCCCGCCATTCTGCCGGCTGGCGCCGCGTCGACGATCAACGGCACGATCTCCTGCTGATCGACCGCGCACGGCCCGGGCGCTGCCCGGAAGTAGCCTCTACTTGCCTCACCCAGCCGCCTCCGAGCGCCCCGGGAATCCGGGGCGCTCCTGCATTGCCTTGCGCCACTCCGGAACGCCAGCGACGTTTCACCCTTCACTCGCAAGAAATTCGCGGTCCGCCCCTTCACTCTGGTCAGGGAGCAGCCCACCGATGGTTGGAAGATCCTGCATGACCATACCTCGAGTGATTGACCCTCCCCGGACGCCCTGGGCGTCCGCCTGCCGTGCCCCTGCCTTGGGGCGGTCCGGGCTCGGAGTCTTGCTGGCGATGGTCCTGTGCCTGGCCGCCTGCGCCCCGAGAACCAAGGACCGCATCGCCCTGGTGGGCGGGAATGTCATCACCGGCGCCGGCGACCCGGTCCTGCGCGACGCGGTCGTCGTGATCCATGCCGGGCACATCGAAACGGTGGCGCCGCGCGAGGGATTCAAGATCCCCAAGAGCGCGGTCACGGTAGACGTCACGGGTGGCTGGATCATTCCGGGTCTGATTGACGGTCATGCGCACGTGGAGCGATGGGCCCTGGCACGGTATGTCGCAGCGGGCGTCACCACAGTGCGGGATGTGGGCGGACAGCAGGATTCGATTCTCGGCCTGCGGGAGGAAGTCAGCCTCGGCGGGATTATCGCCCCACGCATCTTCAGCGCGGGCGCGATGCTCGACGGTGCACCAGCGACCTTTCCCGAAGCCACCGAGGTCACCAACGCCGACCAGGTTCGCAAAGCGGTGGACCAGCTCGCCGTGGGCGGCGCCGACTACGTGAAGGCGTATACCCGCATCACGCCGGCACTGCTCAAGCCGCTGATGGATGAGGCGGCCACCTTCGACCTCCGCGTCACGGCGCACCTCGGCCTGACCGATGCCCTGACGGCGGTGAAACTCGGCGTGACGAGCATCGAACATCTGAGCGGTATACCGGAAGCCCTCGCCAAGAATCCGGAAAAGCTCTACGCCGAACACCGCGCGTCGTTCTTCCGCGGCTGGAATGCGTTCGAGCGGGCGTGGGTGGATCTCGACTCCGCCGGGCTCACCCAGATTGCAATAACGCTGGCCCAGGAACGGGTGGTGATGATCCCGACCCTCGTGCTGCACGAGACCTTCAGCCGCCTGGACCAGGCAGACAACCTGCACCCCGAGGATCTGCGCACGCTGCCGGACTCCCAGATGCAGAGATGGAACGTCCCGGGCATGATCGCACGGGCGGGGTGGACCACAGCGGATTACGCCGCGTTTCGTGCCGCACGACACAATCAGGATCTCTTCCTCCGCGCCTTCCGCGGAGCCGGCGGGCGGATCACCGCCGGAACCGATGCCAGCAACCAGATGCTGGTCCCGGGCTGGGGGCTGCACACCGAACTCGAACTGCTGGTGGCGGCGGGACTGACGCCGAGCGACGCACTCAAGACCGCGACGATCAACACCGCCGAGCTGCTGGGCGCGGACTCGCTGGGCATCATTGCCCCGGGGAAGGTGGCCGACCTCGTGGTGCTGAAGGAGAATCCGCTGCTCGACATCCGCAACACCCGCGGCGTGCTGCACGTGATGGTGCGGGGCCAGCTCTACCAGCCCGATTCGCTGCGCGCGGGATTCTGACCGATGGCTTTCGCACGCGTCGTCGCGGCGTGGCTCGCGGTGACCCTGCTCTTCCTGGGCTGGCGCGAGGTCGAGCGGCGAGCGCGAGGCACGCCTGACCGGATGATGGCGACGCTGCGCGGCGCACTGCCCGGGCTCCTCATCGAAGCGGCGCTGCTCACCCTCTTTGCCGGGCTCTGGTTCGCCAGCCTGGGACACGGCAGCAGCGTGCTGCTGTTTCTGCTGGCGGGTGCGCTGATCGAAGTGCCTCACCGATTGCGCGCGTCCACCGGGCTGCGTCAGCCGTGGAAACCAGCGATCGGGGGAATCGGGCGGATCGTCGTGGCGGGGT
>JAWXBX010000276.1:0-14881 GCA_034440415.1 Gemmatimonadota bacterium | reverse complement strand
GTCGGGCCGGCGCGCTGGCGCGCCTGCGGGCGCTCTTTGCCGACGCGGCAATCCTGCGGCGGCGGCGGGCCGACTACGACCAGAACCGCATCGGCCAGCTCTCGGCGCCCGCAGATCAGCTCGAGGCGCTCTATCCGGTGCTCGACGGTCGCCTGCCGCTCTACGTCAACGCCAACCGCCAGAGTGACATCGAGAACGCGCTCGCGCTCGCCGCCGATTTCCGGCTTCGCCTCATCCTCCGGGGTGGGGCCGAGGCGTGGCGTGTGGCCGGCCAGATTGCGCGGGCGGGAGCGCCGGTGGTGCTCGACACGCGGGACAACATTCCGTCGTTCGACGGATTGCAGGCCCGCTCCGACAACGCCGCCCTGCTCCGGGAGGCCGGCGTGACGGTGATCCTTGCCGGGCAGGATCCGGGTGGGCAGATGAACCTGCGGTTCGAGGCAGGACATGCCGTGCGCAATGGCCTGAAGTGGGATGACGCACTCGCGGCAATCACCGTGGCGCCGGCGCGCGCATTCGGCCTCGCCGACCGGCTGGGCACGCTGGAGCCCGGCAAGGTGGCCGACATCGTCGTGTGGAGTGGCGATCCGTTCGAGTTCTCGACCGCGGCCGAGCTGGTATTCATCGACGGGGCGGAGATGTCCCTCAAGAGCCGGATGACCGAACTGCGCGACCGGTACAAGACCCTTCCGCCGAGCTACTGAACCGAGTCCCTCGGATCACGACAATGGCGCCGCAGCTGCTTGCGGCGCCATCCGGCGATCATCCCTCCGACAACATCGGACTACAGTTTCACAACTTCCGCCTCGCCGGTCGGTGTACCCGCTGGAGCAGGCGTCTCGTTCACGGTGACGGCCTCCCCCTTGGTGGCGGCCATCTCCCGCTCAACCCTGGTGATCGACTGGTTGAGGGTGTCCATCCGGACCAGCCACGCCTCCCGCTCCGCCTGATCGACCTGCCTGCCCCGCTCCAGCTGGTGCGTGAGATAGCCCAGTCTGGTAGCCGCCTCATCCCGTTCGCGCTTCAGGCGGAACCGCTCCAGCTGCAACCGGCCCTCGTCCACCGCCACCTGGGCCCGCTTGCCGAACGACTCCAGCTCCTGATTCAACCGTTCGAAGATTCCCGGCATCGTTTCCTCCTGTAGGCGAGAAGAACAATCTAACGGAGGGGGCAACGGATCTGTTTCATCGCGGAACTGGTGCTCCGGGACAAACGAAAGGGCCGGGAACGCTCCCGGCCCTCCTCAGACTGCCTGTTGTCGCCGGCTACTTCGCGGCGGCGAGCTCCGGGGGATGCACCGACACCTTCATCCGCTTCTTGTCCTTGTGCTCGAACTTCACGACACCGTCCACCAGAGCGAACAGCGTGTCATCCGTCCCCCGGCCGACGTTCTTGCCCGGATGGAACTTGGTGCCCCGCTGGCGCAGGATGATGTTGCCGGCGATGACGCGCTCGCCGCCGTAGTGCTTGACGCCGAGGTACTGCGGGTTGCTGTCGCGACCGTTGCGGCTGGAGCCGACGCCCTTCTTATGAGCCATGGTATCCTCACCCCACCAGCACGTCAGTGATCCGCACTTCGGTGTACTTCTGGCGATGACCAGTCTTCCGCTGGTAGTTCTTGCGGCGCTTGAACTTCCAGACGTAGATCTTGTCGGCCTTGATCATGCCGAGGACCTCGGCCTTGACCTTGGCGCCCTTCACCAGTGGCGCGCCGGCGGTGATGGTGTCGCCGTTGGACGTCAGTAGCACCTCGTCAAAGGTGAGCTCGCTGCCGGGCTCCGCATCCGCCATGAGCGGAAGCTGGAGGGTCATGCCTTTTTCGGCCCGGAACTGCTTGCCCAGGGCACGGAAGATCGCGTACATGGAAAACTCGCTGTCAGGGCGCCGTTCAAGAGCCCGCAAGTATAGACGGGGGCTTGAGCTAGGGCAAGGGGCCCGAGTCCAAGCCCCTCCAACTAGGCTACGGCATACATCTCGGTCACATCGCGGCCGCCGGGGCGGCTCATGAGGCGGAACTCGTCCACTCGCATCATCGGGTCGTCACGCAGTTCCAGCTCCAGCCCCGTGGCCTTGCCCAGGGTGGTAATCAGGCGCGGCTCCTCCTCCAGCAGGTAGAGCGCGACCTCCGGATGAAGCCGGATGGCGAGCTGACGCTCCCGGCGCTCGCGACCGGCCCGCTTGAGGGACCGCTCCAGCCGCCGGGCGATGACTTCCGGGGTGAAGATCCGCGCGGTGCCACTGCAGGCCGGGCATTCGGTGGTCATCGAGTGCCAGAGCGACGGGCGCACCCGCTGCCGGGTCATCTCGATCAGCCCCAGCTCGGAGACCGCGAAGGCCTTGGTCCGGGCCCGGTCCCGGCCCAGGAAGCTGCGCAGCTCCTGCAGCACCTTTTCCCGGTTGGCACGGGTTTCCATGTCGATGAAATCGCAGACGATGATTCCGCCGATATCCCGCAGCCGGATCTGGCGGGCTATCTCGCGCGCTGCTTCCATGTTCGTCTTGAAGATGGTCTTTTCCGGGTCCTTCTTGCCGATATTGCGGCCGGTGTTCACATCGATCGAGACCAGTGCCTCGGTCGGCTGGATGATGATGTAACCACCGGTGGGTAGTTCGCAGCGCGCCTTGAACAGATCGCGGATCTCGCTCTCGATGTCGTACTTGTCGAATAGCGGCACGGTCTCGTTGTAGAGGCTGGCGCGCGACATGAGATCGGGGTCGACCTGCTGGAGGTACTGCTCGACTTCGTTATACAGCTCGCGGGAGTCGACGTGCAGCGCGTCGACCTTGTCGCTGAAGAGATCGCGGATAATGCCGCGGGTGAGGCTGGTCTCGCGCTGCACCAGCGCGGGGGCCCGCACAAAGGTCTTCTTGCGGTTGATCTTCCGCCACGAGTTCAGCAGCGATTCCACTTCGCGCTTGAAATGATCCTCCGTCACCCCTTCGGCGACGGTGCGGATGATCATCCCGCCGGCATCGCTGGGGAGGAGGCTGCTGACGAGTTCGCGGAGCTTGGAGCGGAGTTCCTTGCTCTCGATCTTGCGGCTGACCCCCACCTTGGAGGCGAAGGGCATGTAGACCAGGAAGCGGCCAGCGAGCGAGATCTGGGCGGTCACCCGGCAGCCCTTGGTACTGATCGGCTCCTTGGTGACCTGCACCAGCAGGGTCTGACCCTTCTTCAGGATGTCGCCGACGTCGGGGACCTCCCGCCGGGAACGCGGTTCGCGCTGACGTGGCTCGGCCGCGCCACCATTGCCGTTCCGGCCGCGCTTGCCCCGCTTCCCACCCTCGACGGAGGGATCGGCCTCCTCCTCGGCGTCGGCCGCCTCGAACGCCTCGTCGCCCTCTTCACCATCAGGTTCTTCGTCCTCCTCCGGCTCCAGGAGGTCGGAGGCATGGAGAAAGGCGCTCTTCTCCAGCCCGATATCAACGAAGGCGGCCTGGATGCCAGGCAGTACCGCCTCGACCCGTCCCAGGTAGATGTCGCCGACGATCCGCCGGTGATCCGGGCGGTCCACCAGCAGTTCGACGAGGCGGTCGTCCTCGAGAATGGCCACGCGGGTTTCGCGCTGGCCGCCGTTGATCAGGATTTCGCGTTTCACTCGGAGAAACCTCGGCTGGGCACTTCGGACCCCGGCACGCATGTGCGCGCCCCGGATCCGTTGCACCGGTCAGCAATGTCAGAGACTCGGCGCGTGGACAGGACCATTGTCCCCCCGCTCGGGCCTGTCCCGCCAACCCGGTTCGGGCTCGGTGGGACGTGGAAGGAGATGCACTGGAGGTGTTGGGCCGGCGGCGCCGTGCGAGACGCAAGAGCGCGTCCCTGGCATGTACCGGGCGAAGCCGTGAAACCGGACGGAACAAAGGCGGGACTGTCGCCACTGGCGACCGCCCCGCAAGTCGTGACCAAGCCCCGAGTAACCGCCCCTGAAGCAGGAGGGCGGCTACGCGCCTGATGATCCGGGAGCCGAGCCAAGTGGAGAACACGGGCTAAAGATAAGAATGGATTAGGGTTAGGGCAACAGGGAAGGATTTTCCTTCCGCCTCCTGTCTCAGCCGGGCGGGAGACTACCCCGGAGTCGCCCCAAGGACCACAGTGCCGGAGCGATGCAGGGAGATCAGGCCACTGGCATCGGCGACCTGCAACTCACCTCGTGGCGTAATACCGGATGCCCTGCCCGCCGCCGGCTCGACAATCTGGCGCCCCGCGAGCCAGTCCCGCCCCCGAAACGCAGCGAGCTCGGCCTCTGAGAGTACACCTTTTGACCGGGAGGCACGAACGATCGCTTTTGCCACCAGCGGCGCGAGCATCCCTGGGCCGGGAGCGGTCATGACATCGCGCAGGCTGATGGCCAGCTCGGAGAGCTCGATGGGAATCTCGTTCCGCAGGTTGAGCCCGATGCCGACCGCCACCCAGCCAACCGCGCCCCCCTGCCAGCGGGCTTCGCAGAGAATCCCGCCGAGCTTGCGCTCGTGGAGCACGAGGTCATTGGGCCACTTGAGCCGGAGCGGAAGACCGGGAAGTGCTGCCTCGAGCGTTTCGCAGACGGCGAGCGCCATCCGCAGGCTCAGCACTTCAAGGGCGGGTTCCGTCTCCGGCCGGCAGAGCACGCTCAGCCACAACCCACCGGCGGGTGAGGTCCATCGCCGTCCGCGACTCCCCCGCCCCACCGTCTGCACGTCGGCCACCACGGCCGTGCCTTCCAGCGCACCCGCGATGGCGAGCGTGTGCAGGTCGTCCTGAGTCGAGATGGTGGTCGGAACACAGTGGAGCATAATGCGCGGCTCAGCCTTGCCGGACTCAGGCACCGGGGAGGATCTGGCGGCTGTAGAACCAGAGCAACAGGGCTCCGAACACGATACGGTACCAGGCGAAGACAGCGAACGGATGGTGGGCGATGTAGCGAAGGAAGGCGCGCACGATGATCAGCGCCGAGATGAACGACACGACCAGACCGACCGCGAAGACCGGCACATCGGACGCCTGCAATACGTCGAGACTCTTCAGCAGGTCGTAGCCCGCGGCCGCGGCGAGCACCGGCACGGCCAGCAGAAAGGAAAACTCGGTCGCGGCAACCCGGCTCAGGCCCAGGGCGTAGCCACCCATGATGGTCGAACCGGAGCGGGAGACGCCGGGAATCAGCGCCAGCACCTGGGCGAGACCGATCGCGAGAGCGGTCATGGGCCTGATACCGGCGACACTCTCGACCCGTGGCACCGGACGGAGTCGTTCGATCACCAGCATCAGCACGCCGCCGACGACCAGGGCCCACGCGACCACGACGGGCGTGAACAGATGTTCCTTGATCCAATGGTGCCCGAGCAGTCCGACGACGGCCGCGGGCAGGAAGGCAATGAACAGGTTGACCAACAGGCCGCGACTGTCGGGATCACCCGCGCGGCGGACGAGATTGCGGAACTGTGCCCGGTAGATCCACACCACGGCGAGGATCGCACCCAGTTGAATGAAGATCTCGAAGGTCTTCGCGCGCTCGCCGGTAAAGTCGAGCCAGTCGCCGACCAGAATGAGGTGACCGGTCGACGAGACGGGGATGAATTCGGTGATGCCCTCGACCACGCCAAGCAGCACCGCGGAGATCAGATCATGGGTCATCCGCCGATAGCCTCTACATACAGCGCCTCGTACATCGGCACGATCCGCTCGGCCGAGAAGGTGCGTGCCTGCGCCAGGACCGCAGCGACCATGGTCGCGTAGCGGACGGGATCCTGCAACAGCTCCACCGCGCGCCGGCCCATTGCCTCGACCGAGCCCGGCAGTTCGAGTATGCCGCTGCGGCCATCGTCGATCACCTCGATCAGGCCACCCACCTTGCTGGCCACGGCCGGCACGCCGCAGGCCATCGCTTCCAGCGCCGCGAGCCCGAACGACTCCGACTGCGAGGGGAGCAGAAAGAGATCGCTGGCCTGCAACAGGCTGGCGACCCGGTCCAGCCGGCCCAGGAAGCGCACATCGGCAAGGATGCCGAGTTGTTCCGCCTCATTCTCCGCGTCCCGGCGCTCGGGACCATCGCCGACCATCAGCAGCGTCGCGGGCATCGCCTTCCGGATCCGGGCGAAGATCCGCACCACATCCTTGACCCGCTTGACCTCGCGGAAGTTGGAGATGTGGGTGATGACCTTGTGGTTTCCGGGCGCGAAGGCGTCGCGGCTCGCGCCAGGGTCGGGCTGGTATTCCTCGAGGTTCACGAAATTCGGAATGACCCTCACGTTGCAGCCGACGCAGCCGAAGGTCCGGTAGGTCTCGTCCCGCAGGAAGCTGGAGACCGCGGTGACCTCATCCGACCGTTCGATGGAAAACTTGGTGATATCGTAGAAGCTGGCCTCCTGACCCACGAGTGTGATATCGGTCCCGTGCAGGGTCGTGATCACCCGAATCGGCCGCTCGCTGGCCAGCATCTCGCGCGCAAGCCATGCGGTGGTGGCGTGGGGAATCGCGTAGTGCACATGGAGCACATCGAGATGCTCCCGCCGGGCGACTTCGTACTGCTTCGAGGCCAGCGCGAGATCGTAGGGAAAGTGATCGAAGAGTGGGTAGTGCGAGATCGCCGTGTCGACTTCGTGGAAGAAGACCCGCTCCGCAAACCCCCGGAGCCGGAACGGCGAGGCGTAGGAGATGAAATGGACCTCATGGCCGCGGCGCGCGAGCGCCAGACCGAGCTCGGTCGCGACCGCCCCGGAGCCGCCGTAGGTGGGATAACAGGTGATGCCAATTTTCATGGACGGGCCTGAAGTCAGAGGTCCGGAATGAGGGGCTCGAGCAGGGTGATGGAGTCCCCATGCCCCCTGGCGCGCGCGAGGGCGACGGGCGTGGCCCCCGACTGGCTCGTCGGCGCAGGCCGGGCCCCGCTCTCCAGCAGCACGGCTACCACCGCCGCATGACCAAGGTCGGCAGCCACATGGAGCGGTGTCCAGTCTCCAGTCTGCAACGCCTCGAGCTGGGCACCGGCCGCGAGCAGCAGGCGAACAACCTCGGCGTGACCGCTCGAGGCCGCGGCATGGAGCGGGGTGTTGCGGAGCGGATCGAGCGAGACCGCGGTCACATCCGCCCCGATGTCGAGCAGGAAGCGCACCGCGTCCAGATGCCCGCCATACGCAACGTAGTGCAGCGGCGTGTAGCCCCGGGCATCTGGCAGGTTGACGGCATCGCGCTGCTGATCGAGCAGCAGCTTCAGGGCGGCAACATCGCCATTCTGTGCGGCTTCAGCGAGGTCGGAGCTGAGGTCGGTCATGGAGAGCGGGCAGATGGCCGTGGGCAGGTGGCAGCGAGAATTGCTCGAATCATAGCCGGTACAGTCGCGCTTGCCACCGGGCATTGGCAGCGTCGACACGCGCGCGGCCTCACTCCCACCGGCTAGCTGCCACCTGCCACCGTTCTCTCCCATGCCGCCGCGATCACCCGCGCCAGTTCCTCCGGCGGCCGGGTGGCATCGAGCGTGAGGATGTCACCGCTCAACTGGTGGCGAAACCAGGTCTCCTGCCGTTTGGCGTACTGCCGGCTTGCGATGGCCACCGCCAGGGCGACGCTCTCCCGGGTGCGCTGGCCCTGCAGGAACTCGACGGCTTCGCGCGGGCCGATAGCGTCGAGTCCGGCCGATCCGGCGACCGCGCCATCGGCCAGCAGCGCTGCGACCTCCTCGATCATTCCCTGCCGCACCATCTCCTCAGCGCGAGCGAGAATCCGTTGATGCAGGATAGCGCGTGGCGCCGTCAGAACGACATACCATGGCGTGAGGATGCCCTGCGAGCGCGCCTGCGCCTGCCAGTAGGAAAGCGGGCGGCCGGTGAGGAGGGCGACCTCGATGGCGCGTGCCGCCCGCTGTCGCCCGCCGCCGGCATAGCCCGGATCGAGCCGCGAGGCGAAGCGGATCAGATCGCCATTGGAGAGCTGCTCGGTCCACCCGGCGAGTGATCGGCGCTGCTCCGCCGCCAATGGCGGTTCGGCGAAGAGGCCGTCGACCAGCGCCTTGATGTACAGCCCGGTGCCGCCCACGACTACGGGCACTCGGCCCCGCTCCCGGACCGAGGCGATCCAGCCGGGCGCATCCTTGGCGAATCGGCCCACGCTGTAGCGCTCACCGGTCGAGACGAGATCGAGTCCATGGTGCGGCACGCGCTGCAGCCACTTGCGCGGGGGCTTGGCGGTACCGATGTCGAGCCGGCGGAAGACCTGGCGGGAATCGGCCGAGATGACTTCGAGCGGCCAGTGCGCGGCGAGCGCCAGGGCGACGGCCGTCTTCCCGATGCCCGTCGGTCCGACTAGGACGGCGGTTCTAGCGCCGGCCAAAGCGGCGCTCCAGCTCCTCCCGGGGCAACTGCACGATCGTCGAGCGGCCATGCACATCGTGCGGCGGGAGCGCGCAGGCAAAGAGACGGGCGAGCAGCTCGCGCTGCTCCCGCTCCTCCAGTGGTTCCCCTCCCTTCACCGCCGCCCGGCAGGCGTAAGTGGCGGCGAAACGCTCGAGGCGATTGGCCCAGCCCCCAAAGCGGCCACGAGCGAGGTCGGCGACCATCTCCTGAAAGCAGCGCGCGGCGTCAAACCGCGGATGTGGTGTGGGCACGGCATGCAGCGCCACGGTGCGGCCGCCGAGCGCCGCGACCTCGAACCCCACTCGCTCGATCGGCTCGCGATAGTTCTCGATCGCGTCCTGTTCCTCGTCGGTGAGATCGAGGGTGATGGGCAGGAGGAGCCGCTGGCCCGCGAAGCCGCCCTGCTCGATCTTCGCCAGGACCTCTTCGTACAGGATCCGCTCGTGCGCCGAGTGCTGGTCGACGAACACGAGGCCATCGGGGCCCTCGTAGATCAGATAGGTATCGAAGGCCTGCAGCACTTCGGGAATCGTGGGGGCGACGGGCGCAGCCGGAGCGGAGGGGTCGACGGTGAAATCCGCGATCGCATCGGGGCCGAAGAGATCGTTACCCGGGTCGCCACCTGAGGATCCTGCCTGTTCCATTGGCCGGATCCAGCCCCAGGTGACCACCGCGGCCGCCTCGATCTTGCCCAGCGCGTCCCGCACCGCCTCCTCCACCACTCGCTCGACGCCAATGCGGTCGCGAAAGCGCACTTCGAGCTTGGCGGGATGCACGTTGACATCCACATCGGCGTCGGTGGTCTCGACTTGGAGGAAAAGCGAAGGGCGATCGCCGGGATGAATCGCGGAGCGATACCCCGCTTCCGCCGCGCGGACGAGGAAGGGATCCCGGAACGGCCGGCCGTTGATGAACAGCTGGGTCCGCCGGCCGGTGGGCTGGGCGTCGGACGGCCGCTGAATGAAGCCGGACACCCGGAAAGTACCGACCGCATACTCGACCGGCACGAGCGAGCGGGCGATATCGGCGCCCCAGACCGATTCCAGTCGCTCGGCGGGCTGCTGGGCCGGCGGCACCGCGAGCCGGGTACGCCCGTCGAAGGAGAGCTCGAAGCCCGCTTCCGGATGCGCGAGGGCGAGCGTGGCGACCGCTTCATAAGAGGCGCGCGATTCGCTGGACACCGAGCGGAGGAACTTGCGCCGCGCGGGCGTATTGAAGAAGAGGCTCCGCACGGTGATCGTCGTGCCGCGCTGACGGGCCACCGCCCCGACCCGCTCGACTCTTCCTCCATTGACCTCGACGTCGGTCCCCTCCCCCTCGCCATCGGCGGAGACGAGCTGCAGCCGGGAGACGGAGGCGATGGCGGGGAGCGCCTCACCACGGAAACCGAAGGTGCGCACGCCTACGAGATCGGCGGCGCTTCGGATCTTGCTCGTCGCGTGTCGGTCGAGGGCGAGCACGGCATCTTCGCGGCCCATGCCGGAGCCGTCATCGCTCACGACGATCAGGGTCTTGCCGCCCTGCTCGAGATCGATGCGAATCCGGGTGGCGCCCGCGTCCAGCGCGTTCTCCACCAGTTCCTTGACCGCGGAAGCGGGGCGCTCGACGACTTCGCCAGCGGCGATCTGGTCGGCGACGGTGTCCGGCAGGATGGCAATGCGGCGGGTCATGCCCAAAGATACTCCCGAGTCAGCGGCCGGCCTCCGGGCCGAGCGCGACGAGCGCGCCGGCCTGTATCCACCCCTGTTGCCCACCGGGCACCCCAACCCGTACCCAGGCTCCGCGCGCGACCCCAACCTGGACGGTGCTGAGGCGGGCAACTTCTCCCACGCCGGGCGAACGCTCGTGCGGCGAGAGCCGCAGCGTCTCGTTACCCACCGTGAGCGCGATCGGGCGACGATACCACCGTTCCAGCCCCACGCCGGCGGACACAAAGATGAGGCCACCTGCCAGCAGCACGAGCCACCGGCCGCGCAGCCGCCGAGCGACGAGTACACCGATGGCCCCGGTCAGCCACGCCACAAATCCAAGCAGCCAGAGCTCATCGGGGTTGAGCGGAGCCACCCAGAGATCGGCTGCCGCCGCGGCATCCGAGGGCGGCACCAGTCCGAGGGCCCGCCGCACGCCACGATCCCGCGGACTCCACCGGGCCGCCTCGGTCCACGCGGCCAAGGCCAGGGCATCATCGCCCGAACGCCACGCCGCGGCTCCGAGGTTGTACCAGTGGGCGGAATGGCTCGGGGCGGCCATCGCCTCGCGCTGGAACCCCTCGGCGGCCGCGCGGTAGGCGCCGGCTTCATAGAGCTGTTCGGGCGGGGCCTGGGATTCGACCCGGAGGGAAGCGCCGCTGAGCAGCAGCATCCCGACGAGTCCGGCCCGCCGCTGCCAGCGTGGTCCGGCGGGCCGATCGCGCTCCCCGAGCGCCCCCAGCACCCGATCAGCCACGGGCAGGAGCGGCGAGGCGGTCTGCCCGCTCACGCCACCAAAGCGAGCCTGCCGCAGTTGATCGCGCAGGTGGGCGGCCTCGCGCGCCTGCTCCTGCGGGATGCCGGACTGATGCAGCAGCGCAGCGAGTTGATCCTCGGACATCCACGCCTCGCCCGCGCCCAGCCGGCGCAGTGCCTGCTCCAGGCGATGCTCCGCCTGACTCAGCGGATCGGTGCCGGCCGGAGCAGCGCTCGATGCCATGGCTCGGCGCAGTCGCAGTCGAGGTGCGAGGAGGATCAACAGCGGAGTGACCGCCAGCAGGAACCAGAGGCTGTCCGGCAGCAACCCCCGCAGCCGGGTCGCGATCGGTGCGCGCTGGTCCAGCCGGATTGGGGGCGGTTCGGCGCGGGAGGCGGCCGTCGTTCCGCGGGGCGCCACGCTGAGATTGACCCCGGGTGCTTCGGCGAACAGGTACTTCCCCGACCCGGGATCGAAGTAGCTGTATTGCAGCGGGGCGAGAGGGAGGGCCCCAGCCGAATCCGCGACCAGCAGGAACTTGAAGGTGCGGGAACCCCCGAGCAGCCCTGCGGTGGTGGCGATGTGTTCCTCGGAGGCTTCGGGATAGACCCGCACACCCGCGGGCCACCGCATGTCGGGCGGGGGCCAGAGTGCCACGTTTCCCTGTCCCGAGAGCACGACTTCCGCCGCGAAGGCCTCGCCCTGCCGCCCGCTGGTCGGCGTCACCGTCTGCCGGATCTCGAGGGCGCGACCGACGGCGCCGAGGAAGCCGGGATCACGGCCCTCCTGGGGAAGCGCCTGCGCGACGAAGGACTGGGGATCGCTGACCAGGGTATACCGCTCGTCCTGGCTGAAGAACTGGTAGGCGAGCGGCACGCTGTACTGCAGCTTGGCCGGCGAGATCTTCACCGTCCCCGGCGTGAGAGGAAAGACGACCTGATGAAGCACGAAGAGGTCATACCACTTCCCCCCCACCTGCCGGGTGGATGCGATGCCCCCGGTCACCGGCTCCTGATAGCTCCACACTCCGTCGAAGTGGGGCGACTCGACCGTCGGCGCCCGACGCAGTTCCTGCCGGAGCCCGCGCTCGAACCAGGCGATCGTCACCACATCCACCTGCTGCCCGACCACCACCACCGGATCGGAGATGGCGACGGTCACCGCCGCTGGTCCAAGAACGCCGGGGGGCGGTGCGCGCTGGAGCAGGCGCGACAGGCGCGGACTGAGGTGGGCCGCGACCGCCGGGGGCGTGCCGCCCTCGATCGCGACCATGATCGGATCTCCGCGGGCGTAGGCGGCGCCCTGGAATGCCTCGACGGGTCCAAGGCGCCACTCTCCCGGCGCGGTGGCGCGCAGCCGCAGTTCGATCAGCGTGTTGCGACCTGTCACGGTGACGTCGCTCCGTTCGGAACGCGACTCGAGGTCGAATCCGCCGAGCTTTGGCAGCGCCACACGAATCGCCTCCGGCAACCCGCTGGTGACCCGCACGGTAAGCGTGACCATCTCGCCGGGCGCGACCCGGTCCCGATCGACGCCGAGCATGACTTCGAGGCGGGCCGGCTGCTGCAGCGCGAGCAGGAGGAGGGCGGCGATCACCAGTCCTTCACTCCGCCCAGGGCGTTGCGCGCCTTGCCGAGCCGGCGCACCCGGGTGTCCCGCTCCTCCCGCGAGACGGAATTGAGGATCTGCTCCGCCTGCGCCTGCGACAGGTTCGGCGTTCCCCGCCCCGCACCACCCTGTCCCTGTTGCGGATCCTGCGGCTGCTGACCCTGCGGCGGAGGCGGTTGTCCGGAATTGCCGCCGCCCCTCGAAGGGGGTGGCGGGCGACGCCGCTCGGCGAGCTCGAGATTCCACTTGGCGCGACGGCTCCCGGGCACGAGGCTCAGCGCATCCCGCAGGTTGTCGCTGGCATCGGCCAGCAGGGAATCCCGCGCGGTGCTGTCGCTGGCGGCCTGCCGGAGGCTGGCGACGCCCTGATTGTAGAGCGCCCGATAGCGCAGGTCGGGATCGAGCGAACGGCCCGCATGCACCAGCGCCTTGCGCGCCGCGGCGTAGTCGCCCGCGGCGAGGAGCGCCGTGCCGGCATTGTACCACGCCGTGTCAGGCGACTGATCGGTGAGCCGCCTGACGAGCAGGGCCGCGGCCTCCTTCATCCTGCCCTTGCGCCATTCGGTTTCGCCCGGCGCGGTACGCTGTGCCGACGCCCGGCCGCACAGCAGCACCGCCGCGATCGACACCAGGGCCGCGGTGCGGCGCGTCACCGTCTGCGCGGCGAGGAAGGCCGCTGCGATGAGCGCCGGGATCCAGACCAGCGGCAGCAGGTCCTGGGTGCTCGAACTCGACGTGGGTGAGCGCTGGTACGCCGCGAGCAGCTCGCGTACCGCCGCCGCCTGGTCCGACAGCTCCGCCGGCACCAGCGCGCCCTCCGCCGCATCAGCGACCTGCTGCAGCACGTCGTCCCGCCGCGATGTTTCCACCGTCTTGCCGTCGTCATCCACCTTGTATTCGACCAGCTGCCCGGTGCTGTCGCGCAACGGAATGGGCACGGGACGCGGCATCCCCTCGGCGACCAGCACCAGGCGCACCTGTGATTCCTTGAGCTGCTTCGCGGCGGCGATGACCATCGGGAGGGAATCGTGGGCTTCACCGTCCGTGAAGACCACCAGCACCCGGTCGCCCGCTTCACGCGAGGCGTTCAGCAATTCCATCCCCTGCGTGAGCGCTGAGGCGAGGCCGGTTCCGCCCTGACTGGCGAGATCAGGATTGAGCGCGTCGAGGAAGAGGGTGACGGCGCCGCCGTCGAGGGTGAGCGGGCTGAGGATGTAACTGCGCCCGGCAAAGGCCACGAGCCCGATCCGGTCCTGGTCCAGATCCTGAACCAGTCGCCGGGCCTCGCGCACCGCCCGGCCGAGCCGGCTGGGTCTGGTGTCTTCTGCGAGCATCGAACGGCTGATGTCCATGGCGAGCACGACACTCAACGCCTGGGCCTGGATCTTCACTGTCGCCCGCCCGCCGCGCGGTCCGGCGAGGCCGACGACCGCGGACAATGCGGCGAGGGCGAGCAGCCACGGGCCCCACCGTCCGGTGGAGCGGGCCTGCCCTTCCAGCTCGGTGGACCAGGCGGCCGCCCGCCCGATCCGGCGGCGGCGTGCCACCAGGGCCAGGCCCCCGAGCAGGAGGGCGATGAACGGTGCGAGCGCGAGCAGCACCGGCGCGTCGAACGTCATGGCGTGCGCACCACCAGTGTGGCGTTCAGGAGCAGCTCCAGGGCGAGCAGGATCATCCCCGCCAGCAGCAGCGGCTTGGCGATCTCGTCGTACTTCACATAGCGGGTGACCTGGATCGGCGTTTTCTCCAGGCCGTCGATCTGGTGGAAGATCCGGGTGAGCGCCTCGCTGTCCTTGGCCCGGAAGTACCGCCCACCGGTACTGGCGGCGATATCGCGCAGCAGCGGCTCGTCGATCTTGACCGGCAGGATCTCATAGCGGAACCCGGAGAGACCGCGCCCGGTGGGAATCGGCGCCTCGCCGTCGGTTCCGACGCCGATGGTGTAGACCCGGATCCCCAGCGCCGCCGCCGCGGCCGCCGCGGTGCGGGGATCGACCGTGCCACGGTTGTTCTCCCCATCGGTCAGCAGCAGGATGACCTTCGACTTGCCCGGCGCCTCGCGCAGGCGATTGACGGCCGTGGCGAGCCCGGTGCCGATCGCGGTGCCATCCTCGAGCAGCCCGATCCGGAGCGCATTCACTGACTGCTCCAGCACCGGGTAATCGACCGTGATCGGGACCTGTGTGAGCGCCTCGCCGGCAAATGCGACGACACCGATGCGATCCGCGGAACGGCCGCGAATGAAGCTGATGGCCTGCTGCTTGGCCACTTCCATCCGGTTCGACGGCGCGAAGTCCTCGGCCAGCATGCTGCTCGAGATGTCGATTGCGATCACAATCGCAATGCCTTCCTTTTTCACCTCCACCTGCGAGCCCCCCAGGCGCGGTCCGGCGGCGGCGATGGTCCACGCCGCGAACGCCAGGACCCGGAGGGCGGGCGGGAGGCGGGGGAGCCAGCGCCGCTCACTCACCGCGCTGACCAGACGGAGGTCACTGTAGCGGGT
>JAWXBX010000275.1:0-3487 GCA_034440415.1 Gemmatimonadota bacterium | reverse complement strand
GTTACCTGTCCGTGACAATCCCGAACATCCGCCCGGAGTTCCTGTGGGTCTTCTCCCCCGCGACGAGCACTTTTTCGAGCTGTTCACCGCCGTCGCCGAACGCAGCGTGGAGGCGGCCGGCATGCTCGAGGACCTGCTCAAGGCCGATCCCGAGCGTCGCAACCCAATCGTTGATTCGATCAAGCGACTCGAGCATGAATGCGACCTCGTCACCCACGAGGTCATCACGCGGCTCGACCGCACCTTTATCGCGCCGCTGGACCGGGAGGACATCCACGCCCTCGCCTCCGGCCTGGACGACGTGGTCGACCTGATCGACGGGCTGGCACGCCGGACCCAGATCTTCCACGTCGGCGAGTCGCCGCTCGGCGCCATCCTGCTGGCCGACGTCATCAAGCGGGCCTGCGAGCAGCTGGCGATCGCGGTGCGGGGCCTCAGCAAGCGGAACGACCGCAGCATCATGCCAGCCTGCATCGCGGTGAAGCGGCTGGAGGAGGAGGGTGATTCGCTCTACAGCGAATGGCTGGGGAAGATGTTCGAGGGGAATCCCGACCCCGTGTTCCTGATCAAGTGGAAAGAGCTGTATGACACCCTCGAGAAGACGCTCGACTACATCGAGGATGCCGCCAACGTGCTCGAGTCCATCGCGATCAAGCACGGCTGATTCATGGACCCGACGGTCACCTACATCCTGCTGATCATTGCGGTCGCGCTGGTCTTCGACTTCATCAACGGCTTCCACGACAGCGCCAACTCGATCGCCACGGTCGTCGCCACCCGCGTGCTGTCGCCCGGCATCGCGGTGCTGTGGGCGGCCTTCTTCAACTTCGCCGCCGCATTCGTGGTCGGGACGGCTGTCGCCAAGACGATGGGCAAGGGGCTGATTCATCCCGCGGCGGTCAACCCGGATGTCATCCTCGCCGGTCTGCTCGGCGCTGTCGTGTGGAATCTCATCACCTGGTGGTTCGGCCTGCCGAGCTCGTCCTCCCATGCCCTGCTGGGCGGATACGGTGGTGCCGCGGTGGCCAAGGCTGGCGTCGGCGCGCTGATCCTGAGCGGGTGGGTCAAGCCGGTCCTGTTCATCTTCCTTTCCCCGCTCATCGGCATGGTGCTGGGGCTCTCGCTCACGGTGGCACTCTCCTGGGCGCTGCGGCGGCAGGCGCGGGCCCCGATGGAACGGCTGTTCCGGCGGCTGCAACTGGTGTCCGCGGCGCTTTTCTCCCTGAGCCACGGCGCCAACGACGCGCAGAAGACCATGGGGATCATCGTGGGCCTGCTGGTTTCGGTGCAGGCGAGCTTCGTGGCACAAACCGGTTGGTTGCACCGGCTGTACCTGCCGAATGCGGACACCATCCCCTTCTGGGTCGAGATGGCCGCGTACACCGCCATCTCACTGGGCACCGCACTCGGCGGCTGGCGAATCGTGAAAACGATGGGCTCGCGCATCACCCGCCTCCAGCCCTTCGGCGGCTTTTGCGCCGAAACATCCGGCGGCCTCACCATCCTTATGGCCTCGGCATGGGGCATACCCGTGAGCACGACCCACACGATCACCGGCGCGATCGTCGGGGTCGGGGCCAGCCAGCGGATCTCGGCGGTGCGATGGGGTGTGGCGGGCAAGATCGTCTGGGCCTGGGTGCTGACGATCCCGATGAGTGCGGCGATTGCGGGGTTGTGCTATCTGCTGCTGAGGTGAGAGCAGCCATCAGCCGTCAGCCGTCAGCCGTCAGCCGTCAGCCGTCAGCCGTCAGCCGTCAGAGAATATCGATTGTCTGAAGGCTGAGGGCTGGAACTGACAGCCGCTCCCTTCACGCCGCCCTGCTCCGCCTCCCCATTGCCACCAGGCGATAGTCGTCGACTAGCCGGTCATAGATTCCGTCCCACTGCCGTTCCGCCGCGGTCGCCAGTCCCCCGGCGGCGAGCCGTTGTCGCAGCGCCCCGTCGCCTAACAGAAGCCCCAGCCCCTCCGCCAGTGCCGCCGTGTCCTGCGGCTTGACCAGCCAGGCGTTCCGGTCATGCTGCGCGAATTCCAGCACTCCACCCCCGCGCACTGCCAGCGCGGGCAGTCCCGAAGCCATCGCCTCCAGCAGCGAGTTGCCGAAGGTCTCCGTCGACGACGGGAAGACGAAGCAGTCGGCACTGGCGTAGGCCTCTCCGAGCGCCTGCCCCTCCAGCAGCCCGCCGAGGTGAATTCCCGCCGGAGCGTGGCGCCGGATCTCTTCTTCCAGCGGTCCCTGACCCACCAGCACGAGCTGGGCATTACCGCGGATCGACCGCACCGCCTGCCATGCGGAGACCAGCCGATGAATGTCCTTCTCCCGCGCCAGCCGCCCGATGTAGGTGACCAGCAGATCCTCCGGCCCCACGCCATACCGGGCGCGATAGGCCTCGCTCCGGAAACCGGGACGGAACTCCGCGGGGTCGACGCCGCGGGTCCACAGCCCGGTATGGATCACCCCCCGGCGTGCCAGGGCTTGCTGATAGAGGCGTGAGGGCACCAGCACCCGCTCGGCATGGCCGTAGAACCAGCGGAGATACACCCACCCCATGCTCAGCACCCACGCGACACCGTAGCGCTGGGCGTATTTCTGATAGTCGGTGTGGGCGGAGGCAATGATCGGGAGATCAAGCTGCTGCGCCGCCTTGAGTCCGGCGCGCCCCAGCGCGAATTCGGTGGCGAGATGCACCACATCCGGCTGGAAGGCCGCGAGGTCGGCCACGATCTCCCGCTGCCGCGGAAAAGCCCACTGCACATCGGGATAGAGAAACAGCGGCACGCCCGGGGAGCGATGCACCTCGGGACGATCCGCCGTGCCCGGCGGGAGCGGGTAGCTCGCGGAATAGACCCGGACGACATGGCCCCGCGCTTCGAGGGCGCGCACCAACCGGAGCAGGGTGACGCCTACCCCGCTCACCATCGGCCAGTAGACCTCGGAAAAGATCGCGATGCGCATGGGGCAAAGCTCGAAGGATCGGGTCACGGGCTCCCGACAGCCGGACAACAGCGCCGTCAGTGACTGGTCATAGCCTAGTGGCGGGAGGGAGAGAGGGGAAGGGAGTGGGCGGTAGGCGGCAGGCAATAGGCGATAGGCGGCAGGTGGCAGGTGGCAGGTGGCAGCAGGCAGGCACTTGGGCAGGTCGGGCCTCCGTGCCCGACCGTAAGGGTTGCCATTCTGACTCCCCTGCCAGGCACGAAGAATTCCTCTGCCTCGAAGCCCGGATCCGAATTCGGTTTCCACCTCAAGAGATCCTTGGTCCCTGCGCTCCTCAGGATGTCACCTCGAGCGGACGGCCAACGGCTAACGGCTGATAGCTGATGGCTGACGGCTGATGGCTGACGGCTGACCGCCCAATCGCCCAATCGCCACTCCCTCGCGCCGAGTCGCAGCTACGCTGCTCCTAAGGCGCTTCGGTCGCCGCCTAATCGCAGCCGCCCCTTGCGCCTCCCCCCCCCAGCGCGGCTACACTCCGGATGCCCCCGCAGGTG
>JAWXBX010000274.1:0-4776 GCA_034440415.1 Gemmatimonadota bacterium | reverse complement strand
CTTCAGCCCGGAGCCGAAGCCTGAGTCAGGCTCCGAGTCACAGGGATCCTTCGCGCTGCGCGCTCAGGATGACAGCAACTACATTGGGCGAATCGCCCAATCGCCCAATCGCCCAATCGCCCAACCCCCTATCCCTCCACCCTCCGCTTGAGCTCCGTTTCATCGATGATCTCGACTCCCAGTTCCCGCGCCTTGGCCAGTTTGGCTCCTGCCTCATCGCCGGTGACAACCGCCGTGGTCTTCTTGCTCACGCTGCCCGCCACCCGCCCGCCGGCGCGCTCGATCAGTTCGGTCGCCTGCTGCCGCGACAGCGAGGGCAGCGTGCCGGTGAGCACGTAGGTCTGGTCCGTGAGTGGGCCGCCGCTCGTCACGGCATTCGGCTCAGTCTGGGCGACACCCGCGGCAGCGAGTCGCGCGATCAGCTCCCGGTTCGCGGCTGTGGCGAAGAACTCCGCCACCGCCTGGGCAATCGTCGGACCGACGCCGGGGACCGCCTCGATTTCCGCCTCGCTCGCGGCCGCGAGAGCGGCCATGGTGCCGAAGCGCCGTGCGAGCAGCTGGGCGACGGTCTTCCCGACATGCCGGATCCCCAGGCCGAAGAGCAGCAGCGCGAGCGGGCGCGCGCGGGCTGCGGCGATCCCCGCCACCAGCTGGGAGGCCGACTGCTCCGCGAAGCGGTCCAGAGTGACGAGCTGACCGGCGGTGAGCGAGTAGAGGTCCGCCACATCGTGGATGAGGCCGGCGTCGAGCAGCTGCCGCACCCGCTCGGCGCCGAGGCCGCGGATGTCGAGCGCGTCGCGCGAGGCGAAGTGGACGATGCCTTCGAAGACCCTGCCAGGACAGACCGGATTGGGACAGTAGCGGATCGCCTCCTCCGGGTCGCGAACCACCGTCGTGCTGCACCGCGGGCAACGGTCGGGCACGGCGTAGGGGCGTTCGCTTCCATCCCGCCGATCGGGCAGCGGCCCGACCACCTGCGGGATGACCTCACCGGCCCGGATCACCTCGACCCAGTCCCCGATCCGCAGATCCTTCGTCTCGATCAGGTCCTCGTTGTGCAGGGTGGCGCTGGAGATTGTGACGCCGCCCACTTCGACCGGTGCCAGCACGGCGAAGGGATTCAGGGCGCCGGTCCGCCCCACGTTGAGCTGGATGTCGAGCAGCCGAGTGACGGCGACCTCGGGCGCGAATTTCCGGGCGATGGCCCACCGCGGTTCGCGTTCGCTGATGTCGCCCAGCTCCCGATGCAGCGAGAGCTGGTCGATCTTCACCACGACGCCATCGGCATCGAACGGCAACTTCCGCAGCTGTCGCTCGAGTCGCTCCACCTCGGCGTGGACCGAGGCGAGGTCGGGATGGCGCCTGCGATGCGGCTCCACCGGGAAGCCCCAGCTCGCGAGCTGTTCCAGCACCTCCCACTGCGTTCGCACGCTCAGTGAGCCTTCGATGACCTCGACATGAAAGGCATACATCCGGAGCCGGCGAGATCGGGTGACCTTTGAATCGAGCAGCTTCAGGCTTCCGGCTGCGGTATTTCTGGGGTTGGCGTACAGCGGCTCCCCCGCCAGCGCCCGTTCGCGATTCAGCCGCTCGAAGGCGGTGCGTGGCAGGTAGACCTCGCCGCGAATCTCAATCAGCCCGGGATGATGAGTGCCAGCCAGCAGGAGCGGGAGATCCGGCAGGGTCTTGAGGTTTTCCGTGATCAACTCGCCTGCCCGCCCGTTGCCCCGGGTGGCCCCGCTCACCAGGACGCCATTCCGGTAGGTCAGGCTCACGGCCGAGCCGTCGATCTTTACTTCCGTGGTGTACCCCCCGCCGCGTGCATCCGCGGTGATCCGGGCATTCTTGTCCTCCCACGCCGTCAGTGCCTCGGGCGTGAAGGCATTGGCGAGCGACATCATCGGGCGGAGGTGGGTGTGCTTCTGCAGCGACGCGGCGGGGTCCGCCCCCACGCGCTGCGTCGGGCTGTCGGGGGTGAGGAGTTCGGGGTGGGCTGCTTCGAGGGCGTGCAGCTCCCCCATCCAGCGGTCGTACTCGGCGTCGCTGACTTCCGGCGCGTCGAGGACGTAGTAGGCGTGATTGGCGCGATCGAGCAGTTTCCGCAGCTCGGCGGCGCGGGTGGCGGGGGTCATGGCCGGCGGCGGCGCAGTGGCCGCATGTATGCGGCCACTACCGTGCCGCCGCCTCCTGGCCCAGCACGGTGAGCGCGACACCAACCAGCCGCTCGATCTCCTCCGCGCTCGCCCGGGCCAGCACGCCCTCGCTCCAGGGGCCTTCCCGCGTGGCGAATTCATCCAGCAGCCGTCGCAGAAAGCCGATCAGCGCGACGCGCTCCCGTTCCGCCGCCCGATGCCCCGGGCCCACGCCGACCCGGGCCTGGAGCCGCTCAAACCGGTGGGCGCTGCGCAGCGCCTTGGCCGTAAGGCTGGCAATCACCTGGCAGAAGTGGACGTCGGTTTCGGAGAACGCGGGGCCATCGCGGAAGGTGCGGAGGAGGATCGCGCCGATCGAGGCACCGCGCCAGCTGATCGGCACGACGGTAATCGTTCGCACCCGGCGCGTTTCGAAGGCCCCGCGCAGATGCGTCATCGCCGGGTCCAGCTCCACGTCGGGGATGTAGACGGTTTCGTTCTCCTTCAGCGCCCGCCGCAGCTCCGGGTAGCGGTCGAGGTCCACGACGTAATTGCGGATGCTCGGGTCCTCGAAGCTCGCCACCAGCCGCGCGGTTTGCCCATCCTTCTCCGCGAGAAAGATGGAGGCGCGATCCAGCCCGAACGCCTCGCCCAGCCGCCGCGCGATCGACTGCATGATGTCGGTGAAATGGAGCGAACCGGCGATTTCCTGGAGGATGTCGAGCACGGCGAGCAGGTGCTTCCGCTCCTGCTCGAGTTCGCGCACCCGCGCCTGCAGGCGCTCAAGCTCTTCCGGGACAACGGATGTGACGGTCATGGGCAGCCTGTCGAAGGAGCGGAAGTTTCTCCCGGGGGATGCTGCATGGTCAAGTCGGTTGGCGGGGCTGGCCGGTCAGCTGCCCTTGTCCTTCTTTCCCTGCGTTCGGGTCAGCAGCAGCGCCGCCCGCTCCTTGTAGGAGGGGTCCATGACGTCGAAGACCGGCAACTCCCCGATCCGGGCCAGGTGGGTGCGGGCTTCGGTGAAGCGGTCCCGGTCGATCAGGATTTCCGCCATGTCGAGGTGATGGTAAATGTTGTCCGGCGAATGCTCCAGCGCCTTGCCCATGTAGACCACGGCGCTGTCCCACGCGGCGGCGTTGAAGATCTTGCCGCCCAGAAAGCTTTTGGCAAAGAAGCGCTGCAGTCCGGACAGTCGCATGATCTCGGCGTTCCACCGGCCCATGACGTGATACGCCTTGTGGTGGGCCGGGTCAAGTTCGATCGCGCGGAGCGCCTCGGTGCGGATTTCGCCGGCCCGCTTCACCCGCTCCTTCTTGCCCATGGTGAGCGACGCCCGCCCGATGCCCGCGGCAAGGGTATAGTGCCCGTCGGCTCCATCGGGGTTGAGCGCGACCGCGACCTTGGCCTGCGCCTCCGCTTGGGCATAGAGGGAATCCCGCGCGGCACTCTTGACCGAATCCGGGGTCTGCTTCCCGATGTCGACCAGCAGCTCAGCCAGCCGCCAGCGGGCCTCGTAGCTGTTCGAGTCGGCGGCGACCGCCTGTTCCATCCAGTGCCGCCCCGTCTCCGGGTCGCGGGCGAGCTGCGCCTCGACGCCGGCGCGAATGAACTCGTCGGCGCCCTGGGCGACCGCCGCCCTGCTGGCGAGCGGCGGCGCCAGCAGCAAGAACGCAATCGTGAATGTCAGCGATCCCCGCATAAGCTCCTCGTGGGTGGCCAAGTGCACAGAATGGTGATACTCTCTCGCCCGTTCCCCGTTCCCCGTTCCCACTCCCTTCTCCCTCTCTCCGATCTCCTCGCCAATGCTCGTTCAGTCACTCATCGAACGCAAGCGGGATGGCGCCACGCTCTCCGCGGACAACTGGCGGGCTCTCGTCACGGCGTATGTCCGCGAGGAGATTCCCGACTACCAGATGTCGGCGCTCCTCATGGCGGTCGTCTGGCGCGGGCTCAGTCCCGGAGAGCTTGCCGCCCTGACCGGCACGATGCTCGAGTCGGGGAGCCGGCTCGATTTCGGCCGGTGGGAGGTCCCGAGGGTGGACAAGCACTCCACTGGCGGCGTCGGCGACAAGGTGTCCCTGGTGCTCGCCCCGCTGGTGGCCAGTTGTGGCGTCGCCGTCCCGATGATGTCCGGCCGGGGGCTCGGTCACACCGGCGGCACCGTCGACAAGCTGGAGTCGATTCCCGGTTTCCGTACCGATATGGGGCTCGCAGCGGTGCGCGCCCAGGTGGAACGGATCGGGCTGGCGATGTTCGCCCAGGGCGACGAGATCGCCCCGGCCGATCGGAAGCTGTACGCCCTGCGGGATGTGACTGGCACCGTCGCTTCGGTGCCCTTGATTGCCGCCAGCATCATGTCGAAGAAGCTGGCCGAGGGGCTGGATGGCCTGCTGCTGGATGTGAAGGCCGGCAGCGGGGCGTTCATGACCGAGCCGGCGCAGGCGCTCGAACTGGCCCGGACGATGGTCGGAATCGGGGACGCGCACGGCTGCCGCACGACCGCGTTCATCACGGCGATGGACCGGCCGCTGGGCCGCGCGATCGGCAATGCCCTTGAGGTCGAGGAGGCCCTGCTGGCGCTGGAGGGGAAGGGGCCGGATGATCTGCAGCTCCTGGTGCGTGCGTTCGCGGTCGAGATGATGAT
>JAWXBX010000273.1:0-4869 GCA_034440415.1 Gemmatimonadota bacterium | reverse complement strand
GCCGGGTCGGCGCGCCGCCGTCCGCCCCACCGTAGACCAGCGTCCCCCGCCCGGTGAACCCCGACGCCTTTACCACCTCGTCCACGCTCAGCACCGGCGATTCCGTCGAACAGGCCAGCACATGCTCGGCCCCATGCGGGATCAGGATCAAATCGCCGGTCTCGAGATGGACCGGCTCCTCCCGCCCCGTCACCCAGACCATGCAGCTGCCCCGAACCACCAGGTGGAACCGGGCCACCCGCCGGTAGGCCGGCACCCGGATCCCCCAGGGGCGGGTCAGCTCAGTGGAGAAGTAGATCGTGCCCCTGAGCCGGAGCGTATCGAGAATATCGCTGAGGACGTCCATTGTGAGACAATAGCCGTTATATCTACCGCTGGCAAATAGTGCGGACGATTGGACATGAATTATGGACTTTTTACACTGGTTCGTTCGCATGCCACGGACTATTCTCTTGGCTGCGAAACCGGAATCCGCCGGTCCCGCTCCATGGTTTAACGCCTGTCTGGAGTCCCCCATGTTCGCGTCCCGTCTTCTGCTCGTCAGTGCTTTGGTCTTTGCCCCTGCGACCTCGCTACACGCCCAGGGCAGCCTTAACGACCTCGAGATGGCCCACGCGGCCGTCACCGCCAGCAACATCGATATCGCCTACGCCCATCTGGCGCTGGCGCTCTCCAGCGACCCCGCGGTGCGCGACTTCGCCGAGACCATGATCCGCGACCACTCGGCGGTGAACAGTCAGATCTTCGCGCTGGCCAAGAAGCTCAACGTCCAGGCCCAGGACAACGCCTTCAGCCGCCAGCTCCTCACCGACGCGACCCGCATCAAGGGTGAGCTTAGTCGCCTGAGCGGGACGGCGTTCGACCAGGCCTACCTGCGGAATGAGCTGGCCTACCACAAGGCCGTGAACGGCATCGTGGCCAATACCTTCATTCCCGCCATCAAGAACGCCGAAGTCAAGGCCGCCTTCCAGGGCGCGCTCGTCATCTTCCGGGGTCACGAGCAGCATGTGCAGCAATTGGTCACCCGGGCCGGGCTGTGAGTAGTCGGCGCATCTGGTACGCGCTCGGCTGGCTGGCCGTCCTCGCCCACGCGGGGACGGCCTGTGGCGCCGCGTCGCGGGCACAGCGGTACGAGGTGGACATCCGGAATCTGAATTTCGTGCCGGATACGCTTGTCGTCGCCAAGGGCGATACGGTGGCGTGGACCAATCACGACATCGTGCCGCACACCGTCACGGCGGACAGGGAGTGGGACTCAGGGGCGGTCCCCAATGGCGGTACATTCACCTGGGTGGCCACGCGCGCCGGAGCGTTACGCTACCGCTGCGCCTACCATCCGACGATGGTCGCTTCAGTCACGATCCGATAAGAGGGTAGGGGCGGGCTGCTTGCCCCGAGCAGAGCGAGAGGTCCCCGCCCGCCTGAGCTTGGCGCGAACCCGGGTAGGGGCGGGCGTCCCCGGCCGCCCGAGCTGTGCAGAGCTTCCCGGAGCAACTCATCACACCACGATCACTGACTGGGAGCAATCGGATGGCTCGCACGTCGCTCAAGGCCCTGCTGCCCCAGGTGCTCGGCTGCACCCTCTGCACGCCGTCACTGCCACTGGGGCCAAGGCCAGTGCTCCAGATCCACACAAGTGCCAGGATCCTCATTGCCGGTCAGGCGCCGGGGCGCCGAGTCCATGAGTCAGGCGTTCCGTTCGATGATGTCAGCGGCGACCGGCTCCGCGACTGGCTGGGCGTCGATCGTGAGGCGTTCTACAATCCCCGCAACTTCGCCATCCTGCCGATGGGATTCTGTTATCCGGGCACGGGCAAGAGCGGTGATTTGCCGCCGCGCCCCGAATGCGCTCCCGCCTGGCGTGAGGCGCTGCTCTCCACCCTGAAGCAGGTAGAGCTCACCCTGGTGCTGGGTCAGTACGCCCAGGCGTATCACCTCGGCGCCGACGCCGGCTCAGTGACCGAACTGGTGCAGGACTGGAAACGCTATTGGCCCTCGCGTCTTCCCCTGCCCCATCCCAGCCCGCGCAACCAGCTCTGGGTGAGCCGCAATCCCTGGTTTGCCAAAGAAGTGCTGCCGGCGCTCCGCCGGAGAGTCCGCGCGTTGCTCTAAGCCGCCAGGGTGGGCAGGGGCCCTCCCCCTCACCGCACCAGCTTCACCGTGTCGCCCACCCGCACCAGACCCGGTCGAGTGACTTCCGCATTGAGCGCGAGACGTCCACCAAAGCGTCGGCCGATATCGCGCAGTACCTCGGGATCGCGAACCAGCGTGTCGGGATCCACCGTGGTCATCGGGCAGCGGCCGCGCAGGGAATCCAGTCGCACGACGGTCGTGCCGATGTGCAGCTCGGCGCCCTCCCACGACACCTCATCCATCCCCTCGACACCACCAATCAGGATATTGGGGCGGAGCCGGCGGATATCGCGACCAAACTCGGCCACCGCGCCATCGGTCGCGACCAGCAGCGGCAGGATGTCGAATCGTTCGGGGCCGTCGTAGGCGGCAAGCCAGGCATCCTCGCCCGCCGCCGCCTTGACCAGCGCGAGCACCGCCTCGCTCTCCCACGGCATTCCATTCACCAGCGGCTGGCCCTCGGGCCCGAGCGTCCCCTTGAGCCCGAGCAGCCGGTGCTGCCGCCGGGAAGTGCGCACCCCCTCCGGCCCGCGGACGTACACCGTCCGGTCGCCCACAATGCCGTCTGAGGTGAGTTCGGCCTCCTGCAGCGGCTCCCCGGCCATCGTCTTCACCGGGTAGCGCCACAGTCCATCAATACGCAGCGTCATCGACCGGCCTCAGGGCACAGTCGTGGCGGCCGCGGGTGAGAACAGGCGCCGCTCGTCCGCACGAATCGCGGCATCGTTGATACTGGCGAACCGCCGGGCCATCAATCCCTCGTCGTCGAACTCCCACATCTCGTTGCCGTAGGAGCGGTACCATTGCCCGGCGGCGTCGTGCCATTCGTATTCGAACCGCACCGCGATGCGATTCCCGGTGAAGCTCCACAGCTCCTTCTTCAGCCGATAGTCCTGCTCCTTCTCCCACTTCTTCGCGAGAAAGGCGCGAATCGCCGGCCGCCCCTTGAGGAACTCCGAGCGGTTCCTCCACTCGGAGTCTTCCGTGTACGCCTTGGCCACCCGCTCCGGGTCGCGGCTGTTCCAGCCATCTTCGGCGGCCTGCACCTTGGCCGTCGCACTTTCCAGCGTGAACGGTGGACAGATCGGGCTGCTCATCTGGACTCCATTGTAATTGTGGCGGTGCCGCGGCGTGACCACTGCCTGGCACAGCGCCCTTACCCCGTGTGCTGGGACGGTATCCCGCTGGTCCGAAAGGCCAGCCAATAGAACAAAGCGTGAACGTCAGGTACAGCGCCAGCAGCACAGCACCTGGCAGCGCGATTCCGTTCGACAGCATGTACTTGCCCAGCACCAGCGACCCGCAGAAGCAATGCACCAGGTTCGCCATCGAGATCGGGCGGGCGTAGATCCCGCCGATCGTGCTGTTCCGCGCCATCCAGTTCATGAGGGCGAGGGCGTAGTACAGCGTCCCCATCAACTGCACCATCGCGGAGAGCGGTGCGGCAGGCGCCGCGCCCAGCAGCGCCCCGACGGTGTCGGGGGCAAAGAGCCCGAACAGCCCCCCCAGGCCGAGCACCATGCTGCTGGTCGTCATCACCATCCGTGTGTTCATCCCTGGCTCCAGGAAGACGTGGTTACCGCACCACCCAACCATAGGCCATCCACCGCTCCGGCGCGGGTCCCGGCCACCGGGCCCGCGCCGCGTCACTCAGGCCGCAGCGTCGAGCGCGACCACGGGGAAGTCGATCGCCGTCTCGCTCACGTTGTTGAGATAGTTGGTGAACACATTCAGCGCGACATGCCCCACCACCTCGACGATTTCGGCGTCGGTGATCCCGGCCTTGCGCGCGTCGGCCAGCACGGCATCGCTCACCTGCCCGCGGGACTGGTTGATCGCAACCGCAAGCGTGAGGACCGCCGCCGTCTTCGGATTGATCGAGCCGGCCCGCTTCGCCGCCGCCAGCTCCGCCGCATCGAGCCCGTGCATCTTGCCGATGACGGTGTGGGCGGACAGACAGTAGCCGCAGGAGTTCGACTGGGCGATGGCGATGGCGATCTGCTCACCCACCTTCGCCCCGAGCAAGGACTTCCCGACACTGGCGAACATGCCCAGCATGGCGCCGACCGTGGCCGGCGAGTTGGCGGCGGTCGTGATGAGATTGGGCGTACCGCCGAACATCTTGCGGGAGGTCGCCAGGTGCGCGGCGGTCTCGCCGGTGGCAGTGGTCGGGTCGATCGGCTGAATGCGGGGCATGATGAGCTCCAAGGCGTTGAAGTGAACAGTCGGTCGGGGCCAGGCGCCCCTTCCGGTTCCTGTTATCCTGTTAGTGGCGGGGATGGCGCAGATCTTACCTGGCGGCGGGAGAACCGTGATGGCGGAGGCGCAGACAGGCACCGTGATCGCAAGGAAGGCGCAACTTCGCGCCGCGGCGGAGGCATTCTTCGGCGCACGGGCGCGGAAGGACTTCGAGGCGATTCCCTACGATGACAACGTCGTGTTCCGGGCCCCGATCGCCCCTGGAGGCCGCCATTCCCCCCTGCTGGGAAAAGAAGCGGTCCGGGCCGTCTGGTGGCCGCCGCTGATACCGCTGCTCTGGGGAGCGAAGGTGATCGGGACAACTACAACGACGACCTCACGGCCATCGTGACGGAAGCGGACATCTACACCAGCAACCCGGCGGCCACGCTCAGGGTCGCAGACCGGTTCGTCGTCAATGCCGCCGGCAAGATCGTCGATCAGGAGAACCACTTCGATCCGCGTGACGTCACGAATCCCGGGTGGCGCCACGGCTAG
>JAWXBX010000272.1:0-16677 GCA_034440415.1 Gemmatimonadota bacterium | reverse complement strand
TGAGGAGTGAGGAGTAAAGAGGCAAGGCAGTTCCTCCTCACTGCTTACTCCTCACTCCTTTGTCCCTACCCCACATGCTCCAGTCGCTCCGCGCCGCTCGCGACTCCCCCCTCCGTGTTCAACTCCCCCTCCCAGCGGGCCATGACCGCCGTGGCGAGGCAGTTGCCGACGAGGTTGACCACGGTGCGAGCCATGTCCATCAGCTCATCGACACCCAGGATCACAGCCACCCCTTCGAGCGGCAGGCCGAACGCGGTGAGCGTCCCCGACAGCACGACCAGCGAGGCCCGCGGCACGGCGGCGATACCCTTGCTGGTGATGAGCAGGGTGAGCATCATCAGCAGCTGCTGTCCGATCGTGAGATGGACTCCAGCGGCCTGGGCGACGAACAGCGAGGCGACGCCGAGGTAGAGAGTGGAGCCGTCCAGATTGAACGAATAGCCGGTCGGCATCACGAAGGCGACGATCCGCTTCGGGACACCAAACTCGATCATCCGCTCCATGGCCAGCGGCAGCGCCGCGTCCGAGCTGGTGGTCGTGAACGCGATCAGTGCCGGTTCCTTGACCGCGCGGAAGAACTTCCGCAGCGGGATTCGGGCGATCAGCGCCGCCGGGAGGAGCGCGACCACGGCGAACACCAGCAGGGCGGCGTAGAGGGTCAGCACCAGCTTCGCCAGATTGAGGATGACCCCGATCCCGCTGTGGCTCACCGTCACGGCCATCGCGACACCGATGCCGAGCGGGGCGTACTTCATGATGATGCCGACAAACTTGAACATGACCTCGGCGATACCCTCCGCGAAGCCCAGGATCGCTTCCTTGGACTTTCCCTTCACCTGGGTCAGGGCGATGCCAAAGAGCGTGCTCCAGAAGACGACCTGCAGCACCTCGTTGCCCGCCGCCGCCTCGAAGAAGCTCTTGGGCACGATATGCTCGAGGAAGCTGCCGAAGGTCGAGGGCGCCGCGACCGGCACGCCGGCGTTCGGATCGGGGGGCGGCAGGACGACGCCGATGCCGGGCTGGACCAGGTTGCCGGCGACCAGTCCGATCACCAGCGCGACGGCGGTCATCAGCCAGAAGTAGGCAAAAGACTTCACCGCCAGCCGTCCGATCCGGCCCAGGTCATCGCCATGCCCGGCGATGCCGACGACCAGGGTACCGAAGATGATCGGGACCACGATCGACTTGATCATCCGCAGAAAGATCGTGGAAAGCGGCTTGAGTGAGGCGGAGAATTCCGGTGCCACCCACCCGAGCAGGATGCCGGCTCCCATGCCGATGAAAATCCACCAGGTGAGCGAGACGCGACGAAGCAGTGCGAGCATGGAGGAGGGCTCGGGAGTCGGGGATGGAGGGTCGCGCGATTGAGCGATTGGGCGATTGAAGTATGCGCTCGCCCCGTTCCGGTCGCCAGCGCTGAGCCTTGTGCCAGTCCCCGCTTCGTGTTCCCTTCTGCTGACGGCTGACGGCTGACGGCTGACGGCTGACGGCTGACGGCTGACGGCTGACGGCTGACGGCTGACGGCCACCTGCCACCTCCCACCTCTCACCGCCATGCCCACCGACTACCTCACCCGCATCCTGAACGCCCGGGTCTACGACGTCGCCATCGAGTCACCGCTGACCCTCGCGCCGTCGCTGTCACGCCGCCTCGGTCATCAGGTCTGGCTCAAGCGGGAGGATCGGCAGCCGGTCTTCTCCTTCAAGCTGCGCGGCGCGTACAACCGGATGGCGAAGCTCACCCCGGCGCAGCTGCGGCGCGGGGTCATCACGGCCTCGGCGGGGAATCACGCCCAGGGGGTGGCTCTCGCGGCCCGGGCCCTTGGCTGTCGCGCGGTGATCGTCATGCCGGCGACAACGCCCCGGATCAAGGTGGAGGCGGTGGTGGCGCGCGGGGCGAAGGTTGTGCTCCATGGCGACACCTACGATGAGGCCCACGCCCATGCGGCCCGGCTCGCACGCCGCGGCCGGCTCGCCTTCATCCATCCCTACGACGACCCTGACGTGATCGCAGGCCAGGGTACCGTGGGGCTGGAGATCCTGCGCCAGGCGCCGCGGACGCCGCACGCGATCTTCGTCGCTGTGGGTGGTGGCGGGCTGATCGCCGGCGTCGGCGCCTGCGTGAAATCTCTGCAGCCGGGGGTGAAGATCATCGGGGTCGAGCCGGTGGATGCCGACGCGATGTCGCGCTCACTCCATGCCGGTCGGCGCGTGACGCTCCCGCATGTGGGGCTGTTCGCCGATGGTGTCGCGGTGCGCCGGGTCGGGCGGGAGACCTTCCGGCTGGCCCGTCAGTTCGTGGACGAGATGATCCTGGTGGATACCGACGCGATCTGTGCCGCGATCAAGGATGTCTTCGAGGAGACCCGCACCGTTCTCGAGCCCGCCGGGGCCCTCGCGATCGCCGGGGCCAAGGTCTGGGCGGCTCGACACCCCGCCGGCAACCGGGATCTGGTCGCGATTGCCTGCGGTGCCAACATGAACTTCGATCGGCTCCGGTTCGTGGCGGAACGGGCCCAGGTCGGCGAGGAGCGGGAGGCGATTCTCGCGGTGACGATTCCGGAGCATCCCGGCAGCTTCAAGCAGTTCTGTGGCGCCGTTGGGCCCCGCAACATCACCGAGTTCAATTACCGCATGTCGGATCCCACTCGCGCGCATGTCTTCGTGGGTCTGGAGGTCCAGGGGCGGGCAGAGACCAGCCGAGTCGTGCGGAGGCTCCGGGGCCGCGGGTTTGCGGCGCTGGACCTCTCGGAGAACGAGATGGCCAAGCTCCACGTACGCCATCTCGTCGGCGGCCACGCTGCGCTTGCCAGCCACGAGTTGCTCTACCGCTTCGAGTTTCCCGAACGGCCCGGGGCCCTGCTGCGCTTTCTCACCGCGATGCGCTCCGACTGGAACATCAGCCTCTTCCACTACCGCAATCATGGGGCGGACTATGGCCGGGTGCTGGTTGGGATGCAGGTGCCGCCGGGAGAGATGGCGGCATTCCGGAAATTCCTGAAGGGCCTGGGCTATCCGTTCGTCGACGAGACGAAGAATCCGGCGTACCGGTTGTTCCTGGGGTAGAGGCCCCGCGTCACGCCGTCGGCGCCAGCGCCGCCGCCTTCTGTTCGATGACCTTCAGCAGCGAGGCGAAGCTTGCCGCGAACGACGCGACACCCTCGGTCTCCAGCGCCGCCGTGATGCCGGAGAGCTGGATCCCTGACTCGGCGAGCCGGCGCAGGGTCACCGCCGCGTCGGCCATGCCGTCGTGGATGCGGAGCGCCGGCTTGCCGTGGTCGCGGTAGGCGGCAAAGGTGACGGGCGGGAGTGTGTTGACCGTGAGGTCGCCGATCAGCGCCTCGACGTAGTACACATCGGGGAGCTTCGGATCCTTGGTGCTGGTGGACGCCCAGAGCGGTCGCTGGACGATCGCTCCCGCGGCGGCGAGCATTTTCCAGCGGGCCGAACCAAGCAGCTCCTCGAACGCCGCGTAGGCGGCGCAGGCATTGGCAATCGCCGCCCGGCTCTTCAGGTCGGTGGCACCCACCAGCGCATCGACCTTCCCGTCCACCCGGCTCACGAAAAAGCTCGCGACCGACGCGATGCCGCCGATCGCCGCGCCCCGTGCCTTCCGCTGCTCCAGCCCGCTCAGGAACGCCTCCACCACGCCGCGATAGCGTTCGACGGAAAACAGCAGAGTGACGTTGACGTTGATCCCCTGCGCGAGACAATGGGTGATTGCCGGCAGCCCCTCGCGTGTTCCCGGGATCTTGATCATCACATTGGGCCGCGCGATGCGACTCCAGAGCCGTTCCGCCTCCGCGATCGTCCCCGCCGAATCGTGCGCCAGCGTCGGCGCCACTTCCATCGAAACCAGGCCGTCCAGACCCTTGCTCTCCCGGTAGATGGGCTGGAAGAGATCGCACGCCGCCTGCACATCCTCGACTGCGAGCGCTTCGAAGATCTCGGATGGCCGCCGGCCTTCCGCCGCCAGCCGGCGGATATCGTCGTCATACAGTTCGCTGCCGGCGATCGCCTTCTCGAAGATCGTCGGGTTGGTCGTCATCCCCCGCAGCCCATCCTCGGCGATCAGTCGCGCCAGCTCTCCGGAGGTGACCAGGTCACGGGTGATGAAGTCATACCAGGGACTCTGGCCGAGCTGGCCGAGGCGGATCAGCGGGTTGGTTGTCATGGGGGCGGAAAATAGTGGAGAGGGTGGCCGAGGGCGACGGGTATCCCGTCGTCCCAAGCGTTTCAGGCGTTGATCACCCGCTTCGCGGCTTCGACCAGCTTTTCCGCCGTCAGTCCGAATTCGCGAAACAGCCGGTCCGCTGGTGCGGAGGCGCCGAAGTGGTCGAGCGCCAGGACCTCGCCGGCGTCGCCCACCCAGCGGTGCCAGCCGAAGGGACTGGCTGCCTCGATCGCGACGCGGGCCCTGACCGCCGCGGGCAGTACCGACTCGCGATAGGCGGCCGGCTGCGCCGTAAAGAGTTCCCACGACGGCAGCGAGACGACCCGTGCCCCGATCTTCTGCACCTGCAGCGTGGCGGCGGCGGCGAGGGCAACATGCACCTCCGCGCCTGTGGCCAGCAGGATGACGTCCGGTGTGACGCCCGGCGCATCGAGCAGGACATAGCCACCGCGCTGGACACCGGCCGCCGGGGTCAGCACGGTGCGGTCGAGGATCGGCAGCTTCTGGCGGGAGAGCGCCAGGATGGTGGGGCCGTCCGTGCGACCCACCGCGAGCTTCCATGCCTCGACCGTTTCGGTCGCATCTGCGGGACGCAGCACCATGACGTTCGGCGTCGCCCGAAGCATCGCGAGCTGCTCGATCGGCTGGTGCGTCGGGCCATCCTCTCCGAGGCCGATCGAGTCGTGGGTGCCGACGTAGATCACCGGCAGTCCCATGAGTCCCGCCAGCCGGATCGAAGGCTTGCAGTAATCGGTGAAGATCAGGAAGGTGCTGCCGAAGGGGCGCAGGCCACCGTGGGCGGCGATGCCGTTGAGCGTCGCGCCCATGCCATGCTCCCGCACACCCCAGTGGAAATTCCGGCCCACTTTCGTCGCCGTGAAGCTCCCGCCGCCCTTGAGGTCGGTGCCGGTGCTCTCGGCCAGGTCGGCGGAGCCGCCGATCAGGTTGGGCAGCTTCGTCGCGAGCGCGTTGAGCGCTTTCGCCGACGCCTGCCGTGTGGCGAGCTGGCCGTCGGCGGGAGTGAACACCGGCAGTCCCGCGTCCCAGCCGGTCGGCAGCGCACCGCTGAGCCATGCGGTGAATTCGGCGGCGAGCTCCGGGTGGGCGGCACGGTACCGGTCCATGACCTCATTCCACGCGCGATGCGCCGCGCCGCCACGGCTGATGCAGTGGGCCTTCCACTCCGCCGCTTCGGGCGCGACGTGAAATGGCGTCTCGGGCCAGCCAAGAATCGCCTTGGTCTTCCGGATTTCCTCCGCGCCGAGGGGTGCGCCGTGTGCGCCGGCGGTATCGCGCTTGGTGGGGGCGGGGTCGCCGATTACGGTGCGCAGGATGATCAGCGATGGGCGACGGGTTTCCGCGGCAGCTGCGGCGAGGGCCGCGGAGATGCCGGCGAGATCGTTGCCGTCCGCGGCGTGCACGACGTGCCAGCCGTAGGCTTCGAAGCGGCGACCCACATCCTCGGTGAAGCTGAGTTCGGTGTTCCCGTCGATCGTGATGTGATTGTTGTCGAAGATCAGCTTGAGCTGCCCAAGGCCCAGATGGCCGGCGAGCGAGGCCGCTTCACTGGCGACGCCTTCCATCAGGTCGCCATCGCTCA
Source organism: Gemmatimonadota bacterium (assembly GCA_034440415.1). Taxonomy (GTDB): domain Bacteria; phylum Gemmatimonadota; class Gemmatimonadetes; order Gemmatimonadales; family GWC2-71-9; genus JADJOM01. The sequence continues at coordinate 10,903 of JAWXBX010000272.1, read as the reverse complement.
CGAATCCCCAGACCCGGTGCCCGACAATCGTCAGCTCCGGCCGGTTGAATCGGTCGGCCAGGAACCGCTCGGCGATGGCCATCCCCACGGCGTTGCCCACCCCCTGACCCAGCGGGCCGGTCGTGGTCTCGACCCCCGCGGTGTGGCCCCGTTCGGGATGTCCCGGGGTGCGCGACCCCCATTGGCGGAAGTTCCGCAGGTCGTCGAGGGAAAGATCAAATCCGCTCAGGTGCAGCAGGCCGTAGAGCAGCATCGAGGCGTGGCCGCAGGACAGCACGAAGCGATCACGGTCGGGCCACGCCGGATCGGCGGGGTCGAACCGGAGGTACTGGTCCCACAGCACCCAGGCCGCCGGCGCCAGCGCCATGGGTGTGCCGGGGTGGCCTGACTGGGCCTGCTCGACCGCGTCCATTGCGAGCACGCGCAGGGAATTGATCGTGGGCCAGGTCGTTCGGCTCATGCAGTGATCCGTCGCGGGGTGTGACGAAAGGGCGGGCGCCGACCGGAAAAGCTCCGGTGGCGACGCGAGAAAGTAACGGGTGCTGGCGCGGGGCGGGACGGGCGTATATCATTGTTCAGTGTTGTTGACGGTAACATTGAACAAAAATCAAGACGACGGGATCGGCCATGACTACCCTGAACTTGACGCGGACCTACGAAATCCATGAAGTCGCTGAACTGACTGGCCTCGCCACCGCGCGACTGCGGGCGTGGGAACGGCGGCACGAAGTCGTCCGCCCCCAGCGCCTCCCCAACCGCTACCGGGTCTACACCAGCGAGCAGGTGGCACTGCTGCGGGCGTACGCGCGGCTGACCGTGGCGGGCGAGCGGATCGGCGACCTGATCCGGGAGCCGCGGGAATCGGTGATCGCCCGCGCCGAGGGGCGGGTGACCGATGGGTCGCCGCTGTCGTCGCTGCTGGAGGCGGTGAAGCGGCTGGACCGCGACCGCCTGACCAGCCTCCTGACGGAGCACCGGCGCGGCATGGACCTGGAGCAGTTCGGGCGGGAGATCATCATGCCCTTTGGCGAATTGCTTGGCGATCTCTGGGCCCTGGGCAAGCTGAACATCACAGTCGAGCACCTCGCCAGCGAAGTCGTGGTGCAGATGCTCAAGCAGGAGCTGGCGAGCGGGCAGAGCACCGGGCCGGTCGTGCTCGCCGCCTGCCTGCCGGAAGAGCACCATGAGTGGGGCTTTCTGGTAACGTTGACCCTGCTGAAGGCAAAAGGCTGGCGCATCGAGTATCTGGGTGCCAACCTCCCGCTGAAGGATGTCGCCGAGGCGGCGTGGACGCTGGTGCCGCGGGTCGTCGCGCTCTCGGGGGCGAACCCGGCCAACGTGCTCGCGCGGCTGCCCGAGCTGCGGCGGCTGCCGCGGCTGGTGCCTCCCGGGACGCTGGTGGTGCTCGGTGGCGAAGGTGCGGAGGTGAACAGTTCGCGGTTGCGGCGTGCCGGCCTCAAGGTCGGTCCCGCGGCTATCCCTGAAACCCGGCCAACCTCAGCGCCGATTCTCGTCTCTCGCCTGGTATGAGCGTGACTGCAATCTCCCAGCCTCCCCGCGCGGCACGCACGGGCCGCGAACCTTCCGCCCCGGGCGGAGGCCGTACGGCGCTCGTTATCGGTGCCGGCCTTGGTGGCCTGGCCACCGCCGTGCGGCTGGCACATGCCGGCTACCGGGTCACGGTGCTCGAGAAGTACGATATCCCAGGTGGACGGGCCGGGCAGTGGACCTCGAAGGGGTTCACCTTCGATACCGGTCCCTCGATGGTGATGATGACCGAGGTGTGGCGCCGGCTGTTCAACGATGTGGGCCGGCGGCTGGAGGACTACGTCACCCTGGTGCAGTGCGACCCGTACTACCGGCTGCACTTCGCTGACGGGACCCAGCTGGAGATGACCAGCACGCTGAACAAGTTGCTGGAAAACCTCGAGCGCATCGAGCCGGGCTGCACCCCACGTGCGCTCGAGTTCATCGCGCACACCGGAAGCCTCTACACCCAAGGCATCGATTTCATCAGCCGCAACATGCACCAGCCGAAGGCGATGCTCGGCAATCTCAGCCTCAAGTTTGGCCGGGACGCGCTGGGCGATCTGCAGAAGATGGTGCAGCGCTTCTTCAAGGATGAGCGGTTGCAGCAGGCGCTGACCTTTCAGTCGCTCTATCTCGGCCTCTCGCCCTACGACTCCCTGGCTATCTACGGCCTGCTGGCGTATACCGAGATGGCCGGAGGGATTCACTACCCGATGGGCGGGATGCACAGCCTCGCGCGGGCGCTGGAGCGACTCGGCCGCGAGCTGGGCGTCGAGTATCGCTACGAAACGACGGTGTCCGGACTGGAGAAGTCCGGCGACCGGGTGAGCGGTGTACTGCTGGAGGAGGGTGGCAGGATCACGGCGGATATCGTGGTCGCCAACAGCGACCTGCCCTACACCTACGACAGTATCGTTGGCGAGCCCTATCCCCGGATCGAGAAAAAGGAGTTCAGCTGCTCGGTGGTGCTCCTGTACCTTGGCGTCAACCGCACCTACCCGCAGATCCTGCATCACAACCTCGCGGTGTCACGGGACCTGCGACAGAACTGCGACGACCTGTTCGTGCATCACAGGATGCCGGACGATCCGCCGTTCTACCTCGTGGCGACGACCCGAACGGACCCGTCGCAGGCCCCACCAGGCTGCGAAAATCTCTTCGTGCTGGTGCTCGCACCGAGCCAGGACCCGGCCCACCCGATCGACTGGTCGGTGGAGGGACCGAAAGTGGAGGCCCGCACTCTCGAGCGGCTCGAAGCCTTCGGGCTGACCGATCTCAGGAAGCATATCGTGACCAGCAAAGTGGTCACACCGGCGGACTTCACCGGACGGTTCGGCAATCTGCGCGGCGAGGCTTTCGGGCTGGCGCACGGCATCAGCCAGATCGGCTACTTCCGGCCGCACAATCGTCACGCGAAGTACCAGAATCTCTACTTCGTCGGGCAGAGCACGCATCCGGGATGCGGCGTGCCGATGGTGCTGATTTCGGCCGAGTGCGTCGCGGAACGGATTCTTCAGGAGGCGCCCGTCCGATGACAGACGATGCGTTGCAGCGGAGCTACCTCCGGGCGGAACAGGTCACGGCGCACTGGGCCAAGAGCTTCTACTTTGCCAGCCGGTTCCTGTCCCCGGCAAAGAAGCGGGCGATCTTCGCCATCTACGATTACTGCCGGCACGCCGACAACCTGGTCGATCAGCGGGGCGACCGGTCCGTCGGTGAGGTGCGGGCCGAACTGCTCGTGTTGGGCGATCTCGTGCGCCGGATGCATGCCGGTCAGGCCCCGGTCGATCATCGCTGGCTGGCGCTGCATGACACCCTGGCGAGTCACCCGATCCCGCTGGCCCCGCTGCTCGAGTTGCTCGACGGGGTGGCTATGGATCTTGGACCAGTAGCGATCCCGGATTTCCTCACCCTGCACCGGTACTGCCGCTACGTGGCCGGAGGCGTCGGCCTGATGCTCGGGCCGGTGCTCGGTGCGGCCCCGAACCGGTTCCAGGAACTTGGCGTCGGCCTCGGTGTCGCCATGCAGCTGACCAACGTGCTGCGCGACGTGCGGGAGGATCTGGACGATGACCGGGTGTACCTCCCCGCCGATGAGCTCGCGCAATGGGGGCTCTCCCGGGCCGACCTCGAGCGGCGCTGCATGACGCCGGAACTCCGCGCCTTCTTCGCCTTCCAGGTCCGCCGGGCCAGACAGTACTTCGATGCCGCCGACGCGGTGGTGCCGCTCTTCCCGGACGACGGCTCGCGACTCACGGTGCGACTGCTGCAGCAGACCTATGCGGGCATCCTCGATGTGATCGAACGGATGGACTATGACGTTTTCCGCGCCCGGGCCTACGTCCCGTTGCGCCGCAAGCTCGTCATCCTCGGCCGCGCGGTGTGGGCCGAGCGCGCCGTTCGCGCCACGCTCTTACCGGTGTCGTCCTGACCCCATCCGACCCGACCGATGTGCCGCCTGCCCCGCCAACCCGAATCGCGGCGCAGGGCTTTGCGCGATACCTGCGCGGGCTGTTCCAGCAGCAGTTCGCGGCGGTGCACCTGGGGCCGGGGCGGCTCGCATCGGCGGCGGCGCCTGTGGGGCCCCTCCTGTTCGTCGCGAACCACACCAACTGGTGGGACGGCTTTCTCGCCTATCTGGTCGGTGCCCGCCTTGGCCTCCACTTCCATATCCTCATGGAGGGGGTGAATCTCGACCGCTACTGGATGTTCAAGTTCATCGGCGCCCTGCCCATGCGGCGCAATTCCGCTCCCGCGGCATACGCGGACCTCGCAGCGGCAGGGCGCCATCTGCGCCGGCCGCTGACCGGGCTGTGGGTTTTTCCGCAGGGCATCCGCTCATCACCTGATGCCCCGATTCGGGAGACCGAGCGTGGCGCGGCGCATCTCGCGCTGGCGCTGGGGCAGCCGGTGACGATCTGGCCGGTGGCCTTGCGCTATCGCTACCTGGGCGAACAGCTGCCGGAGGCATTCGCCTGGCTGGGGGAGCCATGGGTGGTCGGCGACGCAGCGACGAGCGGTGCGGTGGACGGGTCGGCCATGAAGCGCGCCCGCCGCGAGCTGGCGCTCGAGATCGAACGGCGGCTGCAGGCGACGGTGGACCAGCTCGATCAGCGGCTGGCGCTGGAAACCGTCGACGAGTTCGACATCCTCGTTTCCGGGCGCCTGTCGATCAACAAGCGGCTGGACCGGGTGCGGCATGCCCTCGGCTTTCTCCGTGGCCCCTTCGAGCGTCGCAATGGCTGAATACGCGGTCCTGAAGGCGCTGCATGTGGCGGGCGCGGTGCTGCTGGTCGGCAATGTGACGGTCACCGGCGTCTGGGCCTGGTACATGTACCGGTGGTGGCGGGAAGGCACCGTACCGTTCCGGCCGATCGCGCGGGCCATCCTGTGGACCGACTTGATCTTCACTCTGGGTGGCGGAACGCTCTTGACCGTCAGCGGCATCTTCCTGTTACGTCAATCCGGGCTGCCGTGGCGCGATCTGCCGTGGATCCGGCAGGGGATCGGCGCGCTGCTGCTCTCCACCCTCCTCTGGCTGGTCCTGCTGCTCCCGGCCCAGTGGAAGATGGAGCGGGCGACGGACGCCGCGGTCATCCGCCGGCTCTTTCTGCGGTGGTCGGTGGTGGGCTGGACGGCGACGGGCTTGCTGTTCTACGGTTTGTGGGTGATGGTGAGCAAACGGTAGGTGGGCGATCGGGCGATTGGGGTCGCCATCTCCAACGGCTGACGGCTGCCCGCTGACCGCTCAACGCTGCCCGCTGCCTCCCTCCCCACCAACCCGGCCCCGGTGTATCTTCTCCCTCCCCAATCACGCCAAGTTGCCTGACGGAGAAACCGCTGTGTCAAACGACGAACCAGAATACCTGAAGGCCATTCGCCGCAACCAGGAGCAGAAGAAGGCTCCGGCGGCCAAGTCCGGTCCCGCCGCCCCGAAGGCCGTTCAGGCCTCGCCGGCCGAGCGTGAGGCCCATCGCTGGGCCCAGGAAGTCGGCGGCAAGGAAGTCCGCATTGCCCCCTCGGTCACCGGTGCCAAGGTGGCGTTGCTGCTGCAGCCGATCACCCCGTTCGGCAAGCCGGCGGTCACCCTCGAAGGTCTGCCCAGTCGCGATGCGCTCGCCGAGCGGATCAACACCGCCCAGGGCGCCGGGGAAAACGTGCTCGGCTGTTATGAGCTCACCACCGGTCGGCCGCTGACCTCCGAGCTGGTGGAGGGGAAGGTGACCTTCACCGCTGGCGCCAAGCGCGAGATCATGAAGGCGGAGAGCCCCGAGCGGATGATCCGCATCGCCGCGAAGCAGGCCGAAGAACTGGCCAAGACCCGGAAGTACGAGGATCCGAGCCGGAGCCCGCGCGGTGGTCAGGGTGGTGGCAGCGGTCGTGGTGGTCCTGGCGGGAGTGGTGGTCCGGGCGGCGGCGGGCGCGGTGGTCCCGGCGGGAGTGGTGGTCAGGGCGGCGGTGGTCGCGGCGGCCCGGCAGGTGGCGCTGGAGGCCGGGGTGGTCCGGGCGGTGGCGGCGGCGGAGCGCGCGGTCGCTAGAGGTCCTGCATGACGGTGGGGTAGGGGGCGGAGTAGGGGTCGCATACATGCGACCCCTACTCCGCCCCCAACGTCGTTTCCGGGATGGGCTCGCCAGGTCCCCAGCCGCGGCGCTCAAGTTCGTCGAGCAATCCCAGCACCCTGCCGCGTTCGGCGTGCGTTGGCAGGAGCAGGAGGTCGTCCGGCCGGGCCCAGGCCAGCGCGGCACGCACCGCCTCGAATTCCGAGGGTGCCCGACTGATCCGGTCAGCGGGAACGCCGAGCCGGAGAAACTCGGCCTCCATCACGTCGCAGACCTGCCCGACGGGGCGTTCGCGCAGGTACTTGTCCATCTCCTTGAGAAGCACCCGATCGGGCCGGAAGGCGACCGCACTCGCGGCCAGCTGCCTCAGGGCGAGATCGTCGCGATCGCCCGCCTGGCCGAGGCTGACGAGGCGGCGCGCGGCTGGGAGCTGGTTCGCCATGGCGACGAGCGCGTCCATCCCGTGCGGGTTGTGGGCGAAGTCGACCACGATGGTCACGTCGCCGATCCGGTAGACGTTGAGTCGTCCGGGATTGTCGCGCGGGCTGGTGCCGAATGTCATGAGCCCCTGCCGGATGGCATCCAGGGGGAGGCCGGCGACGGCGGCGAGCAACCGGACGGTGGTTGTCTTGCCGTTCGATCCTGTCACCAGCACCAGCGGCACATCGTGTACCCGGGACCAGTCCACCGCCTCGGGCGACGGGATGGCATTGAGCGGCCAGGTGAACGACCCGGTGCCGCCGCCGACGGAAACCTGATCGGGATCGAAGAGGAAAGTGACATTGCGCTGGAGTGCGGCGCGATGCAGTGCCGCGAGCGCGGGATTGGCCTCGGCGCCGATCTGAAGCGCGAGGGCGGTGCGCGCCGGTTCGAGGGGCGGCGCATCGCCCCCGGCGAGGCGGGTGGTTGCCGCGGCCACCGCCTACTCGTTGACCCCGGTGGCAGCGAGCAGGCCGTCGATCGGGGCGCTGATCGCGACGCTCGCTCCGTGGGGAAAGCGGCGCGCGGTAATCTGCTCATCGCGCCAGCCGACCGCATCCAGCATCCGGCGCGCCTCTTCCCGCCACCGGGTGATGAATGCCTCCGTCAGCTCATCGGGGCAGGCGATGTCCGCGACCGCACCCGGCCGGTCCCACAGCAGGTCGATACCGCGACCGGGGCGGGGATCGCCCAGCGGATCGACTACGATGAGTGGGGAGCAGGTGAGGCCGGGTGGGGGCGGAGCTCCCGCTCCGCCCAGCTCAGGGCTGCCGGCTGACTTCTATCGAATCCCCGGCGGAATCTCGCTCCAGCCGCGGTACGCTCCGGCCGGCGCTCCTTGCCGCAGGATGAACTCTTCCAGTCCGCCTTGCTGCCCAAAGAGCCCCAGCGCATGACCGATGCCTATCGCCGTGAGCACCGGGTCGTAATGCTGCATGGCGTGGCGGTAGATCGGTGGAGCGGTGGGAGGGAGGCTGAATCCTCGGGTGGCATCGGCGGCGCTCTCCACCTGCCGGTCCACGACATTCATGCCCGCGTAGAAGGTGCCCGGGCTCACCGCCCCATCCGGCGCGATCCGGGGGTCCGCCGCCACGCTGAGATAGCGATACCCGATTCCAGACTGATAGAGGAAATCGGGTGACGCGCTGGCGGGTTCCTCTCCCCGGGCGCCAAGCCGGCCGGCCCGGAGCAGCTCACCGTTGCTGACGATCCGGAAGTCGCTGTCCTCGACGTGGCGCGTGAACGCGCCGATCACCGCCTCCCAGCGGGCCCGGGGCCAGCGGCAGTTGAGGCCCCAGCCGCGCTGCCGGGATTCCACCAGCTCCAGCCCGGTGCTCACCAGCGCCAGATCGCGCCGATCATGATGCTGCAGCTCCACCACCTGGTAGCCCATCCCGGTTTCCGGTTGCCGGACCAGGGCGGCGGTCCACGAGGGATGCAGCGCGACGTTCACGCTGTGGCCTCCTCGATCAGGCGTATCTCGGCAGGGGTCAGGTGGTACGACGCATAGATACGGCGATTCAAGAGCGCGAGCAATACATTCAATTCCCGCTGTTGCGGATACTGCGACATTGCAGACCGAGTGCGTTCTTGTTTCTGAACGAACAGGCAAATGTCTCTCGCTATTGCTGAGATCTCTCTTGTTACTTGGGCAAGTGCACCGGACCCGGTTGGGGAGCTGGGGAGAGGGATCTGCAGCAGGTCATCTTTCTTGATTTTTGGGAACGTGCGTTTCTGGTCGGAAAACGAGACCTGCCAGAACCACCGAATTGCGCGCGAATTAATGATTCCGAGGAGAAAATACAAGTCAAGCTTCTCCCTGCCCGTGGGAATGATGTTATAGATCGTATTTAGGGTGAATTGGTCCCTTGGAACAATTGCCCCGGTCGGGAACGCTCCTATTTGCCGCACGCCAATCCGGTCTTGCTCATAGACCGCCCGCTTCCCGCCACTCTTTATCGCAGTAGGTCTGAAATCTACATACTCCGTTGCCAGTGGAACGCGAAACGCGTGAATGTCACCACCATCGATGGTCGGTTTGAATGATGGACCTTTGTGGCGCGTCGACACGAACTTCGTGCGGTCGTGAGTTTGAATTCCGAAATACGCGGTGGCGAACTCACCGAGGCGAGGACCAGCCTTACAGAGTTTCGCCTTGAGTGCCTCCTCCTCGGGTGATCCTGTCGAAAGGAACTCGCGCTTTGGGTGCGCTCGAAAGAGGTCCTCACTTATTGTGCTGCTCGTCCGGGCTTCCTGGGATTCGCATTTCTCGATCGTCGTGCGCGGATTCTCCTCCTCGGATACGCCTCGCTCCAGGATAGCGATCGCCGTATCGACGCTTGCCTTAGGGAACACGGGATACAGGAAGAGCCGAAGATATCGTACTCGAGCGTTCTTCAGAATGAACTCTCTGAGTGCTACCGCATGTTTGTTCCGGAGAAACGTGTTTGGAACGATGAAGCCCAATAGCCCGCTTGCTTTCGTGAGGAGAAGGCCGCGCTCGAGAAACAAATGATATGTGTCAATCTTGTAGCGTGCGGCCTCATACGTACGGGAGAAAAATGCGAATATGGCCGCATCGTCTAACAGCTGGAGGAGGACATACGGGGGGTTGCCGATAACAGCGCTGAATCCACCTCTTGCACCACGAAGGATTGTGGGAAATTCTGCAGCCCACTCAAAGGCATTGACTGGCTGCTTCGCCTGTTGCCGATCAGCAAGATCAAGTTGCCCCTCGAAGATCTCAGGCCCGATCAGCGAATTCCCGCACTTGATATTGTCCCCCAGATCCGGCAGCGCCCGCTGGCGGAACACATTCAACTCGTGCTGCAGCGCCTCGGCGTTCTCCCCTTCCAATACCTTGAGCAGCAGGGAGAGCTTGGTGACTCCACCGCCTGTGGATCGATATCCACCCCGTAGATGTTGTTGAGCAGGATCCGCTTCCGCTCGGCACTGGTGAGCCGCCAGGCGCCGCCCGGTCCCTGGAAGAGCTGTTTTCTGTGCTTGTCCGGCGCCAGCGCATACTGGTCCCGGTACCAGTCGAGGATGTGCTGATAGGCACCGATCAGGAAGGAGCCGGAGCCGCAGGCGGGATCGAGCACCGTCAGCTTGTCGGCTTCCTTTGGCGTCTTACCCTCCAGCAGCTTCCCCACCGTCTGCCGCACGATGTAGTCAACGATGTAGGTCGGGGTGTAGTAGACCCCGCCCGCCTTCTTGACCTCGGGCTTCTCCTCGACCTTCGCCTGATGCCCGGCAGTGAGCCGGATGACCTTGCCGAGAAACTGCTCGTAGACCTGACCGAGGATGTCGGCGGAGAGGACCGAGAACTCGTACGGACTCTCGGGATAGTACAGCCCGGCGATGATCTCCTTGAGCGGCTTGTCGTCCAGCTTGAGCCCCAGCGTCAGCTCGTCCGGTGCCTCGTGCCGGTCCTTCCCGGCGCGAAAATGGAACAGGCCGGAGTTGTAGCGGGCGTCGGCGGCGCGGAAGAGGTCGCGCAGCCGGCCGTAGCTCTGGGCTCCATTGCTGAGCGCCTGCAGCTGGCCATACGTCTCCAGCCCGCGGTCCTCGGCGATACGGAGGAAGATGATCCGGTCGATGGTCCGCTGGACGGCGAAGTTGAGCTCCTGCTGCTCCAGCCGGTCATTCCTGGCCGCGAAGTTTTTCGCCAGCAGCTCGCGCCACCGCTCGATGTCGGCCAGAAAGGCGACATCGACCTCCGCCGTGCCCCGTTTCTTCCTGCCCGACTCGGCGTACTTGTCGAACGACCCCTTGAGCACCGCGTCGCGAGAAAAGATCCCGGCGATCTCTTCCCACCGCGTGGCGTAGTCGGTGTACTTGAGGTACAGCGTCCGGCCCACGCTGGCCTTGTCGGCCGAGGCGGGACGGATGCGGCAGTCGTACACCGCGAACTCCTCGAAGTCGGTCAGGACGGAAAGCGGCAGCTTGGCGCTCCAGGCGTAGCGCCGGAGCTGATAGGCCGGTTCCGGATCGTCCTTGAGATTCCGCGCTGGTTTCTTGGCTTCGAGGAAGAACTTCCGTACCCCACCCACCCGGAAACTGTAGTCCGGCGCCTTGGTCAGGCTGCCGATCTTGATCGCATCCTCGTGAATGACCTCCTTGTACGCCTCGGCGTAACCCTGCCGGTTGGCCATGTCCCACCCCAGCGCCTCGAACATCGGATCGAGGAACTCCTGGCGCAGCTGGGCTTCGTTGTAGCCGGAGGAGAGATAGGCGTCACGGTGATCCGTGAACCGGGCGACGAGGTCGAGGATCGCCTGCGGAGCGGCCATATCGGGTCTGCGGTGAGAGGGGGAGGTGGCTTGTAGGATAG
>JAWXBX010000271.1:0-2661 GCA_034440415.1 Gemmatimonadota bacterium | reverse complement strand
CTGCGCCACTCCCGGCCCCAATGCCACCATGCGATCAAGCGCTTGGCGGGCACGCGAGGCGATCTCGGGTGAGACGGTGATGTGGAACTGGTCCAGTTTCAGCGCGTCACGGGTGCCTTCCAGCGTGATCGTCTTCATGAAGGCGCACACGGCGGCGCGGTCGGCGGCGAAGAATGCCTTCTCTGGCGCCTCGCGCTGCATCCGGTGCATGATGCCGGTCTCCGTCGCCACGATGAATTCACGGGCGGGCCGTTCCTTCACCAGCTGCACCATCCGCTCGGTGGAGGCGATGTGCACGCCGTTAGCGGGAATGTCGCCCTGACCCATGGCGTAGATCAGCTGGCCGGCGCAGCCACACTCGGGATGCACCAGCACCTCCGCATCGGGGTGCGCCTCGCGCGCGCGTGCAAGGGTATGCGGGCTGATGTCCTTGTGCACATGGCACTCACCCAGCCACACCTCCACCTTCCGGGTCGGGCGCATGCGGCGGACATGGGCGCCGAGGAAGAAGTCGGGGCAGAACAGGATCCCGTGATCCTCCGGAATGGCATCGATCACATCCAGCACGTTGCCGCTGGTGCAGCAATAGTCGAGCTCCGCCTTCACCTCGGCCGTCGTGTTCACGTAGCCCACCGCGATGTACCCCGGGAACTTCCGTTTCCACTGGCGCACGTCGTTGGCGGTGATGGTTGCCGCGAGCGAGCAGCCGGCGCGCAGGTCGGGCAGGAGCACCCGCTTGGCCGGTGCCAGGATCGTCGCGGTTTCCGCCATGAAATGGACTCCGCAGAAGACGATCACCTCCGCCTCTGTGGCGGCGGCTTTGCGGGAGAGGCCCAGCGAGTCGCCGACGAAATCCGCGACGTCCTGCACTTCGGGGCGCTCATAGTTATGCGCCAGGATGACCGCGTTGCGCCGCCTGGCCAGCGTCCGGATCTCCTGCTGCAGCACGGCGATGGCCGCCGGGGAGAGCGTGGTCGGCGTGATGACAGGCAGCGCCAGGGTCATGCGGGACTCCGGCCTGGCGTGGTGCTCTCGACGAGCGGGCGCTTCGGAAGCGGGGGATAGTCCAGCCGGCGATGGCCTCCCCGGCTCTCCCGCCGTCGCAGCGCCGCATGGGTGATGAGGCGCGCGGTGAGCAGCTGATTGGCGGTGCGCCACGCCGCCGCCGGGGTGCGCTTCGCGAGGGCGGCGAGGGCGGCACGAGCCTGGCGCAGACTGGCCTCGGTCCGTACCAGCCCGACTTCGAGGGCCATGATCGCGCGCATGGAGCTGCGGATGGCCGCGGCCGCGTTGTCCGCCGCATGGTCGGCGGGGATCTCCGCTGCCGGGGCCGGGGGAAACGCCGGTGCCGGTTGCCGCAGCTGCTCGCGATGACTCCACTGCGCGATGAACGCCTCCGCATGGCGGCCCGGCACCGGGCGCTGCCGCACTCCTTCCATCCATTCACGCGCGTATCCGGTGGCTTCGGACGTCTGATGGCTCGCCAGCAGCGCGCGGGCGACACGATCGGCAAAGACCAGCCCTTCCAGCAGCGAGTTCGACGCGAGCCGGTTGGCGCCGTGCACGCCGGTGCAGGCGACTTCGCCCACCGCCCAGAGGCCTTCACGGGTGGTGCGGCCGTCGAGGTCGGTGCGTACGCCGCCCATCGCGTAGTGCAGCGCCGGGGCAACGGGGATGAGGTCCCGCATCGGATCGAGGTCATGCGTTGCGAGAATCGTGGTGACCCCGGGAAAGCGCTCCCCGAAATTCCCGATCTCGCGGGCATCGAGCCAGGCACCGCCGGTGAGATCCGCCGCCGCCACCGCGCGGGCGACGACATCGCGCGGCGCGAGCTCGCCCCGCGGATCCGCGTCGAAGGCGAAGCGCCGTCCATCGCGATCGACCAGGATGCCGCCGGCCCCGCGCACCGCCTCCGTGATCAGCGGCGCGGGGTTCACCCCCGGCAGCTTGAGCGCGGTGGGGTGAAACTGGAGAAACTCGAGGTCGCGCAGCTCGGCGCCGGCCCGCCACGCCAGCGCCCAGCCGTCGCCGGTGGCGACCAGCGGATTGGTGGTGACCTCGAACAGCTGGCCGACGCCGCCGGTGGCAAGCACCACATCCTGGGCCTCGAGTTCAACCGCCTTCCCATGGCGCAGGGCAATCAGCCCCGTCACCCGCCAGCCGTCGTGGGAGAGCGCCGCCACTTCGGTGTAGCGCAGGATCTCGATCAGCGGATGCTTGCGGACGATATCCGTCAGGAAGGCGACGATCGCCGCCCCGGTGCGGTCGCCGCCGGCGTGGATGATCCGCGGCTGGGTGTGGGCCGCCTCGAGGCCGAGTCGCAGCGCGCCGTCGGGTCCGACATCGAACACCGCACCCATCGCCAGCAGTTCCCGGATTCGGTCAGGCCCTTCATTGGTAAGCACCCGGACCGCTTCGGGATCGGAGAGGCCGTCCCCCGCGGCGAGGGTATCGGCGGCATGCTGGCTCGGGCTGTCACCCGGTCCGAGCGCTACCGCGATCCCGCCCTGGGCCCAGGCGCTGGCGCTGTCGGCGAGCAGGCCCTTGGTGAGCAGGACGGCGGGCTGGCCCTCGGCGGCGAGACGCCACGCAGTCCACAGGCCTGCGATGCCGGTGCCGACGATGATGGGGCGGGGTGAGGCCATGGGGGGAATATATGGG
>JAWXBX010000270.1:0-5016 GCA_034440415.1 Gemmatimonadota bacterium | reverse complement strand
GTGCGTGGCGGAGAGTTCGCCGGCATGCTCGGTCGATCACGCGACGCAGCCCTCGAATGGCACCGACGGATCGCCGCCGATCCACGATTCGTGGCGGGACTCGTGCCGGAGCTGGATATTGTGGTGTGGGCGCCGCGGGCCGAATCGGCGAGCGCGGCCTCGCGCCGGGCGCGGCGGATCTTTGCAGAAGCCGCGCGGCGTGATCTCCACCTGGCGCTCGCGGAACTGCCGCTGGACCTGGTCGATCCCGCGGGGACCGGCTTCGCGCCTGATCAGCCGACCGTCACCGTACTCCGCTCCGTGCTCATGAAGCCGGAACATCTCGACTGGCTGGATCGGCTGTGGGCCCTGCTCGACGCAGCGACAAACGCAAAGGATTGAAATCGCCCAACCGCCCAATCGCCACTCCCTCGCGCCGAGTCGCAGCTACGCTGCTCCTAAGGCGCTTCGGTCGCCGCCCTACCGCCCCGCCGTCGCCATGCACTCAATTTCCACCCGCGCGCCGAGCGCCAGCCCGCTGCCCGCCACGGTGGATCGCGCCGGAGGATCCACCGGGAAAAACGTCGTATACACCTCGTTCATCGCCGCATACTCGCTGATGTCAGCGAGGAAGACCGTGCACTTGAACACCCGGTTGAGCGAGCTTCCCGCCGCCTCCAGCACCGCCCGCATGTTCGCAAAGGTCTGGCGGGTCTCTTCCCGGATGCCCCCAGGCACAACGGTGCGGGTACCGGGCACATTGCCCAACTGGCCGGAGAGGTAAATCACATTTCCCACTCGTACCGCGGGCGAGAATGGCAGCCCCGCGACCGCGCCCGGCACGTTCAGGACCTCCTTCTCCTGCGCGGCGACAGCAGCGGGCAGCATTGCGACAAGCAACAGCACAGACGCACAGCGCATGGGGGTCTCCCAGGTCAGTCGGTGAGTGTCACCAGGAAGGTGATGATTTCGTGCGGCCCGGCCTCGACGCCAAGCCGGTGTCCGTCGGGGGTGACGGCAATTTCCTCGAGCGGCGCCCCATCAGCGCGGATGCGCGAAGCGCGCAGCACCAGCCGCTCCGAGCGCCAATGACCACTCGTCGGACGGTCGAGAGCGTTCCAGCACCGCAGGATCATGCCCCGTCCTTCCGCTGTGGCTTGGCAGACTGAGAACACCAACCCAGCGCCTTCCAGCGCAATCCCCTGCGTTTGGGGCGGTGCCGCACCGACCGCGGAATAGTCGCGCAGCCACCAGGCGCGGACCGGAAGGAAGGCGTCCTCCCACAGCTGCTCCAGTCGATCGGGTTCGGCGAGATCATCGGCGGTGACCAGTGCGACGGCCAGGTCCACGACGGTGGTTCCGCGGCACTGCGCGCCCGGCGTCGGTGTCGGCCAGCCGGCGTGACCAGGACGGGTCGGGAGGGTGTTGCGCGAGAGTTCGCCGACCGAACGGAACAGTGTGATCAGCAGGTCGCCACCCGCGGTCCATTCGTACTCGAAAAAACCGGGTGCCAGGACCGCGAGGCCACGCCCGCCCTTCGCGACCGCGACCCAGCGCTGTGCCGGCGCCGTGGTGACTGGAGCCTCGTCCGGGAACTGCTGGCGCGGCAGCTTCACCGGTGTGCGGCTCACGCTGCCGAATGCCGAGCCCGCGACCGCCGGGACGCCGCGAAGACCGAGGGGCAGGCGGAGCCGGAGTCGGTGGTCTGACGCCTGGTTGTCGATGGTCATCCGGAGCCGGAGGCTGGCCCGATCGCCGACCAGCTCGACCGCCGTCCGGACATCTACCCGCTCACGCCGCACCGTGCCGACATGCGCCGGCCGCAGCACCTGGCTCCATTCCAGTCCCGCGAGGTATGGTCCCGCGGCGGTGATCGCCGTGCGGACTCGCCCGACAGGGCGCGTCATCCTCGCCTTGGGCGCGGGGCAGAACGAGTAGGTATCACCGATATCGGGCTGGCTCTCGAGCGCCAGCAGCCCGCGGAACCGCGCCGTGGTCCCGACGCCCGTGAGTTCAACGCACCCGGTACCATCCACCGCGGCCTCCAGCCGGCCATTCCAGAGCATGCCCCGCCCCGCAGCGGCGAAGGCTTCCATCTCCCCGCCCGTCGAGTCGGCCGGCCGCAGCAGTCGCACGCCAAGGCCACCGAGGGAGACCGGGAGCGGAAAGGCGACGCGGACGCGATCGACTGCATCGTGATCGGGATAGTGCTGCGACGCATCGAGCCGTTCGGAGCCGGTCGTCACATCGATGACCTGCGGCTCGATCGTGGAAGCCCCGTCGGGCTCCAGCGCCGCGAGCGCGAACGATTCCACACCGGACCCCTGGCGCGGACGGCGCGAGCCCGGCGGTCCCACCAGCACATCGCGCCGGAAAAACGTCAGCTCCGCCTCGACAATCCCGGAACGCGGACGCGCCGCGGGATTCCACAGCACCAGCCGCGAATCCATCGCCGCTCCCTCACGCGAACGATTCGGATCGTGTCCCGCGAGTCGGTGCACCGCCGAGCGGATCACCTCGTCCGTGGCGGCCTCGGCATCGGTCAGGCGCACCGCCATGGCGTCCGCGACGGCATCGTGGCAGCAGCCGCCGATGGAGTCGTGAAAGTGACACTGGATGACCTCACGCCACGCCTGCGTGAGGACCGGGCCATCGGTGTGGTGAGGCGTGGCACTGGCGCCAGCGACATGCGAGGCCAGTCCCGCGAGCGGTTCGGCGATCCGGACGAGGTCGAGCTCGATCCGGCTGGTGCGTCGCTTGAGCGGCGCCCGGGTTCCGTGCACACCTTGCAGCGTCCAGGTATAGCCGCAGGACCAGCGTTGCTCGCCATGGAGCACGACAAGGTCGCGCGCTTCCGCGCGCGCGGCGTCAAAGTAGCGGTCCAAGCGTGACCAGTGGAAGTCGCAGGTCTTGTCGAGCGCGGCCAGCCGATCCCGCAGTCCCGCGAGCCATGGCGACGGCGCATGATGATCCGCTCCGACGAACAGCGCCACATGGCGTGTGGCGGTGCGCGGCAGCAGCCGACCACGGACCCGGGACCACGCCTTGCTGAGTGCGGCGTCCCCACCATCCTCTGCGGGCGGGAGGAGCAGGTGGGAGCCGATCTCGTAGCCATCCGGCGGGAAGTGATAGACCAGCATCTGCCGTCCATCGGGCGCGGACCACCAGAAGAGATCCCGGTTGCCGGTCGCTTCACTACGCACGCCGCGCCACAGCGCCCCGGTCGTGATGCCGAACTCGAGGCCCAGTGCCGGCCAGGCCGGCGGATGACCGAACGCATCCGGCGAATACAACACCTCCGGCGAGCCGCCGAATTGCCGAGCGGTAGCGCGACCGATCGCCAGATTCCGCAGCAGCGACTCGCCCGCGGGGATCTGGGCATCCGCGAGCACATACCAGGGACCGACCTGCAGCCGGCCGGCGCGCACCAGCCGTTCGATGACCTCGCGTTGTTCGGGCCGTATCTGGAGGTAGTCGTCCAGCAGGACGGTCTGGCCGTCGAGCAGGAAGCTGCGGATCGACGGCTCCGCCGTGAGCCGGGCGACGATTTCATCAATCGCGGAGACCAGTCGCGCACGAAGGGCGCCGAGCGGGAGGTACCACTCACGGTCCCAATGGGTGTGCGGCAGGAGGTGAATGACGGGGCGCGGCATGGGAGCGAATCCTACTCCGCCACTACCCGGGCCAACCAGCGCTGCGGACCGGTCCACTTCCGGGGCGGGCGGCCGGAGGGCATCTTACAGCAACCCTTCTGCACAGCAGGCTGATACATGACCTCGACCCTCTGGCGCCCCCGCGAGCTGCCCACACATGGGCAGATGACCCTCCCACGTGCGTACTTCACCGATCCCGCGATGCTCGCCGCCGAGCAGGCGCAGCTGTTCGGCCGGCAGTGGCTGTGCATCGACCGGGAGGAACGGATCAGCACGCCGGGCGCGTTTTTCGTCCAGGAGATTGGCGGGGAGAGCATCATCATCCTGCGGGACAAGAAGGGTGTGGTCCGGGCCTTCTACAATGTCTGCCGCCATCGCGGCAGCAAACTGTGCGAGGAGCACCAGGGCACCCTCTCCGAGTCCATCCAGTGTCCCTATCACGCCTGGACCTACGGACTCGACGGCCGCCTCATTGGCGCGCCGGCGACCAACGACCTCGAGGGTTTCCGCAAGCAGGACTGGCCGCTGCATGCTGTCTCGCTCGCGCTGTGGGAGGGGTTCATCTTCCTCAACCTGAGCCCGGACCCGATCCCGTTCGAGGAATCGCATGCGCCGTTGCTCACCCGCTTCCGCCGGTTCAACCTGCCCGGCCTGAAGATCGGCAAGACCATCGAGTACGACGTCCACGCCAACTGGAAACTCGTCGTCCAGAACTATTCCGAATGCTACCACTGCCCCGGTGTCCATCCGGCCCTGACCAAGCTCACTCCGCCGACCGGCGGCGAGAACGATCTGGTCGAGGGACCATTCCTCGGCGGGTACATGATCCTGAACGATGACGCGAAGAGCATGACGATGAGCGGCGACGTCTGCGGCCTGCCGGTGGATGCCGGGCTTCCGGCGGAGGACCACAACCGGGTCTACTACTACTCCATCATGCCGAACATGCTGCTCTCGCTGCACCCCGACTACGTCATGTACCACGTGCTCTGGCCCGTGGCGGTGGACCGCACGAAAATCTATTGCCACTGGCTGTTCAACCCCGACACCCTCAAGAACCCGGGCTTCGATATAGAGGACGGGGTCAAGTTCTGGGATATGACCAACCGCCAGGACTGGCATGTCTGCGAGCTGAGTCAGCAGGGCATCACCTCGAAGGCGTATACCTCTGGCCCCTACTCACGGCGGGAGACGATTTCCGCGGCCTTCGACCGCGACTACATCCAGGCCATGGACCACGAGCCTGAAGTGATTTTTCCGCGGAAGTAGCCGGTTGGCGGGTAGGTGGTTAGGCGGTTAGTACATGCCAGCCAACCGCCCAATCGCCCAACCGCCCAACCGCCCAACCGCCCAATCGCCCAATCGCCCAACCTACAGCAACCCC